>CAYZKT010000154.1:0-6151 GCA_964478885.1 uncultured Syntrophaceae bacterium | reverse complement strand
CCATGCCCATCTACGAGTTCTACTGCCGCAAGTGCAACACGATCTACAATTTCTTCTCCCGGAGCGTGAACACGGAGAAGGTCCCCTTCTGCCCGAAGTGCAAGAAGGTCAGGCTCCAGCGCCAGATGTCGGTCTTCGCGAAGCTCTCCGGGAAAAAGGAGGAGGCCGGGGGCGACGAGCTGGCCGGTCTCGACGAGTCGAAGATGGAAAAAGCCATGGAGATGATCGCGCGGGAGGCCGACGGGCTCGACGAGAACGATCCCCGCCAGGCGGCCAAGCTGATGCGAAAGCTGACGGACGCCACGGGGCTTGCCCTCGGGCCGAAGATGGAGGAGGCCCTCGCCCGGATGGAGAAGGGGGAGGACCCGGACCGGATCGAGGAGGAGATGGGGGATTCCCTCGGGGACGAGGATCTCTTCTCCCTGGCCAAAAAGGCCGTCCGGGGGAAAAAGGGCCTGCGGCCCTCGGTCGACGAAAAACTGTACGACCTCTGAGACGGGGTCGGCAGCAGGAAAGGACCGTGGAATCGAATCGAACACCCCTCGGGCATCAACCCTTCAAGGGGCTGAAATCCCGCCTCAAGGATCCCCCTGCCGCCGGGCCGAAGGAACCGCAAAAGCCCGTCGCCCGGCCTGCGATGGACGACCCCGAGGCGGAGAGGCAGTTCTTCCTGCGCGCCATGGAGGGCATTCGTCCCGTCTGCGGCCCGGACCGGAAAGAAGGGCGGGGGAAGCCTCCCCCCGCGGGCGCGTCGCCGAAGGCCGCCGGGGAGGATGCCGTGGAGGGGATGAAGGCCCTCATCGCCTCCGGCAGGGGTTTCGTGGTGGCCGACACCCCCGAGTACATCGAGGGGACGGGCTACCGCGTGAGCCCGAAGATGGCCGAGAGGCTGCACCGGGGAGAGTTTTCCATCCAGGCCCACATCGATCTGCACGGTCTCGGCGTCGAGGAGGCCCGCATCGTCTTCGAGGACTTCCTCCGCGACTCGGTGATCCGGAACCGCCGATCGCTTCTCGTCATCCACGGACGGGGGCTCTCCTCGCAGGGCGAGCCGGTCCTGAAAGCCAGGGTGACCGAGTGGCTGACCCGCGGGCCCTGGCGCAAGTGGGTCATCGCCTACTCGAGCGCGCGGCTCTGCGACGGCGGCGCCGGGGCGACCTACATCCTCCTGCGCACGAGGCCGATCACGAAGAGCCAGAAGAAATCCCCCTCGAGGGAGCAGACATGAGAAAATTCGCGAGAACCCTGACCCTCGCTTTCAGCGCCGGGGCGCTGGGCGGGCTCGCCAACAGCCTTTGCCTCTGGCTTGCCGTGAAGTACGGCCTCACGGCGGCCCTCGGCGTGAGCCTCTCGGCCCCGATGACCCCGGCCTGGATCTACCCGAGGATCGTCTGGGGCGGGATCTGGGGCCTGCTGTTCGTCGTGCCGCTATGGGAGAAAAACGTCTTTTTGCGCGGCCTGTTCTTCAGCATCGGCCCCACCCTGGTCCAGCTCTTCGTGATCTTCCCGCTGCGCCTGGGCAAGGGGATGATGGGGCTCGACCTCGGGACGTGGACACCCGTCTTCGTCGTCCTCTTCAATGCTGTCTGGGGCTGGTCGGCGGCCGCGTGGATGCGGTGGACGAACCGATGAAGAGATCTGTTCGGTCTGTTCGGTCCAAGCACCCGGGAAGTTTCCTTTGAACCGATCGCTTCTCGCCGACATCCTCCGTCAATGGAACCTCGAGCTGAAGGCCGAGCGGCCGGAGCTGGTACCGGCAGGCAGCCCCGAGCGGTCCCTGTTCAGAACCGTGGTCGAGGATGCGGACGGAAGGCGTTTTGTCCTCGAACGGGTCGCCTCCCGGACGGTCGGGCGAAAGCGCGAGATCGCGGCAACCCTCGACTGGCTGGCCTCCCGCGGGCTCGCGGGCATCCACGGCTATCTGCGGACCGGGCAGGGGGATTCTCTCGTCAAGGCGGCGGGCGGGTTCTGGCAGGCATCGCCGTTCATCGAAGGGGTGGAACTGGACCGCCCCGCTTACGTTCTCGAGGCCTGGCGGGGAGAGGCGCTGGCGCGGTTTCTCATCGAGATGAAGGGCGCATCGGCAGGCATTCCCTTCGGCAGGCCCGGGCGGCCCTTTTCCATCGCCGAGTTCACCCGCGATCTCATGGCGAAGATGGCCCGCCATGCCCCCGGGCGAGCCGCAGCCGTGCGGGATGTTCACGACTGGCTCGAGGCGAGCCTTTTTTTCGCCCACGATCGTCTCCCCGTCGCCTTCGGCCACGGCGACCCCCACCCGGTCAACGTCATCTGGGGAAAAGAAGGCATCCGGGGCGTCATCGACTGGGAGTTTTCGGGTTTCCGGCCGGAGATCTACGACGCGGCCCTCGTCGTGGGGTGCCTCGGGATGGAGGACCCCGCGGCTCTCGCGGGGCCCATGGCCCTGGCGTTCATCGGGGATTTGCGGGCCTCGGGGCGTTTCGACGCGCGGGGTTTCGCGGTGCTTCCCGAGTTCGTGACGGCGCTTCGCTTCGCCTGGCTGTCGGACTGGATGAGAAAGGAAGACGGGGAAATGGCGGAGATGGAGACGGACTACATCCGGCTTCTTTTCGACGGCCGAGAGAGGCTGCGGCGGGCCTGGGGCCTCTGACGGGACGAATGCACAGACAACCCCGTTCAGCGAAAGACGGCGCTTCCGCACAGGGGTGTCGGCGCGAACGGCATTCGATTCAGGCGTGGGTCGGCAGGACAAGCATCGGACACGCGATGTCCTTCATCAACTTACCCGTGACGCTTGCCTGCAGGACTTTGATCAGCCCTTTCCGGGCGTGGGGCCCGATGACCACGAGATCGATCAGCTTGTCCCTCATGTAGGCGGCGATCTCCTCCAGGGTCGCCCCGTGGCGTTCGTCGATCTCGATCTCGACATCGGATTGCGATGCCACCTTGCCGATGGCCTCGAGCATCCTCTGCCGGGCAACCCGCTCGTCATCTCTCTCCACCGCAGCGATCACCTCCGGGTCGATGACGGCGTCCCCGACAGCCAGCGGCAACCGCTGGTCCACATGCAGCAGGTAAACCTTCCCGCGGGAGGTCGCGGCAATATCGATCGCCTCCCGCAACGCCCGATCGGAATCGGCGGTGAAATCCGTCGGCACCAGGATTCGTTTCGGCTCGAACATGCGAATCACCTCCTTCCTCGATGTGCGCGCCGCGGGACCGGCGCGGGTCGAACGGGGGGAAAGCAGCAGGATCGAGAGGACGTGCGAAGGGGAGAAGAGAACGGCGCGGGAGCGTGTTTCGAGATGAACGGTCTCGTCCGGACAGCGCCTGTTTATTTATAACGCCTGCCCGCGGGTGTTGTCAACGGCATTCGCCGGCTGGGTCGCGGGGCTTACCCGCACAGGGCGAGCAGGTCTGCGGGCCTCTCGATCATCGCGTCCGGCCGGGCCCTCTCGAGCCGCGCCCGCGGGTGCCAGCCCCACGTGACCGCCGCGGTCTTCACGCCCGCCTCGCGAGCCTCCCGGATGTCCCCCGCCGTGTCGCAGACGTACCAGGTATGCCGGGCGTCCGTGCCGAAATGCCCCTTGGCGTAAAGGATCTTCTCGATCTTGCTGAAGTTGAAATCGGCCCCCAGGATGTCGTCGAAATAGGGATCGAAGCCGAACTTCGCGAGCATGAGCCGGATCGCGAAGGAGGAGTTCGAGGAGATGATGACGAGCCCGTGGCGCGCCTTCATCCCGGCCAGCACGGGGAGGAGCTCCGTGACGGGCCGCACGATGCCGTAGTCGAGCGTGGGGGTCACCGCCTTCGAGGCGGCCATGAACGCGTTCACGTCGATGCCGCGCTTCTCGATCGCACTGTAGAAGTTGTCCTCGAAGAGGTCGAGAAACTCCTCCCGGGACGCGATCGGGGGCCTGCCGATGCGCTCGAGGCAGACGTTGACCGAGTTTTCGTAGAGCGCCAGGGAGTCGACCAGAACGCCGTCGAAGTCGAAGAGAAAGAGTTTGCCGGGCACCGCGCGGGGGAAACCTCCAGCCGTTGGGATCAGTGGTCCTTTTACCAGATTGACGCCGCCGGATACAGCATTTTATGGGTGCTGGAAAAGGCCGTCACGGGCGCGCAGGCGCCTTCCGATCCATGAAACAGTAAGGGTCGCGGCGGGTAAAGACATCGAGCCCGAGGCTGTAGGTGGACGCCAGGCAGCCCCCGCAGACGGCGCGGATGGCGCACCCCCGGCAGGCCTCGGAACCGGCGCGGTAGCGCCGCGCAAGGTCGGAGTCGTAGATCTCCGCGAGGCTCCGCTCGCGGAGGTTCCCGATCAGGGAAGGGAACTTCCGGCAGGCGTGGACCTCGCCGTCGGGCAGCAGGGTGAGAAAGTTGAAGGCCGCCCCGCAGCCGAAGCCCGCGCAGCCGCCGAAGAGCGGCTCCCCGCAGGCGTGCCGGTGGATGTTCAGGAGGTTGTCCTTCAGCCCCATCACGGGGTTTCGCTTCGCCGCCTCCAGATAGGCGGCCAGGAAAGCAACGTACTCCGCCCGGCCCGGCAGGGACAGCGAGGCCCCTTCCCCCACCAGGGCCAGGCGGTTGAAGGAGAACAGGTCCGCGCGACCCTGAAGCAACTCGGCCAGAGGGAGGACCTGGTCCAGGTTGTCCCGCGTGAGCGTGAGCATCACCATGGAGTAGATGCGGAGCTCCCGGAGGATATCGAGAAACTCGAGGGCGCGCCGGAAGGTGCCCCGTCCGCGGATACTGTCGTTGTGGGCCTCGAGCCCCTCGAGGCTCACCTGGAAGGCATCGGGCCGGCGGATGGCCGCGATCCGCTCGATCGTCTCCCTCGGGGCGGGATTGCCCAGGATGACCGTGTAGAACCCCCGGTCGACGGCGGCCCGGTAGAGCTCGAGGAACCGCGGGTACAGCAGCGGGTTGCCCCCGCTGAAGGTCACCTGCCCCCCCACGAAGCGCTCGCGGCAGAACCCCCGCAGCTCGTCGAGCACCCGCAGGGCCGTCTTCATCGTCAGGGGGGAACGGCGGCTGCGGTCGTAGCAGTGCCTGCACTTGAGCTCGCAGGCCTGGGTGATGTGCCACTGGAGGGTGAACATGGGCGAGACGAGGAACTCCTCGCGCGCGGGGGCGGCAAAGACGGCGGGGTCCCGCCGGATCCGCGAGGCCGGCATCAGCAGCAGGCCCTGTTCGGCGGCCCGCCGCAGGGCCCCGTCGACGGCGCCCACGGGGATCGACCCCGTCGAGGCCACCTCCTCGGACAAAATCCCCTCGAGGGTCATCTTGAGCACGAGAAGGTCCTCGTCGGAGGCCCTGCGGGCGACGATCTCCCCCGTTTCCGGCCGCTTCCAGACCAGGACGACCTCGTCGCCCCGTTTCGGCCGGGCCGGTTTACGCTTCCGTTCGTCCATCCCTTCGGCAAGTCCCTTCCATTTGAGCGCAAGCAGACGCAGGGCAGGATTGACCGTCGGGGAAGACAACCCTGCGGCGGGCGGGATGAACGCAGTGCCGGCCTCGTGAACGGCCCACTCGAGCCGGGCCAGATCGGCGATGAACGGGGGGGCCCCCTTCGGAAGGGCGCTTCGCTCCAGCAGGGCGGCAAGCCCCGGGGGGTCGTCACTGGATGCGGCGAGGCGCTCCCAGCGCCGGGCGCCCAGCAGGGCCCGGCACAGGGGGTAGAGGGCTTCCAGGGGTTGCGATGACGGGTGCGGCATGACGTTCGCCCCATCCCGGGATTGGGGAACCGCCACCCGCATCCCGCATTGGTGAGAGGGCCCGGGCCGGCGCCCGCCGGTGCGGCGGCTTTCGGCCGGCCCGTCTTCAGCCGTTTTGGCCAGAGGGTTGTAGTGCGACCTGCACTATTTCCGAGCGGGTCACCCGCTGGAGCCGGGCGGCGGCTGCGGCGGGTCTGCCTTCTTCTCCTGCTGTGGGGTGCCACCTGCACCCTGCTTCGCGCTTCAGGAGCTTCAGGACGACTTGCCCGGTGTGGCACAGCCGCCCAGGATGAGGCTTGCCCCGGAGAGAAGACCCGCAACGCAGAGCCCGGCCAGGAACGCTTTCATCTGCTCCGAGTTCATGGTCGACCTCCTTCCAGAGGTTTCGGTTGAGAGGGGCTCCCCGTCCCGGGACGGGGACTCGGGTCGGATCGGCGATTGCAGACCGTGTGGGAAGA
>CAYZKT010000153.1:0-6181 GCA_964478885.1 uncultured Syntrophaceae bacterium | reverse complement strand
CTTCTCAACTTCCCAGCTTCTCAACTTCTCTATTGAACAATGACTCGTCCCCCCCTCAACGGGGAGCGGATTGGCGGCGAATCTCGTGCAGAAGAATGCCGGCTGCCACGGAGACGTTGAGCGAATCGACCTTGCCGAAAAGCGGGATGGAGACCAGGTTGTCGCAGTGCTTCCGCACGAGCGGCCGGATCCCCTTGCCCTCGCTTCCCATGACGAGGCCGATATCGCCTTCGAAGCGGGCCGACCCGAGTTCGGTGTCCGCCCCGGCGTCGGCTCCGTAGACCCAGAACCCTTTCTCCTTCAGAAAGTCGATGGACTGGGTGAGGTTGACGACCCGGGCCACGGGGATGTGGCCCGAGGCCCCGGCCGAGGCCTTGATGACGGCGGGGGTGATGCCGGCGGCGCGGTCCCGGGGGATGACCACCCCGTTGGCGCCGAAGCAATGGGCCGACCGGATCAGGGAGCCGAGGTTCTGCGGGTCCTCGATCCCGTCGAGCAGCAAAACCAGGCTGCCGGGAAAGACGGGCTGGCGGTTGGCGACAATGTCCTCGAGGCTCGCGTAGGCAAACTCCCCGCAAAGGCAGAGCACCCCCTGGTGCGCCGCGGTGCCCGCCCGGCGGTCGAGTTCCTCGCGCCGGAGGGTCTCCACCGCAACGCCCCGGGCCGCTGCAAGCTCCAGGATCTTTGCCGCATCCCCTCCCCGCCGGCCTTCGGCGAGGATGACCTTGCGGATGTCGCTGCCTTTGCTTCGGAGGGTCTCCAGAACGGGATTGATGCCATAAATAATCTGCATGGCCGAAGGATTCTCGACGATTATCGTTTGCCGTTAAGGGTGAGCCGCTCTGGCTTGCTGCTGGCTTAAGGCTCAGGGCAAATGGCTAAAGGCGAAACCGGAGAGTACGACTCCGCAGGAGCCGCGACGGAATGGACCAAACAGACCAGACAGTCGAGATAGACCTGTTTTATTGCCGGTCCGCCAGCCCCAGGGCGATCTCCTCGACGATCCGGTCCGCCGCTTCGACGGGGTCCTTCGCCAGGCGGATGGGCCTCCCCACGACGATGTAATCGGCCCCGTTGCGGATCGCCTCGCGGGGCGTGTCGATCCGTTTCTGATCGTCCTTTTCCACCTCGCCCCCGCCCAGGCGGATGCCCGGCGTCACGATGGCGAAACCGGGCCCGCAGGCCTTGCGGATGGGAAGGATGTCCTGCGGGGATGCCACGACTCCCCCCACGCCGGCCCGGTGTGCCGCCGCGGCCAGGTGCGCCGCCAGCCCCTGGGTGGTCTGCCGGAAGCCCAGCTCGGAGAGATCCCGGTCGTTGAGGCTGGTGAGCACGGTGACCGCCAGGACCAGCGGCATCGGGGCACCCGCCTCCTGTGCCGCCTTCCGGGCGGCCTGAACGGTTTTCTCCATCATCTCCCGCCCCCCGAGGGCGTGGAGGTTGAACATGGCGACCCCGAGCCTGACCGCCCCCTCGGCGGCCTTGGCCACCGTGTTGGGGATGTCGTGGAACTTCAGATCGAGAAAGACCCTCCCCCCGAGGCCCTGGATGCGGCGGACGATCTCGGGCCCGAAGTGGGTGAAGGCCTCCTTGCCGATCTTGTAGACCCCGATGTGGTCGCGCAGGCGCTCGACCCACTGCAGGGTCTCGTCGATGCCGTCCCCCATGTCCAGGGCGAAGATCAGGCGCGATCGCGCATCCCTACTCGGAGTCATCCTCGTCACCGATGAACCCCATGTCGTCGCCGATCTGCCGCGCCTGCTCCTCGACCTTGTCCAAGAGCTCGGGCTGGGAGTACCGCACCTTGCCGGCCGCTATTTCACGAAGCGACGTAACCACGGGCTTGTTGTCCCGGTTGTCCACCAGGGGCTGCGACCCCTTGAGAATCTGCCGGGTCCGCTGGCCCGACAGGATCACGAGGGCAAAGCGGTTTCTCGCGTTTTTCAACGCGTCTTCAACGGTCACTCGTGCCATATTTACACACCTCCGGATCGATCAAAGAAAGGTTTTATTTGTTCCATCATGCGTTCCCGCCTGCATGTTTCGGCAAGGTACACGGCCCGCAGGCGGTCGATGGCCGCGTCCAGCTCATCGTTCACAATCACGTAATCATACCACACGATCTCGCGAATCTCACGAAGCGCGTTGTCGAAACGCCGCCGGATCGTTTCTTCGGTCTCCGAGCCCCGGCCCCTGAGGCGCCGCTCGAGCTCCCCGATGGACGGCGGGACGATGAACACGAAGATGCCGCCCGGCCAGGCCTTTTTCAGAGCCCGGGCCCCGCGGGTGTCCACGTCCAGCAGCAGGTCGTTTCCCTTCAGGGCCTCCTCCACGGCCTCGCGGGACGTCCCGTAGAGCTGCCCGTAATTCTCGGCCCATTCGATCAGGTCGCCGCGCCGGATCCGTTCGCGGAACTCGGCCTCGGAGACGAAATGGTAATCCTCGCCGTCCACCTCCGCGGGCCTCGGCGGCCGCGTCGTCAGGGAGACGGAGAAACGGATCTGCGGGAACCCCGCCAGCAGGGCCTTGCAGACAGAGGTCTTTCCGGACCCCGAGGGGCCCGTCACCGCGATGAAAATCCCGCCCATCGGCACGGGGCTACTCGACATTCTGGGCCTGCTCCCTCAGCTTGGCCAGCTCGCTCTTGAGTTCGATGACGTCCTGCGCGATGGAGATGTCGTTGCTCTTGGAGCCGATTGTGTTCACCTCGCGCCCCATCTCCTGGAGCAGGAAGTCGAGCTTGCGCCCGATGGCGTCGCTGCCCTTGAAGAGCTTCTCCATCTGGCTGACGTGGCTCTCGAAACGCACGATCTCCTCGGTGATGTCGCTCTTCTCCGCCAGCAGGGCCACTTCCTGGCTCAGGCGGACGGGGTCCATTTCGAGCCCCTCCGTCAGCTCCCGGATGCGGTCCTGAAGCCGCTGCTTGTACTCCAGGACGGTCTTGGGGGCCCGGGCCTTGGCCGAATCGAGATAGCGCTTCAAGGTGTCGAGACGCGCCAGGAAATCCTTCTTGAGGATCTCGCCTTCCGCCTGGCGCATCCGGATGAGGGCGTCGAGGGCGTCGTCGAGGGTGTTCTGGAGCTCCTTCCAGGCCGCCGCCGGGTCGAAGCGGGTCTCCGAGGGGATGAAGATCTCCTTGAAACGGACCAGGGTCCTCAGCTCGACCCGGTCTTCCAGGCCCAGCTCCTCCTTGATCTTCAGCAGAAGCGTATGGTAGTTCCTCAGCAGCGGCACATTCAGGCTGTACTGGACGCCGTTGTCGCCCCCGCTCTCCGCGTCGGCCTGGATGCTCACCTCGATGCGCCCGCGGAAAATCCGCTCGCCGACCCGCTTCTTGATGTCCACCTCGAGCGGGGAGAGCGCGTTGGGCAGGCGCGTGATGATCTCGATGTAGCGGTGGTTGAGCGACTTGATCTCGATGTTCCACTTGCGCCCCTCGATGAGCGCCTCCGCCCTTCCGTAACCGGTCATACTGAGCATGGTAAACTCCTGACGTAAGGCAAAAAAGAAATCAAGAAACTCGTTGAAACTGACTCATGCCATTCGCCTTAAGCCTTATGACTGTTTTAACTGAATCATGTAACGCCGTCGAAGCCTGTTGAGCATCCCGATCGTCCGCTCCGCGCGATAGTCCGGGTACGTCCATTCCAGGGGCCGAAAGGTCTCCTTCCGATACTCGAGCGTCAGGTCCGCGTAGATGCCCCGGCCGAGGTACGGCCTGTGGGAATAGCCCTTCCCCGTTGCCAGGATGAAGTGCTGACGAGCCACGTACCCGGGGTCGATGTTGACCCGCCGGGCCCCGTCGCCCCCCGCGAATTTTTCCTCGAGGGCATTTGTGAAGAACTTGACGGCGGGCAGCTCCTCCGGGCGGATCCGCCGCTCGAAGGTCACGAACCGCCTCACGAGACCCTTGCCCATCTCGGCGCTGTAGTAGTCCGTGTAGTCGAAGGGCAGGAACTCGCTCACGAAGTCCGGTTCCCCGAACTGCCCCGCGAGCTGCCCGATCGCCTCGGCCATCAGGCCCCGATCGGCGGCGATGACGCTGACGAACAACTTTACCGGATCGGGCTCTTTGGGGTGACTCATCGAACAGCCCCTATACCCTATACCCGAAACCCTGGACCCTGTCTTTAGACCACTCGCTTCAGTTCCGCCGGCGAGACCGTGGCCGTTCCAATCTTGCCCACGACGATCCCGGCCGCCTTGTTGGCCAGGTAGGCCGCCTCGCGGAAGGAGGCCCCGGAGGCCAGCGACAGGGCAAAGATCCCGATGGCCGTGTCCCCCGCGCCGGTCACGTCGAAAACCTCCTTGGCCTCGGCGGGGATGTGGAAGTCCCGCCCCCCGCGCTCGAAGAGGTCCATGCCCGCCTCGCCGCGCGTGATGAGCACCGCCCGGAACCCGAACTGCTTCATGATGTCCCGGCCGATCCGGGCGATCTCGGCGCGGCGTCCCTCGTTGAGCTCATGCGTGTTCTCGACCCCCACGGCGCGCCCCGCCTCGTGGTGGTTGGGCGTGATGACGTCGAAATCCCGGTAGACGGTGAAATCGTTTCGTTTCGGGTCGACGCAAACCGGGATCCGGCGCCCCGCCACGACCCGCCGGACCCCGTCCAGCAGGCGGTCGGTCACGATCCCCTTGTTGTAGTCGGAGATCACGATGGCCTGCACGCCGTCGAGGATGGACAGGACGAACTGAACGATGCGGTCGGCGCTGTCGGGCCGGACGACGTGCCGGCTCTCCCGGTCGTATCGGACCATCTGCTGCCCGTGGGCGACGATGCGCGTCTTGACCGTCGTGGGCCGCTCGCCTTCCTGCACGAGCCCGTCCGTGTCGACATTCATCTGCTGCAGCTTCGCCTTGAGCCAGTCGCCCATCCCGTCCGAGCCGATGACCCCTGCGACGGCCACGTTGCCCCCGATGGCGTGGATGTTGCTCACCACGTTGCCGGAGCCGCCCATCATGAGGTTTTCCTTCGTCACCTCGACGACGGGGACTGGGGCCTCGGGCGAAATCCGGGAGACTTTGCCCCAGATGAAATGATCCACCATGAGATCGCCAAGGACGAGCACCCGCGAGGAGGGGAAATTCCCGATGATCTCCAGGGCACGTTTTCGGCTGACGGGCCTCTTTGTCGTCCTATCCACGGTCTCTCATATCCTCAATACGGTGCCAGGAACAAAGCCCCAGCATGCCATTGCGAAGTGAGGAAGTGATGAAGAGCGGAGGCCTACGCCACCTTGCTCTGGAAGTACGGCAATACCTTCCTCAGGCCCTCGTCCAGCGTCACCCGGGGCTGCCAGCCCAGCAGTTCCCTCGCCTTTCCGATGTCGGGCTGTCTCACCTTCGGGTCGTCCTCGGGCAGTTCGCGGTACACGATCCCGCTTGTCGACCCCGTCACCGCCAGCACCCGTCGGGCCAGCTCCAGCAGCGTGATCTCGTCGGGGTTGCCCAGGTTGACCGGAGTTGCCTCCTCGGAATTCAGAAGGCGGAAGATCCCGTCGACCAGATCGTCCACGTAGCAGAAACTCCGGGTCTGCGTGCCGTCGCCGAACATGGTCAGGTCCTCCCCTCGGAGGCTCTGCCCCATGAACGCGGGCAGCGCCCGCCCGTCCCGGAGACGCATGCGGGGGCCATAGGTGTTGAAAATCCTCACGATCCGGACCCGGACGCCGTGAAACCGATGGTAGGCCATCGTCATGGCCTCGGCGAACCGCTTCGCCTCGTCGTAGACGCCCCGGGGCCCCACAGGGTTGACGTTTCCCCAGTAGTCCTCCCGCTGGGGGTGGACCAGGGGGTCCCCGTAACACTCCGACGTCGAGGCCAGAAGGAACCGGGCCCCCTTGGCCTTTGCCAGCCCGAGGGCCTTGTGCGTTCCCAGGGAGCCCACTTTCAGGGTCTGGATGGGCATTTTCAGGTAGTCGATCGGGCTGGCGGGCGAGGCAAAGTGCAGGATGTTGTGGAGCGGCCCGTCGACGTGCAGGTAATTCGTCACATCGTACTGGATGAAGCGGAACCGCTTGTGCCCCAGCAGGTGGGAGATGTTTTCCATGTCGCCGGTCAAGAGGTTGTCGATGCAGATGACCTCGTGACCCTTTTCAATCAGGAAATCGCACAGATGGCTTCCGAGAAAGCCCGCCCCGCCGGTGATCAGTGTCCGTTCCATAGAGCTGTGCAGCAACCT
>CAYZKT010000152.1:0-6308 GCA_964478885.1 uncultured Syntrophaceae bacterium | reverse complement strand
TGCTGGTAGAAGTCGACGGCGCCGTACATGTTGCCGTGATCGGTAATGGCCACGGCGGGCATCCTGTATTCCTTGGCCTTTTTGAACAGGTCGCCGAGACGGATGGTGCCGTCCAGGAGGCTGTACTGGGTGTGCAGGTGGAGGTGGACGAAATCGACGTGCTTCATGGAGTCCCAAGTGTCTGAATGAAAGGATGATCATTAAATTCGGATTGACTGTTTCGCGACTCATCATACACTACGGCGGCGAACAAAATCAATCGATCTCGGCTGAAAAAAAGCGGGGCGCAGCCGGTTGGCGTCCCCGCACTTCATCCCTTAAAATGACAAACATACGGCGAATCAGTCAATCCTGTAGTTCGGGGCTTCCTTCGTAATAATGACATCGTGGACGTGGCTTTCGCGGAGGCCCGACGGGGTGATCCGCACGAAGCGGGCCTTCTGTCTCAGCTCCTCGATGCTTCGGCAGCCCACGTATCCCATCCCGGCCTTCAGGCCGCCCATGATCTGGTAGATGCTGTTGGAGAGCGACCCGCGGAAGGGCACCCTGCCCTCGATGCCCTCGGGCACGAGCTTCAGGGAGCTTTCGATGTCGTCCTGCATGTAGCGGTCGCGGCTTCCTTCCTTCATGGCCTCGAGCGACCCCATGCCGCGGTAGACCTTGTAGCTGCGTCCCTGGAAGAGGACCGTCTCGCCGGGGCTCTCCTCGGTGCCGGCAAAGAGCCCCCCGATCATCACGGAATGCGCACCCGCCCCGAGGGCCTTGGTGATGTCTCCGGAGTACTTGATCCCGCCGTCGGCGATGATGGGAACGCTGTATTTCGCGGACGCCTTTGAGCATTCCATGATGGCCGTCATCTGGGGCACTCCGATCCCTGCGACGATGCGGGTCGTGCAGATGGAGCCGGGCCCCACGCCGATCTTGACGGCATCCACCCCCGCCTTGATGAGGGCCTCTGCCCCCTCGAAGGTGGCCACGTTGCCGGCGATGACCTCGCAGTTGGGGAAATTCTTCTTCGTGTCCCTCACCGCGTCGAGGACGCCCTTCGAGTGTCCGTGGGAGGTGTCGATGCAGATCACGTCGCATCCCGCCGCCAGGAGGGCCTGGACCCGGGCCTCGCGGTCCGTGATGCCCACGGCGCCTCCGACCCGCAGGCGGCCGAGCTGGTCCTTGCAGGCGTTGGGGTACTTCTGGATCTTCTCGATGTCCTTGATCGTGATGAGACCCTTGAGACTGAAGTCGTCGTCGACGACGAGCAGCTTCTCGATCCGGTGCTTGTGGAGGAGCTTCTTCGAGTCCTCGAGACTGATGTTCTGGGACACGGTGACGAGCTTGTCCTTCGTCATGACGTTCGAGACGGGCTGCTCGAGGTTGGTCTCGAAGCGCAGGTCTCGGTTGGTGAGAATCCCCACGAGGCGGCGGCCCTTGACGACGGGGACGCCGGAGATCTTGTAGCGGCTCATCAGTTCGAGGGCGTCCTTCACTTTCTGCTCCGGCCCGATCGTGATGGGGTCCACGATCATGCCGCTCTCCGACTTCTTGACCTTGTCGACCTCGAGGGTCTGCCGCTCGATGCTCATGTTGCGGTGGATGATGCCGATGCCGCCCTCGCGGGCCACGCAGATTGCGGTCTGGGACTCCGTCACGGTGTCCATGGCGGCGCTGACGATGGGGATGTTCATGACGATGCTGTTCGTCAGGTTCGTCCTCGTGTCCACGTCTTTCGGCAATATGGTGGACTCCGCCGGGACGAGCAGCAGGTCGTCGAAGGTCAGGGCCATCTTGATATACGTTTAGAGCATGTATACCTCCAGCGAGTTGGGGTCGATCCGTCAGGGATTCCGGGCGCCTCTCAGGCGCCGTCGCGATTGCGGATGTAGTACCGCCTTCCGTTCATGGGCAGAAAGTAGGAATCCCGGGACTCGTCGTAATCGAACGTTTCGGCGATCTGGTAGTAGCTTGACCGCAGGAAACGGGCCGGGTGGTTGTCGGGCTTGACCGAGCAGTACAGAACGTTGTCCCGGCCGATGCAGAGCGTTTCGCAGTCGATTTCCTCGAGGGTGTCGTCGCTGAGCAGGACGGAAATCCGTTCGTTGTCCTCCCCGGGCGTGCCGAACCGGTAGACGGCCCGCACGACGTAGGCCGTGTCCTCCACCTCGACGGAGGCCAGGTCGTTTTCGAGCTCGATGTAGTACCGTCCCGACTCGTCGCGCTTGAGGTTCTGGTAGAAGAGCTTCACGATGTCCTTGCGGAACATCTCGTTGCCCTTGAAGTGCCAAGTCCCCTCCTTGTCGATGCGGATGAAGCTCGGCGGCAGCTCTTCGGCCCGGATTTTCATCGGTTCACGCCTCTCATCGCCGGCTGTCCAGGAGGATCGTCACGGGGCCGCTGTTCACGAGTTCGACCTTCATCGAGGCCTGGAATTGCCCCTGTCCGACCTTCAGCAGCTTCTCCTTCGCCCTGGACAGCATGTACTCGTAAAGTGCCGTGGCCTGCGCGGGGTCCGCGGCGTTCGTGAAGGAAGGCCTGCGTCCCTTGCGGCAGTCCGCCAGCAGGGTGAACTGCGACACGACGAGGAGCTCGCCCGAAAAATCGACCAGGGAACGATTCATCTTTCCCTCGCCGTCCTCGAAGATGCGCAGGTGGATGATCTTGTCGAGGAGAAAATCGGCATCCTTCTCGCTGTCGCCCGTCTCGACCCCGAGCAGGACGAGCAACCCCGCCCCGATGCGGGAAATCTCGCTCCCGCGGACGCTCACCGAGGCACTGTCGACTCTCTGGATGACGGCTTTCATAAGACCGTACGGCGGAAGGTGTCTGCCGTTCGGGACCCCCTGTCGGTCGTTGCGGCATGTTAGCAAGGTTCATTTTTTCCTTCAAGCCTTTTCTGGTAAAACCCTTCGCCTTGCCCGCCGACCCTCCCCCTGCTATACTCCCGGTCGCCCGGCGGGTGCTGCGAGGCCGTGCACCGCGGGCAGAACCGATGAACGGGGAAGAAACGGATGGGCAACAGGACCTTTCTGCTCGTGAACCCCTGGATTGCCGACTTTGCCGCCTACGACCTCTGGGTGAGGCCGCTGGGGCTCTTCACCCTGGCGTCGCTGCTCCGTGCGGCCGGGCACCGCGTCGAACTGATCGACTGCCTCGACGGCGGGGGCGACGAGACGCGGAGACCTCCGAAGCGGGGTGAGTGGGGCCAGGGGAAGTTCTTCAGCGAGGAGATCCCCAGGCCGGAAGCCCTGCGCCCCATCCGGAAGCGCTACCGCCGCTACGGGATGACGCCGGCCCGTTTCCGGGAGCGCCTCGTTTGCCGCGCGAGGCCCGACGCGGTCCTGGTCAGCTCCATGATGACCTACTGGTACCCCGGCGTGGCCGACGCGATCCGGGTGATCCGGGGCGCCTGGCCCGGCGTGCCGGTGATCCTGGGCGGCAACTACGCCACCCTGTGCGAGGGCCATGCCCGGTCCGCCGCGGGGGCCGATCTCGTGCTGACCGGCGACGGCGAAGCGGCATTGCCCGCCGCTCTCGAAGACCTTCTCGGCGGGACCTTCGATTTCGGCATCGATACGGGGAATCTCGACAGCTACCCCTACCCCGCCCTGGACCTCGCGGGCCGCTCGGACGCGGTTCCCGTCCTGACCTCCCGGGGGTGTCCCTTCCGGTGCACCTACTGCGCCTCGGCCCTGCTGAACCGCGGCTTCCGCGTGCGCGACCCGATCCGCGTCGTCGACGAGATCGAGCACTGGCACCTGCGGTTCGGGGTCGTTGATGTTGCCTTCTACGACGACGCCCTGCTGGTCGATTCGCCGCGCCGGGCCATTCCCATGCTGGAGGAGATCCTGCGGCGGGGTCTCGAGTGCCGTTTTCACTGCCCCAACGGCCTGCACGTGCGGGACGTCTCGCCCCGGCTCGCCTCGCTCATGCTCCGGGCCGGCTTTCGCACCGTCCGGTTCGGCTTCGAGACCGCCTCGGCCGACAGGCAGGAAGCGACGGGCGGCAAGGTGACGACCGATGAGCTCCGGCAGGCCGCCGCGTATCTGCGCGAGGCGGGGTACGCGCCCCGGGACATCGGCGTCTACCTGCTCTGCGGCCTGCCGGGCCAGCGGGCCGAAGAGGTGCAGCACGGCATCGACCTCGTGGCGGCCTCGGGTGCGCGCCCCATCCTCGCCGAGTACTCGCCCATCCCCGGCACCCCGCTCTGGGGCGAGGCCCTCCGCCACGCGCGGTACGACATCGCCGCCGAGCCCCTCTTCCACAACAACTCCCTGCTGCCGTGCCTGGAGCGAGGCATCTCCATCGCCGATTTCCAGGCGCTGAAGAATCGCGCGCGGGCCGCCTGTGCGGACGGGGAGTCCCGCTGAAAGGGATTGAATTTTCCGGCTCGATTCGTCATAATGACCGGACTCCGGGCCCCGTTTCGGCGGGGTGGCGCGGAGAATCCGGTAGCCCGGCGCGTAGGTCCATGGTCCTGTTCCTGTGGCTCAGAGAACTCCTCATCGGCGTGCTTTCGGTTTTTTTTCTCGCCTGGGGGATCTCCCTTCTGATTTACGCCTACAGCATGAACAACCCCGTGGAATTCGTCATGGTCTTCTTCGCGTCCAACTTCATCGTCCTGATCAGCGGCACCGGCGTTATCTACGCGGTATTCCGATTATGGAGACTATGGAAGGAGACCCTGCGCCCGTCATGATTCGTACCGGAACACGCACTGCGCTCATCATCGCACTTGTCGTTGCGGCGGCGGTCCTCATCGCCCTCACGCCCGCCGCGTCCACGGCCTACAACCTGGAGGACCGCGTCCAGCGGGTCACTCTCGAGAACGGCCTGAAGGTCCTCCTCGTGGAGAGGCACACGAGCCCCACCGTCTCCCTGTACATCCGCCACCTCGTGGGGGCCGCCGACGAGGCCGACGGACAGACCGGGGCGGCCCACCTCCTGGAGCACATGCTCTTCAAGGGAACCCGCACGATCGGATCGAAAAACTTCAAGGAGGAGGAGCGGGTGCTGAAGCGGGTCCGGGAGACGGGCACGGCGCTCGACCGCGAGCGGATGAAGGGGGCCCGCGCCGACGAGGCGGAGATCAAGCGCCTCGAGCAGCAGCTGAAGGAGCTGCAGAGCGAAGCCAAGGAGTGGGTCGTCGAAAACGAGATCGACCGGCTCTACACGGAAAACGGGTCCGTGGACCTCAACGCCTCGACGGGCCAGGACGTGACGACGTACAAGGTCAGCCTCCCCTCGAACCGCATCGAGCTCTGGGCCCGCATCGAGGCCGACCGGATGACGAACCCCGTCCTGCGGGAGTTCTACACGGAACGCGACGTCGTCATGGAGGAACGCAGGCAGACCTACGAGTCCGTCCCCGCGCGCAAGCTCTCGGAACTCCTCCTTGCCACGGCCTTCACGGCGAGCCCCTACCGCCGCCCCATCATCGGCTGGCCGTCGGACATCGCCTTCCTGTCCCCCGGATACCTCGAATCCTTCTTCAAGCAGTACCACGCGCCGGGCAACACGGTGATCGCCATCGTGGGGGACATCCACGCGGGCAAGACGCTGGAGCTGGTCAAGAATTATTTCGGGCCCATCCCGGCCCACCCCCCGATGGTGCGCCGCGTGACGGAAGAGCCCCCCCAGAACGGCGAGAAACGGATCCATCTCGTCGCCGACGCAAACCCCCACCTCATCATCGGGTGGCACAAGCCCACCCTGCCCGCCTTCGAGGACTACGTCTTCGACGTCATCGAGGCCCTGCTGTCCAAGGGGCGCACCTCCCGGTTTCACCGCTCCATCGTGCAGGGCAGGCAGATCGCCGAGGACGTGAGCGCCGTCAACGGCATGCCCGGCGCGCGATACGCGAACCTCTTCATGATCTCCGGGTCCCCGCGCCACCCCCACGGGCCCGATGAACTGGAAGAGGCCGTGTACGCGGAACTGGAGAAGCTCAAGAAGGAGCCCGTGAAGAAGCAGGAACTCGAAAAGATCATCAACCAGCTGCGGGCGGAGTTCATCCGCGAGCTCAACTCGAACTCCGGTCTCGCCAGCCGGCTGTCCTACTACGAGATCATCGCGGGCGATTACCGGTACATGACCCGATACATCGAGATGATCGAGAAAATCACCCCCCAGGACATCATGGAAGCGGCGAAGAAATACCTGACCGAGGAAAACCGGACCGTGGCCGTTCTCCAGAAGAAGGTGAAACCGTGAAGAAAGCACTCGCCCTCAGTCTCGTTCTCCTCCTCTTCGCCGCCGGGCCGTGCCCTGCCGAAACGAAGGAAGCGCAGCCGGCGCCCGCATGGCCCGACCCGGAC
>CAYZKT010000151.1:5065-6310 GCA_964478885.1 uncultured Syntrophaceae bacterium | reverse complement strand
GGTACGTGGAGGACAAGTTCGAGCGGGCCATCGTGGAATACCAGAAGGTGGTCAAGGACTACCCCAACGGGGACAAGGTTCCCTACGCCCTGCTGAAACAGGGGATGGCCTTCCAGAAGCTCGGCGACAAGGCGAGCGCGAAGATCGTCTACAACCAGGTCATCAAGAAGTACCCGCAGACCAACCAGGCGCGTGTGGCGAAGGCGAAACTGTCGGAACTCAAATAAAGGGTATAGGGTCTCGAGTATAGGGTATAGGGAAGGAAGAAGATTATTTATAGACAAAATCCTATTCCATCCCGATACCCGATACCCTAAACCCGATACCCCTCTTCACGACGAAACAGACGAGATGGACGAAATAGACCAGACAGACCAGAAGGGCGCCGGCCGCAAGGCCGAGCGCCCTTTTTTTACGGGGCGGCCCTCGGGGTGACGCCCTCGGGGGGCTTGAGGCGGAAAAAGTCCCGGTCGTCCTGCGTCACAAGCTCCGGTTCCGGGTTGCGGAGCGACAGGCGGACGATGGCCGGCGACGCCGTTTCGATCTCGATCCGGCCGGGGACCGCGATCGACCCCGCGTTCGTGAAGTCGTCAAACCGGACGCTGTAGGCCGCCTTCCCGTTGCGATCGGCGGTTTCGAGACGGGTCATCCGGCCCGAGACCGGGTCCACCCAGAGGGTCTGTGCCCATGCCCCGCCCGTGTAGACGTCGAGGCGGAAACGGTTCCCGTCGACCGAGCCTTTCAGGGTTTTCGTGCCGGCAACGCCGGGGGGCAGTCCGAACAGGAGGGACACGAGGTCCAGGGGTTTCACCGGGGGTGGAAAGATGCGCCGGATCTCGTCCGACGATTCCGTCCCGATCAGGAATTCCCCCGACCGGGGCAGGAACATCCGGATTTCGGCACCCTGCACCGTCAGCATGAAGTCCGGGACCCCGATGACCGAGAGATCCTCGAGGCGCAGACTGTCGGGTCTCCTGGCCGCAGCGGCGATCTTGAAGGAGTGCCGCTCTCCGGGCAGGATCGCCGTGACCTGGAGGATCCCGGTGAGGAGCTTCCCCGGCGCGGGATCGGCGCCGAGCCTCTCGTAAAGGGCCTCCGGGGGCGGCATGTCCTTCTCGGAGACGACGAGCGCCTGCTCGTGGGTGCAACCGGTCATTGGCCCGATGAGGCAGCACAGGGCAAGGAGGATGGCGGGTGTTCTTCCAATCATGAGTTTCCGTTCGTGGCTGATGAAGTTGAGAAGCT
>CAYZKT010000151.1:2781-4965 GCA_964478885.1 uncultured Syntrophaceae bacterium | reverse complement strand
GAAGTTGAGAAGCTCGGATGAGTTTTCGACCTATCTCATCCGGGGAGACGCTCCAAACTTCATAACTTCAAAACTTCTCAGCTTCCGCATGATCACAGGCTCCGCCTCACTTCTTCCCGCCCGGGCGAACGCGCAGGGCGTCGATCTTTTCCTGCAGGCCCTTCATGTCGGGCTTGAGCTTCAGGGCCTTCTCGTACTGCTCGAGGGCCTCCTTGATTCTGCCGGCCTTTTCGTACGCGTCTCCCAGGTGGTCGGCGATCGCCGCGTCTTCGGGCAGGATCGCGGACGCTTCTTTCAGGTACCGGATGGCCTCGTCGAACCGGTTTTTCCGGAAGTACACCCATCCGAGGCTGTCGGTGATGAAGCCGTCGCCGGGTTTCAGGGAAAGGGCCTTCTTGATCATGGCCTCGGCCTCGTCGAGCCGGATCCCGCGGTCGGCCCAGCTGTAGCCGATGAAATTGAGGGCCTCGGGGTTGTCGGGTTCCTGCTGGAGGATGGCCTCCATCTCGCGGATGCCGTCGTCGGGTCGTCCCATCTTGTCGTAGATCATCCCGAGCCGGTAGCGCAGGTCCGTGTTCCGGGGGGCCGACGCGAGTCCCTCCTGGAGCGTCGCCTCGGCCTCGCCGAGCTTGCCGTCGGCCTCGTAGAGGGCCGCCAGCAGCCCGTGGAGGGACGGGTCGTTCTTTCTGGCCGCGAGGGCCTTTCGGGCCCGCTCGATGGCCTCGGCCGTCCTGCCCTGGCCCTTCAGGATGTAGCCCGCACGCACCTGGGCGCTTCCGTACAGCGGCGATTCGGGGGAGACGCGCTCGTACTCGGCGAGCGCCTCGGCGGCCATCTTCTTCTCCTCGTAGGCCCCCCCGAGGAAGTAGCGGGCCTCGTGGTCGTTCGGGGCGCTCGCCACCAGGGTTTTCAGCTCCTCGATGGCGCGGTCGGGCTTGTGGGTTTCCAGGAAGGCAAGCGCCAGGGTGATCCGTGCCTCCCGGTTGCGACTGTCGAGTTTCAGGACCTCCTCGAGGATCTGGATGGCCTCCGCGTATTTTTTTTCCCGGATATGGAGCTTCGCGAGGCGCAGCCGGTAGCCCATCCGCAGGGGGTGCTCCTCGATGAGCCGCCCGTAGATCTCCCGGGCCTTCGGGGTTTCGTTCTGGATCTCGTACAGCAGCGCCAGATCCGACAGGGCGGACTCGAAACCGGGCTTCAGCGCAAGGGTTTTCTCCATCCACGCGGCGGCCTCCTTGTACAGCTTCATCTCCCCGTAGATTTTGCCCAGGTAGTAGTGCCCCATCACGCTCTTGGGGTCGCTGGCGAGAAGCGATTTCAGGGTGGCGACGGCCTCGTCGTAGTGTTTCAGCTCGGCGTGGATCACGCTCAGGTACAGGTAGGTGTCGTGGTTCTTCGGGTCCAGCGCGATGACGCGTTTGTAGGCCCCGATGGCCTTTTCGTAGTCCTTCTTGAAGAGGTAGACGCTTCCCATGAGCGCGTACGTCTCCGCGTGATCGGGGTTGTAGATCAGGGACTGCTCGCAGACGGTCAGCGCGCGGTCCAGCTCCCCCATCTTGACGTACAGCGAGGCCAGCTCCCCGGCGAGGAAGGCCGACTTCGGGTCCAGGGCGAGGGCCTTCTCATACTCCGCGGCCGCCTCCTTGAACTTTCCGTCCAGGGCGAGCATCGTGCCGAGCGAGTAGTGGTACGCGGCATCCCGCGACGAGGCGGGCGCGACGTCTCCCTGCGCCGGAGACGAGGAGACGAAGACGAAGCTGTTCGCCGCCAGCGCGGCGACGAGCAGGATTGCAATCCGGATGGTGTTCTTCATGGCGTCTGGTTCCTGTTCAAGGTCCTTTGCGGCCTTACATCCCGGGGACCCTGCCTGCCGTCGACCAGTTCGGAGAGCGGCACAATGCGGATTCCCGCGGCCCGGAACCGGGGGATCGTTTCTTCCAGGGCGATGACCGTCTCCGGGTACGGATGCCCGATCAGCAGCAGCTCGCTCCATGGCTCCCTCGTGTCCAGGAGCTTCTCCAGGTGGATTGCCGCCCGGCTGCGGTCCACCGCATCGTCGATGAAGAGATCCCGCCGCGCGAAACGGAGGGAGCCCCCGGCGGCCAGCCCGGGGCCCACGGACGCCTCCGTCGTCAGGCTGTCCACGAAGTAAAGCCCCTTCTCCTGCAGCACGCGGAACACGGT
>CAYZKT010000151.1:0-2681 GCA_964478885.1 uncultured Syntrophaceae bacterium | reverse complement strand
GCGTGAGGGGTGTGCGGCAGCACCGAGAAGGCCAGGGGGGCCTCGATGGCCAGCAGCCTTCCCAACGCCTCGGGATCGTAACCGATGTCGTCTATGAGGATGGCGACTTTTTTCCCGGGGGGAATTCCCTTCCCGGCAGGAGCCGTCCCGGGTCGGTCCGGCCCGGCCGTTCCCGGGGCTTTCTCCACCGCTCCCTGAAGCTTCGGCCCCGGGATACCGCTCCGCCGATCGCCGTCGGGGATCAGCCAGAGGGCGATGAGGCCGGTGATGCACGCGACCAGGAGGATCAGGGAGGCCTGTTTCCAATGGCTCCCGGCCGATCGACGTTTCTTCCTCTGCTTCAAGGATCGACCCGCGCTTCTCAGTTTTTCCCGATGCGCTTGAATACCTCCCAGCTCTTGAGGATGTCGACGGCGCTCTTGAGCTGATTGTCCTTCTGGAGATCGGTCTTTTCCTTGCCCTTGTCTTTGTCCTTTTCCGCGCCCGGTGCCTTGTCCTTGCCTTTGGCGGGCTTCTGCTCGTCCTCGCGATCCCCCCGGATGTGGCCCTTGAGGTCTTTTTCCCTCAGCATGTGGGCATCGGCGGTCTCGGGGCCATCCGCCGGTCGTATGGGCTCGACCACGATGTCGGGCTTGATGCCCTCGGCCTGGATGGAGCGGCCCTTGGGGGTGTAGTACTTGGCCGTCGTCAGCTTCAGGGCGGAGCCGTCCTCGAGGGGGATCACGGTCTGGACCGAGCCCTTCCCGAAGGTCGGCATCCCGAGGACGATGGCCCTGCCGTTGTCCTGGAGGGCGCCGGAGAGGATCTCCGAGGCGCTCGCCGTCCCCTCGTTGACGAGGACCACCATGGGGCACGCGGGCTCGCTGCCGTCGTCCCTGGCGACGAACTTGCTCTCGATCGCCTTGATCCTGCCCTTGGTCGACACGATCGTTCCCGACTTCAGGAAGGCATCCGAGGCCTTCACGGCCTGGTCCAGCAGCCCGCCGGGGTTGTTGCGGACGTCGATGACGATGCCCTTGAGGTCCTTCGCTTTCCCGTTGACCTGCTGCAGGGCCTTCTTCAGCTCGTCCACCGTGGATTCCTGGAAGGCCGAGATGCGGATGTAGCCGATGCTGTCATCGTAGACGTTGTGCTTGACGCTCTTGATCTTGATCACGGCGCGGGTGATCTCGTAGTCCTTGGGCTCCTTCATGTCCTTGCGCAGGATCGTCAGGGTCACCTTGGTGTTCTCGGGGCCCCGCATTTTCTTGACGGCGTCCTGGATGGACATGCCCTTCGTGATCTGGCCGTCGATCTTCACGATGCGGTCGCCGGCCTTGAGCCCCGCCTTGAACGCGGGCGTGTCCTCGATCGGGGAGACGACGGTCAGCTGGTCGTTCTGCATGGAGATGACGATTCCCAGGCCGCCGAAGGTCCCGCTCGTGTCCACCTGGAGCTCCTTGTACTGGTCGGGGGTGAGGTAGGCGCTGTGCGGGTCGAGGGACTTGATCATCCCGTTGACGGCTTCGTCGATGAGCTTTTTCTGCTTGACCTCCTCGACGTAGTTCTTCTCGACGATATCGAGGACCTCGTTGAAGATCTTGAGGCTCTTGTAGGTGGACGAGTCGACGGCCGACACCCGGCTGTCGCCGTAAGGGCCGAAGAGGACGAACAGCGTCATCAGAAGGCAGAGGGTTGCAAAGAATTTGCCCTTGGCACTTTTCATTAAAACCTCCATGAAACCGCCAACATAATGCTTAATGGCCCAAATTAGCACTTTTTTTCGAAATGTCCATGAATATTTTCCGACCTTCCGGGGCTCTGGGGCCGGGATTCAGGGAAATGAGGACGGTGCCCGGCGGCCGATAGAAAAACCCCCCGGCAATCGGGGGGTGACGCCGCGTTGCCTGCGTCGCGAGGCTCTCAGTGCAGTGTCCCCCGGGCAACCGGTTCCGGATGTGCGGCCGTCAGGGCCCGGGGGGATGGACGCCCCCAGCGGCTCACGACCCCGGCGAGGTGTTCGAAACAGGCCGTCGTTTTCGAGCCCCTGTCGGCAAGAACAAGGGGCTTCTGGCGCAGGATGGATTTCGGCACCGCCTCGTCCCGGTAAATGGGGCCCAGGTAGTCCGTGGCGAAGCCGAGGAAGCGGCGGCAGATGCCGTCGACGTGGTGGAAGATCTTTTCGCCCTCCCGGTTGTCGGCCACGGCGTTGACGACGAGGCTGAAGGCGTCGCGCCCGAAGACCTGGTGCATGACTTTCATCATCGCGTAGGAGTCCGTGATCGACGTGAGTTCGCGGTTCAGGACGACGATGTTCCGGGGCGCCAGGAGGTTGAACTGGAGGACCGTCTCGGCAATCCCGGCCCCCGTGTCGAGCAGCATGACATCGTAGCCCTCCAGGGCCGAAAGCACGCTCTTGACGATCTGGATCTTTTCGAACAGCAGCTGGGCCATCTCCCGCACGCCGGAGCAGGCCGGCAGGAGGTCGAACCCCGCCTTCGTCGGGAGGATGACCTCTTCCGGCGCGGCGCTGCCGAAGAGGATGTCCTTGAGGGTCAGCCGGGGATGGAGGCCCAGCATGATGTCCACGTTGGCCAGGCCCAGGTCGCAGTCGACCACGAGCACCCTCTGTCCCCGGGCGGCCAGGGACGCGGCGAGGTTCACCGTGACGAAGGTCTTGCCGACGCCGCCCTTGCCGCTGG
>CAYZKT010000150.1:0-6337 GCA_964478885.1 uncultured Syntrophaceae bacterium | reverse complement strand
ATCCTCGTCATCGCGGCGGCGCTCAGCACCCAGGACCCGCGGGAGCGTCCGGCCGGGAAAGAAAAGGAGGCCGACTCGGCCCAGGCCCTTTTCATCAGCCCCGCATCGGACTTCCTCACCCTGCTCACCCTCTGGGGGCGCTTCCACGAAAACGCGGCGGGCGCGAAGACCGCGGGTCGCCTGAGGCGGTTCTGCCGGGACCATTTCCTCTCCTTCCGCCGGATGAAAGAGTGGCGCGACGTGCACGGCCAGATCAGGGAGATCGTCGAGGAGGCCCCCCGCGCGCACGGGGCAAAGGCCCGGACCAAGGCTGAAGACGGCGAGCCCCAGGCCCGGTACGGCCGGATCCACCGGTCGGTGCTGAGCGGCTATCTTTCGAACATCGCCGTGAAGAAGGAAAAGAACACTTACGGCGTAACGGGCGGCCGGCAGGTCGTGATCTTTCCCGGATCGGGTCTCTACAATCGCGGCGGCGACTGGATCGTGGCGGCGGAGCTCGTGGAGACGACGCAGCTCTTTGCGCGCACCGCCGCCAACATCGACCGGGACTGGCTCGAGGCCCTGGGCGGCAGCCTCTGCCGCTCCACCTATTTCAACCCCCGCTGGGACCGCAGGTGGGGCGAGGTGACGGCCACCGAGCGCGTGAGCCTCTACGGCCTCGTGATCGTCGAGGAGCGCCGCGTCTCCTTCGGCCGCATCGACCCCGGAGAGGCGACACAGGTGTTCATCCGCGAGGCCCTTGTGCCGGCCGAGATCGACAGGCCCCCCGCCTTCCTCGCACACAACCGGGATCTGATCGAACGGGTGCGGGATATGGAGAACAGGCTCCGCAGGCGTACGCTGCTCACCACGGACGACGTCCTGGCCGCTTTCTACGAGGAACGGCTCGGGGAAGTCTTCGACGTGCGAACCCTGCAGAGGATGATTCGGGACCGGGGAAGCGACGCATTTCTCCGGATGACCGAGGAGGACGTGCTCCGGCAGGCGCCGGACCCGGACGAGCTTGCCCTTTTCCCCGATGCGCTGCCCGCGGGCAGGCTCGCGCTTCCCCTGAGCTACCGGTTCAGCCCGGGCGATGCCGCCGACGGGGTGACCCTGAAGCTGCCGGCCAGCGCGCTCACCGGTCTCAAGCCCGAGACCCTCGAGCGGGCAGTCCCGGGACTGCTGCGCGAGAGGGTAACTGCGCTCGTCAAGGCCCTTCCCCGGGACATCCGCAGGCACCTCGTCCCCCTCCCGCAATCGGTGGAGACCATCCTGCGGGACATCGGGGAGAGCAAAGGCTCGCTGCCTGCGGCCCTCTCGGGAAGCCTGAAGCGCCGGTTCCGGCTCGACGTGCCCCTTTCGGCCTGGGACCTGGAGGGTCTCCCCGATCACCTGAAGCTCCGCTTCGCCGTCGTGGACGCCAGGGGAAAGGAGCTTCGCTCGACAAGGGACATCGAATCTCTCAGAAAGGACCGGCTTGAAGAGGAGGAGTCCCGGGCCTTCGGCCGTGCCAGGGCGGACTGGGAGCGGTCGGGGGTCAAGGGATGGGAACTCCCCGGACTTCCAGAGGAAATCCCCGATGAAATCCAGCTGGACGTACGCAACATTCTCGAAGGGGTGGTCTACCCGGCCCTCACCCCCGCCGGTGAGGCGGTCGATCTGCGACTGCTGAGAAACCGCAGGGAAGCCGAGGAGACCCACCGGTCCGGTGTCCGGGCCCTGCTGACCCTTCGCTTCAGGAAGGATCTGGAGACGCTGCGTCGCTACCTCGCCCTGCGGGGGGAGATGAAGGTCTGGTCCGCCTATTTCGGCGGGGCCAGGACGCTGGAAGACGGTCTTTACCAGGGCCTGCTGCGCCGTCTCATGGAGAAGGACATCCGCACGCGCAGGGCTTTCGAGGAATATGCGCGAACCATCGGACAGGAGCTGCTGAAGGCGCCCCGGATGCTGCTCGAAGAAGTGGAGCCCGTCCTGCGGGCCTATCACGAGACCCGCCAGGCCCTCGTCGGGCTTGAGGCGGCCAACCTCTCGAACAGGACGGTTCTCGGCTTCCTCGGTCACATGCGCGACGAACTGGAGCGGCTGCTCCCCGTTTCGTTCCTGGAGCGCTATGACAGGGAGCGCCTCCCCCAACTTGCCCGTTATCTCAAGGCCCTGCAGGTCCGCGCCGAACGGGGGGCCGTGCATCTCGACCGGGACCGGGCGCGGGCCGCCGAGATCCGTCCCTACGAGGAGAAGCTCGACGAACTCCTGAATGCTCTCGCCCCCGGGGCATCGCCCGACAAGGTCAGGGCGGTCGACGAGTATCGCTGGATGGTGGAGGAGTACCGGGTGTCGCTTTTCGCCCAGGGAATCAAGACCCCCTATCCCGTCTCGCCGAAGCGCCTGCAGGGCAAGGTCGAAGAAATCGAGGCCATGGGCTAAAATTTCGCTGGGATTTCGCAGGCAGATGTAATAGAAAGTGTCGGTTAAAAGGCAACGGGGATATCCCCGTACCCCATCGACAAGGATAGCCGTCCGTGGAAAAGACGATGCTGATCGTGGACGACGAGATGACCGTCCGGGAGATCTTCAAGGATTTCTTCGGGGCCTCCGGCTACCAGGTCCTCACGGCGGAAGGCGCTGACAACGCCATCGAGATCCTCAACGATCGGGAAATCGACGTGATTTTCCTCGATCTGCGGCTCTTCGGGACCAACGGGCTCGAGCTGGGCCGCCGCATCCGCAAGGAAAAGCCGCTGGCCATCCTCTTTGCCATCACGGGGTGGGCCGGCCTCTTCGAGGTCGAGGAGTGCAGGGAGGCGGGCTTCGACGACTTCTTCATCAAGCCCGTTGAATTCGACATGCTCCAGAAGGCCGTCGAAGACGCCTTCGATCGGATCGAGCGGTGGAGGAAAAGATAGGGCTCCCGGCCGATGCGCCCTTGACAACCGGGAAGGCGTCATTAACTTTACTTCGGCCCGGTTCATTTTCACCTGTCAATCAATACCATCTCACATAGAAGCAAACGGAGGAGGACTCGATCATGCCAGCGAAGGAAATCCTGTACGACGCGACCGCGCGGGGAAAAATCGCCAAGGGAGTCAACACCCTGGCGGATGCCGTCAAGGTGACCCTGGGGCCGCGGGGCCGCAACGTGGTCATCGAGAAGAATTGGGGGGCCCCCACGATCACCAAGGACGGCGTCACGGTGGCCAAGGAGATCGAGATGGAGGACATCTTCGAGAACATGGGCGCCATGATGGTCCGGGAAGTGGCCTCCAAGACGTCCGACCAGGCCGGCGACGGCACGACGACGGCAACCATCCTCGCGCAGGCCATTTTCCGCGAGGGGGCCAAGCTCGTGGCGGCGGGCATGAACCCCATGGAACTCAAGAAAGGGATCGACAGGGGTGTCGAGCTGATCGTGGAGGAACTCGAAAAAATCGCCAAGCCCGTCAAGGACAAGCAGGAGATCACGCAGGTTGGAACGATTTCGGCCAACAACGACACCGAGATCGGCACGATCATCTCCGATGCCATGGACAAGGTCGGCAAGCAGGGGATCATCACCGTCGAGGACAACAAGTCCATCGACACGGTGCTGGATTTCGTCGAGGGCATGAAATTCGACCGGGGCTTCATCTCGCCCTACTTCATCACCAACCCGGAGAAGATGGAAGCCGTCCTGGAGGACTCCCTCATCCTGATTACGGACAAGAAAATCGGCAATATGCAGGAGATCCTGCCGCTGCTCGAGCAGGTGGCCAAGACCGGTAAGCCCCTCATGATCGTCGCCGAGGACGTCGAGGGCGAGGCCCTGGCGACGCTCGTGGTCAACAAGGTCCGCGGCGTGATCAAGTGCGCCGCCATCAAGGCCCCTTACTTCGGCGACCGACGCAAGGGCGCCCTGCAGGACATCGCCGTCGTCACGGGCGGCAAGGTGATCTCCGAGGAGATGGGGATCAAACTCGAGTCTGCGACCGTGAAGGACCTCGGGCGGGCCCGCCGGATCGTCATCGACAAGGACAACACGACCTTCATCGACGGGGCGGGAAAGAAGGCCGACATCGAGGAGCGCGTCCGGCAGCTCAAGAAGGAGATCGAGATCATTGAGATGGACTACGACCGCGATAAGGCGATGGAGCGGCTGGCCAAGATGACCAGCGGTGTCGCGATCATCAAGGCGGGCGCCGCCACGGAGATCGAGATGAAGGAGAAGAAGGCCCGCATCGACGACGCCTTGAACGCGACTCGCGCGGCTGTCCAGGAGGGCATCGTGCCGGGCGGCGGCGTGGCCCTCATCCGCTGCGCGGGCGCCCTGGCCAAGGCAAAGCTCGAGGGAGACGCCCGTTACGGCATCGAAATCGTTCGCAAGGCCATCGAGGAGCCTCTGAAGATGATCGCAAAGAACGCCGGCTACGAGGGCTCCGTCATCGTGGAGAAGGTCCGCGAGAAGAAGGGGGCCTTCGGGTTCGACGCCGACAGCGGCGAATACGTGGACATGATGAAGGCGGGCATCATCGACCCGGCCAAGGTGGCCCGGCTCGCCCTGCAGAACGCGGCCTCGGTGGCCTCGCTGCTCATCACGACACGCACCATGGTGGGCAAGAAGGCGGATAAGGAAGAGGAATAAACGGCCCGGGCAATACCGGA
Source organism: uncultured Syntrophaceae bacterium (assembly GCA_964478885.1). Classification (GTDB taxonomy): domain Bacteria; phylum Desulfobacterota; class Syntrophia; order Syntrophales; family UBA2192; genus UBA2192. The sequence continues at coordinate 1,720 of CAYZKT010000150.1, read as the reverse complement.
CACATTCGCCGCAAGAAAGCGTACCGGCCCCCGGGGAAGCCCGTTCTTCCCCGGGGGCTCTTTCCTCAACGAATCGCACACCGACCGGGAGGAGTGACGGGACGCACCATGACCCCCTCATCGAAATCCCCGTCCATGGACAACGTCATCATGATGCCCGCCTCGCGCGGGGAGATCCTGTTGCTGGAGTTCGACCGTTACGGCGGCCGGGAGATCCTGGAGCGCATCCTGCTGGAGCACAACCCCCGCGCCGTGGTCGAGTCGTTACCGGCCGGCGATTTCTACTGGATCGTCAAGAAGGTCGGCGCAGACGATTGCCTGCCCCTGCTGGAGCTGGCCACCCCTGACCAGTGGCAGCACCTGCTGGACCTGGAGATCTGGGACCGCGACGAGCTCAATGCCGCAGAGGCCCTGGCCTGGCTCAAGCTGCTCTTCGAGGCGGATCGGCCCAGGACGGTGCGGTGGCTCCTCAACGAGGGGAACGCCCTGATCTATTACATCCTGCAAAAAAACATCGAGGTCATGGTCCGGGAAGAGGACGACAAGGAGTTCGAGATCCCCGAGGGGTTCTTCACCCACGACGGGGTCCTGTTCCTGAATGCCCTCGACCCGGAGTCCGAACCTTTCCTGCGGGAACTGACGGGCGCCGTAGCCGCAGCCAGTCTGCCCGCGTTTCAAACCCTGATGACCGGCCTCGCCAGCACGGTGCCCTCCGAGATGGAGGAGGGGATGTACCGGATGCGAAACGTGCGCCTGGCCGAGAGCGGTTTTTTGCCCTTCGAGGAGGCCGTTTCCATATACTCCGCACTTTCTCCCGGGCAATTGAAGCGCGAGGGGAAACCGGCCGTCCTCGACGTAACCCCCGGGGATGAACCGGCAGCCCTCATCCCCTTCCTTCCGCTTCACGAGGGCGGACAGGCAGGCTGCCTGCGGGAGGCGATCGCCGGCATCCGGGACCCTTTGGTCCTGGACCGTCTTCGCCTCGAGTACGCGGGGCTGGCAAACCGGATCGCAGCCGTGGAGGGGCTCGCCCGGATGGAACTCGACGGGCTTGTCGGGAAGACCCGCAAGGTTGCCGGGTACATCAGCATCGCCCTGGAGGAGATGACGGGCAAGGACCGGGAGGGCGCAGCGGCCCTGCTTGCGCAAAACCCGTTGGAGTCGGTTTTCCGCGTCGGCTTCGGGTTCGTGCTCCGATTGAAGCGGGTGGCCGAGAACTGGCAGAGGATCGCCTGGTTCCGGAAGGCGGGATTCGAAAACGGCTTCTGGGGCGAGGAACGCGGCTCCCTGCTGTCGGGCCTTCTGCTGAAGAGGCCCCTGCTGTACACGGGGCTGAAGGATGGGGAGCATTACCGGGACATTGCCGGCGCCGAAGACCTCTCGCGGGCCGGCAGGGCCCTGATGAATCTGATCTCCCTGGACGGCTTCATGAACGCCCTGACGGAACGGTCCCCCCTCGATCGAGAAACGGCCGCACGCGAAGGCCTGACCTTCCTGCACCTGCTCTTCACATTCTGGGCACGCAAACGACTCGGGCTCGAACCCGGCTTCACGGCCATCACGCCCGACGAGGCGCGGTCCCTTTTCGCGGCCCAGCGCGAAGGCGAGACGGCGCCCCCCTGGCGGATGGAGCGCGGCCGCGCCGCTTTGCTCGAGGACCTGACCGCCCAGGCCACAGGGCTATCCGGCGAGCTGCAGGCCGCGCTCACGGAGGAACTCG
>CAYZKT010000149.1:5667-6337 GCA_964478885.1 uncultured Syntrophaceae bacterium | reverse complement strand
AGAGCTCCTGCCACTGGCGGACCATGCCGAGGTAGCCGTTGTTGAGCAGGACGATTTTCACGGGGATGTTGTACTGCATGCACGTGGCCATTTCCTGGATGTTCATCTGGATGCTTCCGTCGCCGGCGATGTCCACGACGATCCGGTCCGGGAAGGCGAGCTTCACGCCCATGGCCGCCGGGAAGCCGTAGCCCATCGTCCCGAGACCGCCCGAGGAGATGAACGTGTTGGGGTCGTCGTAGCGGTAGAACTGCGCCGCCCACATCTGGTTCTGGCCCACCTCGGTCGTGATGAGGGCCTTGCCCTTCGTCAGTTCGTGGAGCGTCTCGATGACGCACTGGGGCTTGATGTGCTCTGTGTCCTGGCAGTAGGACAGGGGCGCCTTCTTTTTCCACGACTCGATCTGGTCGAGCCAGTCCTTGCGATCCGCGTCGGTGGCCGTGTAGTTGTGGTCCTTGAGCAGGCGGTTGATGTTCTCAAGGGCGCTCTTCGCGTCGCTCACGATCGGCAGGTCCACAACGATGTTCTTGTTGATCGACGACGGGTCCACGTCGACGTGGATGATCTGGGCGTTGGACGCAAAGGTTTCGAGCTTGCCCTAACCCCGTTTTTCGACGCCCGCCCATTCACTTTTATCACGGACCCGGTGGGTGTGGGCCTGTTGGGGTTG
>CAYZKT010000149.1:0-5657 GCA_964478885.1 uncultured Syntrophaceae bacterium | reverse complement strand
GGGAGGTTCACGTAGATTGTCTTTTTGTTAGTCGAGGGATCCACGTCGATTTGGACGATCTGCGCGTTTGAGGCAAACGTGTCCAGCTTGCCCGTCACCCGGTCGTCGAAGCGCGCCCCGATGCAGATGAGCAGGTCGCAGTGGCTGATGGCCATGTTGGCGAAGTACGTGCCGTGCATCCCCGGCATCCCCAGGAACAGGGGGTCCGAGCCCGGGAAGGCGCCGAGGCCCATGAGGGTCGACGTGACGGGGACCTTCGCCCGTCGCGCGAAGGCCCTCAGCTCGTCCCATGCCTTGCCCAGCAGGATCCCGCCGCCGGTGATCAGCAGCGGGCGCTTTGCGGCCCGGAGCATCTCGAGGAACTGCACGTATTTCTTGGACGACGGCTTGGGCGGCAGCGTGAGCTTCGTGGAGTTGATCTTGATTTTCGACGGGTCGTAGTCCACCTCGGCGGCGATGACGTTCTTCGGCAGATCGACGAGCACCGGCCCGGGCCGGCCCGTGCGCGCGATGTGGAACGCCTCGCGGATGGTGCCGGCCAGCTCGTCGGGGTTGCGGACGAGGTAGTTGTGCTTGGTGCAGGGACGGGTGATGCCCGTGATGTCGCACTCCTGGAATGCGTCGTTGCCGATGAGATGCGTGGGGACCTGCCCCGTGAACACGACGATGGGGATGGAATCCATGTTCGCCGTGGCGATGCCGGTCACGGTGTTCGTGGCCCCCGGGCCGGAGGTGGCCAGGGCCACGCCGACCTTCCCCGTCGCGCGGGCGTAGCCGTCGGCGGCGTGCACGGCCGCCTGCTCGTGGCGGACCAGGATGTGCTTGACGGCGGGGTTGCGGTGCAGCTCGTCGTAGATGTCGATGACGGACCCGCCGGGGTATCCGAACATGACGTCCACGCCTTCCGCCTTCAGGCACTCGAGCAAGATCTGGGTTCCTTTCATTTTCACGGGACTACCTCCTCCGATCATAAAGAATAAGGATGATGACAACAAAAAAGCCGCGAACGTCTTTCCGTTGCGGCTTGATCGACAAGAAAAAGCCGCGGTCTTTCGGGGGCCGCGGCTCGTTTTGCTCTATGTTTCCATCAGAGAGTGCGAGCTGCGGTCCCCGCCTGTACGATGACGACGACAACGACAACCACGATGCTCGTAATAATCTGACGGATCATGAAATCCTCTCCAGACGGTGAAAACGAGGCCCCTTATGCAATAAAACCGGACCTTTGTCAAGCCTTTTTTGTTTCTTCCCCCGTACCCTGTCCCCTGGCCCCTGACCGGCTAGGGCCTGACAGGCTCTGCGGCTGGCTCGTCGCTCGAAGGGGGTGCAAACTCCTTGGGCGCCGTCCCCTCGAGGAAGCTCTCAAAAACGGGGTCTTTCGTCCACGGGCTCGCCAGCAGGCCCGTCCTGGGGTCGATACGCGCGAAGACGACGCCCTCGGGGGCCGCGAAGACCTCCACGGGCATCCCCTTGAGGGCCTGCTCCATGAAGTAGAGCCACACGGGCGCCGCCGCGCGCCCGCCCACTCCCGAGCGGCCCATCGTCTTTTCCGCGTCGAAGCCCACCCACACGCCAGCCACGAGCGACGGGGTGTAGCCGATGAACCAGGCGTCGAAGTAGTCGTCCGTCGTTCCCGTCTTGCCGGCCACGGGCCGGCCGATCGCCTTGACCCGCTCGCCCGTCCCCTCCTGGACCACGTTCTGCAGCACCGACGTCGTCAGGAACGCCACGCGGGGGTCGATCGCCTGCTCCACCTGCGGCGCCTGCTCTTCGAGGACGTGGCCGTTGCGGTCGACGATCTTGCGGATGAAGTAGGGCTCCACCCGCCTGCCGCCGTTGGCGAGCACGCCGTAGCCCCGGACCATTTCCTGGAGCGTCACCGTCGAGGTGCCGAGGGCGAGCGAGAGGTCTCTCGTGAGCGGCGAGTTGATCCCCATGTTGTGCGCGTAATCGATGACGTAGGCCAGGCCGAGTTCCTGGAGCAGCTTCACGGTCACCACGTTTCGCGAAAAGGTAAGGGCCGTCCGCAGCGTCGTGGGCCCGAAGAACTTGTGCTCGAAGTTCTGGGGTTTCCACTCGCCGCGGGTGGAGTCGTTGAAGATAATCGGCGAGTCGAGGATGACCGTTGCCGGCGTCATCCCCTTGTCGAAGGCGGCCGTGTAGACGAAGGGCTTGAACGACGAACCGGGGCGGCGCCGGGCCTGGGTGGCCCGGTTGAACTCGCTCTTCTTGTAGTCCCGGCCCCCGACCATGGCCTTGATTTCGCCCGTCCTTGCGTCCATGCACAGAAGCGCCCCCTGCAGCTCGCCCGGCGCGAACTTCTCCCGTGTCTCCATCTCCCGGGTGCCCCGCTCCACAGCCTCGTTGGCCGCCATCTGCATCTCCACGCTGATCGTCGTGTAGACCTCGAGCCCCTCGCGGTAGAGGGCGTCGGATCCGTACTTCTCGAGGATGTAGCGGCGCACGTTTTCCGTGAAGTAGGGGGCGATCTTCTCGCGCGGCTTCGACGAGATGAGCTTGACGGGCTCCTTGATCGCCTTGTCCTTCGCGGCCTGCGTGATGTAGCCGTCTTCCTGCATCCGGGTGAGGACGTAGGCCTGCCGCTGGCGGGCCCGCTCCATGTTCACGTAGGGCGAAAACCGGCTGGGCGCCTTCGGGAGCCCGGCCAGCATGGCCGCCTCCGGCAGGGTGAGGCTGCGCGCCGATTTCCCGAAGTAGCTCTGCGAGGCCGCCTCGATCCCGTACGCCCCGTGGCCGAGGTAGATGTGGTTGAGGTAGAGTTCGAGGATCTCCTGCTTCTTGAGGTAGCGGTCGATCTTGTACGCGAGGATCGCCTCCCGGATCTTTCGCGTGAAGGTCCGCTCGGGCGAGAGGTAGAGCGAGCGGGCGACCTGCTGGGTGATGGTGCTGCCGCCCTGGACGATCTCCCCGGCTATCATGTTCTTGACGAAGGCCCGGAAGATGCCGATCAGGTCGAGGCCCTCGTGCTGGAAGAAGCGCGCGTCCTCGCCGGCCACGAAGGCCTTGATGACCACATCGGGGATCTCGGAGATGGCGACGACCCGGCGGTCCTCGGCATAGAAGGAGTCGATGAGCTCGTTTCGGTCCGAGTAGATCCGGGTCGTGGTGCTCGGCCGGTAGTCCTTCAGAGTGTCGACGCTCGGGGACTCGTGGATCAGCCAGGCGAGAAAGCCCGCCGCGCCCATGCCCGCGACGATTCCCACGGCGATCATGGACGTGAAGATCCAGCGGAAGCCCCGGCTTCTACGGGCCTTCTTGACGACGGCTCTCTTGATGGAGGAACGGTTGCCCGGTGTCATCAGGATGTTTCACCGTCATCGGCGTCTTTTCGCCGGACGGCGAGCTTGGAGACGACGATGCCGACCTCGTAGAGGACGATCATGGGCACCGCCATCATGATCTGTGTGAAGGCGTCCGGCGTGGGGGTGATGAAGGCCGCCACGATGAAGCACACCACGATCGCGTAACGGCGCATCCGCGCCAGCTTGCGCGGCGTCACGAGGCCGATTTTCGTCATGAAGAAGAGGAACACGGGAATCTCGAAGATGATCCCGAAGGCGAGAAGCAGCTTGAGCGTCAGCGTGAGGTATTCCCGCATGGAGAGCATGGGCTTGAGGAAATCGGTGGTGAATTCGAGGAAGAACTTGTACGCCGACGGGAGCACCAGGAAGTAGCCGAAGGAGACCCCGCCGACGAAGAGCAGCGTCGAGACCGTCACGAAGGGGAACACGAATTTTCGCTCCCCGGGGTAGAGCCCCGGCGAGATGAATTTCCAGACCTGGTACAGGACGAAGGGGCTCGCGAGGAAGAGCCCCGCGTAGAAGGACACCTTGATGTAGGTGAAGAAGGCCTCGGGCAGTCCCGTGTAGATCAGGTGGCTGCCGGACGGCATGACGCTCACGAGCGGCTGCGCGACGATCCGGAAGAGGTCTTCCTTGAAGAAGAAGCAGGCCAGGAAGGCGACGCCCACGGCAGCAAGGCTCCGGACGAGCCTCTTGCGCAGTTCCTCCAGGTGGGAGGTCAGTGGCATCTTGTCTTCGTTGGGTTCGGTCATAATAAAAAAACGGCGAAGGGCAAATGGCTTAGGGCAAGACTCAATCCTGTCATCCGCCCCGGCCTTTGCCCTTTATCCTTGCGCCTTGATCCTTATGCGGGCTTGTCCTTTTTCTCCTCCGCGGCCGCGTACGGGTCCGCGGGCGTCGACGGCGCCTTCTCCTCCTTCTTGTCCTCGAGGAGGGAGTCCTTCACCTGGTTCACTTCCTTCTTGATGCCCTCGTCGAAGGTGCCCTTCACATCGTCCATGGCCCCCTTGAACTGGGCCACCCCCTTGCCGAGCGCCTTGGCCAGGTCGGGAAGCTTCTTGGGCCCGATGAAGATGAGCGCCACGATCAGGATAATGATCAGTTCCTGCATGCCGATGCCGAACACGGCAGACACCTCGCGAGTTGCGGAATTCGGTTTAAATAGCTTTTGTCACCCCCATTGTCAAGGCTTTTGGCCGCCAGCGCAAGGGAATCCTTTTGATTTTTAAGGTATTGTGTGGTAGAGGGTTTCTTCCGATCTCAACGCCGAGGGGGCGCCTATGGCATCGGCCACTGGAATCGTAAAGGATTATCGGTACCTCCGTCACGAAACCGGCCACTACCACCCCGAAAGCCCGAAGCGTCTCGAATCGATCTACAAGATGCTCGAAGGCCCCGAGATGGCTGGGAAATGCGCGGAGGTGAAACCGCGCGTCGCCCTGGACGAAGAGATCGAAATGATCCACAAGCACTCGTACGTGAAGATGATCGCCCAGTCGGCGGGGAAGGATCACACCTACCTCGACCCCGACACGGAGGCCTCCGCCGAATCCTACGAGGTGGCCAAGCTGGCCGTGGGCGGCTTCCTTAACTGCGTCGACGGCATCGTAAAGGGCGACCTGCGCAACGCCTTTGCCTTCGTGAGGCCGCCGGGCCACCATGCCGAGGCAAGCCGCGCGGCGGGGTTCTGCATCTTCAACAACGTCGCCATCGGAGCCATGCATGCGATCAAGGTCCTCGGGCTGAAGAGGGTCCTCATCGTCGACTGGGATCTCCACCACGGCAACGGGACCCAGCACTCCTTCTACGAAGACCCCCGGGTCCTGTATTTTTCGACCCACCAGTACCCGTACTACCCCGGGACGGGGAGCCTTCAGGAGATCGGACGAGGCGACGGGCAGGGCTACACGGTCAACGTCCCCCTGAAGACCGGGCCCGGCAATGCGGAGTACCTGCGGGTCTTCCGGCGGGTTCTCCAGCCCCTGGCGTACGAGTACATGCCCGAGATGGTTCTGCTCTCGGCGGGGTTCGACATCTACTTCCGGGACCCCCTGGGCGGCATGAAAGTCACGCCGTCCGGTTTCGGGATGCTCACCCGGGTGCTCATGGACATCGCCGATACATGCTGCGGCGGCCGATTCGCCGCCGTCCTCGAGGGCGGTTATCACCTCGGCGGGCTCACGGAGGGCATCAAGGTCGTCCTCGAGGAGATGAGCGGCGCCACGCGGGTGACCGAGGCGGACCTGCGTCGCCACGAGAGCGAGGCCGACGCGTCGATCAACCGGACGATCGAGTCGGTCATCAGCCAGATCAAGCCGTACTGGAAGTGCTTCC
>CAYZKT010000148.1:5243-6392 GCA_964478885.1 uncultured Syntrophaceae bacterium | reverse complement strand
AAAGCAGGGAATGCCCGGGGGGGTCGTCTTCCTTGTCCACACGCCGCAGGTCGACGCCTTCATGCCGGACTACCACACGGACCTTGCCTTCTCGCAGACCCTCCTGGCGGTGAAGGACGACATCCTCGTCAAGGCCGTCGGTGTCGAGTGGAAGGAAGACCTCGGCCTGGGGCCGCGTATCCGCGACCTGGAGATCCCCTGGGGCCTCGTCGAACGGGAGGCGAGGGACGAGGGGGCCTACCTCCTGGTGCTCGAGATGGCGCGCGGCCGGCGAATCGACGTGGGCGGCCTCGGCCGCATCCCCTTCCCGAGGGGATATTACGTTTACGCCGGCTCGGCCCGTGCAAACCTCTCGAAGCGGGTGGAACGCCACATGCGGATCCGCAAGCGGCAACACTGGCACATCGATTTCCTGCGCGAGGGGGCCGACTCCTGCACGGCGCTGCCCGTCCGCGCGAGCGAAGACCTCGAGCACGGCCTCGCGGCGGCGATCGGGGAATTGGCAGGCTGGAACGTCCCGCGGTTCGGCTCCTCCGACTGCCGATGTCCGACGCACCTCTTCGGGTTCCGGGAAAACCCTCTGGACAACCCGCGGTTCATCGACATGCTGCTGCGGTTCCGGATCGGCCGGCTGGAAAAAAATTTGTAGGACAGGCGTCCCGCCTGTCGTCCGCTGTTTGTTTGATTCTCCCCTCGCGGTGGAGTATTGAATATGCAGAAAGGGGTTCACGCCATGTCGACAATCGAGGTCCGTAGAAAACCGTTCATCGTCGGTGTCATGGGCGGGCATGAGGCGCCGACTGCCATCCTTGACGACGCCCGCCGTATCGGCAAAGGAGTCGCAGAACGCGGGCACGTCCTCCTGACGGGGGGAGGCGACGGGGTGATGAAGGCCGCCTCCGAGGGGGCCTTTCTCGCCGGGGGTCTCGTCCTGGCCGTTCTGCCCAGCGATCGTGTGCGGCCGCTTGCGGGGTACCCCAACGAGTATGTCGACATCGCCATCCAGACCGGGATGGCCGATGCCCGAAACGCAATCAACGCCAAGACGCCCCACGTGATGATCGCCGTCGACGGGGGGTGGGGAACGGTCTCCGAGATCGCCCACGCCCTGCGTAACGACACTCCCGTCATCGGCCTGAAAACCCCCGC
>CAYZKT010000148.1:0-5143 GCA_964478885.1 uncultured Syntrophaceae bacterium | reverse complement strand
AGATCGCCCACGCCCTGCGTAACGACACTCCCGTCATCGGCCTGAAAACCCCCGCCATCGGCCTCTCCCATGGCAATCGCTTCACAGCCGCCGACACCGTTGAGGAAGCTCTCGCTGTACTGGATCGCCTGCTGCCCAACCCCTGATAACCCTGAATTAATCCCTTCTTTTCCCTGTCACCTGCACCCTTCCACCTGTCACCTCGCACTCCGCGAGTATGCGTGGCACCTCCCTTGCATCTCCCCGGTTGCCGGCCCTGCCGTCTGAACCTAAAATAAGGCCTGCAATTCCAATGGCTTGCATCGTCAAAATCTTCTTCAAGTTATAACGAAAGCAACCGATAAGAGAATATGAAACCGTTGCAACGCTTGCCAGGATGCCCGAAATGAATTTCAAAACCGAATTCCCCTGTCAACCGAACCGCCGGGAGTATTCCCGGGTGAACGCCGTCGTGCCCTTCGGCGTGCGGCTCGTCTCCCCGGAGGAAAGGGAAAGCCTCCTGTCCCGGATCTGCAACCAGACGACGGTCGACCTGGGGGGGCTCCCGGAGATTCAGGACCGGGCCCTGGCCGAATGGCTCTCGGCGCTAAACCGAAAGCTGGACCTGATCCTCAACGCGCTGGGCGCGCAGAAGCTGGGGTTCAGCTCGCTGCCGGTGAGGCAGATCAACATCAGCGGGGGCGGCCTCTCGTTCCCCTCGAACGAGGCGTTCAACCGGGGCGACATCCTTGAGATCATGACGGTCCTCTCGGCCGGCGCCTCGGCGGCCCTCTACATCTACGGAGAGGTGGTGGCGTCCGACCGGCGGAGCGACGGGTTCGAAATCGGCCTGAAATTCGTGGCCATGGACGATCAAATACGCGAGGAAATCTGCCGGTTCGTCTTCGAGCGGGAACGGCAGATCCTCCGAGAGAAAAGGAGATAACGCAGGCCTTCCATGTTCACCATCATCGGGTCCGTCATCGTCATCGCCTGCGTCATCGGGGGCTTCCTGCTCGAAAAGGGAAACCTCGCGGTGCTGTTCCAGCCCGTCGAGCTGCTCATCATCGGCGGGGCGGCCGTGGGCGGCTTCATCATCGCCTCGCCCATGAAGGTCATCAAGGCCGTCATGGGGGGCATCGTCAAGATGTTGAGCGGCAAGGGGTACACGAAGGCCGACTACCTCGAGGCCCTGACGATGCTGGGCGAGGTCTTTTACAAGATCCGCAAGGAAGGACTGGTCTCCGTCGAAGGCGATGTGGACAGCCCCAGGGAGAGCGTGATCTTCACCAAGTACCCCAGGTTTTTCAAGAACCACCACGCCCTCGATCTCGTCGTCGACACCCTGCGGACCGTCATGACGACCAAGATCGAGCCCAACGAGCTCGAGGCGCTCATCGACGCCGAGTTGGAGAGCCACCAGGAGGAGCTGACGGCGCCCAGCAAGAGTGTGGCCACCGTGGCCGACTCGCTTCCGGGCCTCGGGATCGTCGCCGCCGTTCTCGGCATCGTCCTCACCATGGGGAAGATCAGCGAGCCGCCTGAGGTCCTCGGCAAGTCGATCGGCGCGGCCCTCGTCGGGACGTTTCTCGGCGTTCTGCTCTGCTACGGCTTCGTGGGGCCCATGGCCAAGAACATGGAGCATTCGGCCTCGGAGGAGCTCCAGTATCTCTCGGTGCTCAAGATGGCCATCGTGGCCTTTGTGGGCGGCGCCGCCCCGCAGGTGGCCGTCGAGTTCGGCCGCCGGGTCGTCCCGGCCGTCGACAAGCCCGCCTTCGCAGAAGTAGAGGAAGCCCTGAGGAGAATCAAGAAGTAATGTCTGAAGCCGTCCGCAAGGTCATCATCAGGAAGGTCAAGAAGAAGCACGGCGAGGGGCACCACGGCGGCTCGTGGAAGGTCGCCTACGCCGACTTCGTCACGGCCATGATGGCCTTCTTCCTCCTGCTGTGGCTGCTCTCGATGGTGTCCACCGAAAAGCGGGCCGTCATGGCGGAGTACTTCAAGAACTTCAGCCTCTTCAAGGAAAGCGGCAAGACCTTCCAGCCCGGCTCCGCCTTCGTGATCACCGACCACATCAAGAAGGCCGAGCTGAAACCCGAGAACGTGGCCATGTCGCTGAGAAAGGCGATCCGGGGCAAGGGCGCGGGGCAGCAGGGGGCGCAGGGCAGCGCCCAGGGAGCGGGACAGGGCCCGGGCCAGGAGCAGGCGCTCCTGGATCACGTGCGCGTCGACGCCGTCGACGGGGGGGTGCGCATCCAGATCATCGACAGGGAAGGGAGCCCCATGTTCCAGCTCGGCAGCGCCGAGCCCACGGAGAAGTGCCGGGAGATCATCGCCGCCGTGGCCGAGGTGATCCGGGACCAGGACGCCAAGATCGCCATCGAGGGGCACACGGACGCCGCCCCGTTCCGGGGCGACCAGATCACGAACTGGGAGCTCTCGACCAACCGGGCCTCCGCGGCGCGACGCATGCTCGAAGTGAGCGGGCTCGATCCGGCCAGGGTGGCCCGCGTCGTGGGCTACGCCGACACGGAACTGCTCGTCAAGGAAAGCCCCAAGGACCCCCAGAACCGCCGGATCAGCATCATCCTCCTCCAGCCCAGGGACGGGGGAGCGGCCCTGACGGAACTGAAAAAGGAAGTACAGGGGCCCGTGCAGCCGCCGATGCCCGCGTCGTCCGCAGCGCAGCAGCCCCCGTCGGTTCTGCCGCCTCCTCAGACCCGGCAGGCGCAGTCCGAACCGGCCCCGGCGGCCGAGGTCCTGGACAAGGAGCAATCGGCAAGACAGGCCCTTCAGGAAAAGAAGGCCGCCATGAAAAAGAAAAAGCGCGACGTGATGGGGCTCTGGGACTAGCGGCTCGAAGCCGCCGGTTCCCGGGAAATGAAACGGCAAGGGATCGGGACGTCAATCGCCCGATCCTTTTTTTACGGCCTGTTCGCGGTCCCAATGTCCGGGAATCGAGCGGCGACGCCCAGCTTGCCCGGTTCCCGGCGCAGGACGAGAACCTCGCCCTCGGCGGGGAAGATGCCCGTCAGGGCGGTGATGTTGACCTGGTGGGTGACGAGCACGACGGGACGGCCAAGGTCGGCCGCGGCGATCCATACCCGCAGCTCCCGGTTGTGCCTGTCTTCCTCCCCGGCGGACTGGAAGAAAGAGTTCAGCGCGGGCAGCTCGACGACGGGGCCGACGGCCAGAAGACGCGCCGTCTCACGGCACCGGCACCACTGGCTGCTGTACACCGTGGTCTCCGCGAGCCCCGCCGCGCGCAGCCGCGCCCCGATCCGGGCCGCCTGTTTCCTGCCCTCCTCGGAGAGGTTGCGCTGGGTGGAGCAATCCCCCAGCCTGAAATTGGCGGGATCGCCCGTACCCGGCGCCCTGGCGTGCCGGAGTACGATGACATGGTCTGCCTTCCCGAGTACCCGGGCAAGATTGGACTCCGTCGCGCCTGCCGCTTCGCACAGACAGCAGAGAAAAAGCAGGGCGACCAGGCACATTCGGCATTCAGCTTTTCTCTTCCATTTCATCACGGCCGCACCTCCTGTCCCTTGTCACGCCCAGCTGACGACGTATTCCATAGCGCCCGCGTCGAATGCGGGGCTTGCCTCCGTCCAGTTCCCGGGACACCCGACCTCCCGCGCCGCAAGCTCGAAGTGGCACAGGGCGATCCCCATGTCCACCTCCTGGAGCCTGATCTCGCCGAGCATTTTATCATAGCCCGGCGTCCGCTGGAGGAAGAAGTGGCAGGTTGAACCCTCGCGGACCACGCGCCAGGGCTGCTTGTTCGAGGCCGAGGGACCGATCCGCACCGCCTCGAGGGCCTCCGCGAACGGCCCCGCGTGCTCCTGCGCAAGCGGGTTGCCCGGCCTGCCGTCGAAGAAGAGTTCCGCCCAGGGCTTGCGCCTGTCCGACTTCGCCATGAAGCGAAAGGCCCGGTCCGTGAGCGAGCGCTTCTGCGCCGGGTGACCGACGGGGCTGATGGCGGGCATCAGCTCGCCTTCCACCAGGCCTATTTTGCGGGAAAAGCCCGCCCGGTTGAGCGTCCCGCCCAGCCAGCAGGTCCCCAGGCCCAGCGCCGTAGCGAAGAGGACGTTTCGTTCCATCCCGTAGCCGTAGTCCTCCATGGCGCGGGGCCCCTTACGGACGGCGCCCGCGATGAAGAGGGAAGCCCCCCTGACGACGCCGTAGGTCCCCAGCGATTTCAGCTCCGCCCGCTCGGCTTCCTTCAGGTCGATGAGTTCGAAGCGCAGGGCATTGCCGAAGGGCCCGCTCGCGTTCCCGCGGAAGAAGGTCCTGAGCCGTTCCTTCGTCTTTTCGTCGGGCAACCTGCCGTCGAAGGTGCGGTAGGAAACCCGGATGCGGATTGCGCCCGCGAGTGTCGGTGTGCTCATAGCTCGAAGATGTCCTGCAACCGGCAATAGCGCGAACCGCCCAGGCGGCCGATCGCATCGAACCGGGTCGGATCGATTCCCTTTCCCTCTTCCACGATGCCGTCGCCGACGTGCATCAGCACGATGGTGCCGAGAACGAGATTGCCCGCATGGGCTCCCTGCCCGACCGTGACGACCCGGTCGAGGGCGCACTCGAAGGCCACCCTCGCGTCCTTCACGCGGGGCGCAGAGACCCGGGTCGAGGGGGTCATGGCAATGCCGGCCTCGTCCGCCTCGCTGACGCCGCGCGGCAGCGACGAGGCCGTCTTCACCATGATCCCGGCCAGGTCGTGCGAGACCATGTTCACGACGAATTGGCTGGTCTCCTCGATGTTGACAATCGTGTCCTTCCGGCTGCCGTCGGAGCGGTTCACGACGGAAAACCCCAGGGTGGGCGGGCTCCACGTGACGCCGCAGAAAAAGCTGAAGGGGGCCAGGTTGACCTGCCCCTGACCGCTGATCGTGCTCACCCAGGCAATCGGGCGCGGGATGAGAGCGCCGATCAGCATGTCGTGCGCATCGCGCGGCGCAAGCGTGCCGAGATCGATTTCCATAGCTGTTTTTTCCCTTCCTCAGAATTTTTCGGTATCCGATGAAATGCGATGGGCCCTATCTGCCGGCTCTCGAATCGATCACCCGGAACCTGTCACCTCATCATCTCCAGCATCCCCTCCAGCAGCAGGAGCGCCCCCTGCTTGTCCATGGGCCGGTTGTCGTTGCCGCACTTGGGCGAGAGG
>CAYZKT010000147.1:0-6559 GCA_964478885.1 uncultured Syntrophaceae bacterium | reverse complement strand
CGCAGGGCGTCGGTCGTCTTGCGGATGGCGAAGCCCTGCACGGCGTTTCCGTCCTGGCCGAAGTGGCCCGTCCGGCGGATCGCCACCTTGTCCCAGCAGGAGGGCTTGGCGTCGAAGTGCGTGGCGTCGACGATTTTTTCGGCCGGCACGGTCGGCGACACGACGGCGGCGGTGCTCCCGTCGCCGAAGAGGCATGCCGACCGGCGGTCCGTGTAATCGAGGCAGCGCGTCAGGTTCTCGGGCTGCGTGATCAGGATGAACGGGGGCAGGGCCCCCTCGTTCATGTTCGACAGGAAGTGCACCTGCAGGGCGAAGCTCGTGCAGGCCGAGTTCATGTCGAAGGCGGGCACGTCAATGCCCAGCTCGGCGGCCACCGTCGAGGCCTCGGCCGGCGAGGCCACATCGGGGGCCGAGCTGCCGGAGATGACCATGCCGATGTCCCCGACGGCGATCCCCGCCCGCTCCAGGGCCATGCGCGCCGCCGCGGCCGCCGTCTGGCCGTTTGTGTAGAGGCTGGCTTCCTGGGCGGCGCGGACGTCGCGGTTCTTCGTCTCCCGGATGTACTCCAGGGGCAGCACCGTGTGCCGCTCGCGGATCCCCACGCGCTCCTCGATCCACTCCTCGCTCGATCCGATGTCGAGATCGCTCAGGAAGCGGTTGGTGACCACGTTTTCCGGGTAGAAGTGCCCCAATCCGTGCAAGTACAGCATTGACTTTTCGATAACCCCTTGTCTGTTATGGCAGCCTGTGATGGCCGTGAGTGAAGTTAGGAAGTTAGGAAGCTAGGAAGTTAGGAAAGGATGAAGATTTTGGATGATCCGCTCTTCCTCACTTCCGCTCTTCCTCGCTTCGTCGGGCGCATCCTATTTTTTTACTCCTGCGCCCGGCGCTTCGCGCCTACACCAGTTCCCTTCCGATGATCATGTGCTGCACCTCGCGCACGCCCTCGTAGATGTCGATGATGTGGGCGTCGCGGACAAGCTTCGAGATCTCGTACTCCTGCATGAAGCCGTAGCCGCCGTGCAGGTGGAGCCCCTCGTTGGCGCAGAACAGGGCCGCTTCGGCGGCGGTGTTCTTCGCGAGCGACGAGTACATCCCGCGGTCTTCCTCGCGCTCCTGGACCTTCACGGCCGCCTTCATGAGCGCCAGTTCCGCCAGTTCCACCTTCTTCCACATGGCAACGAGCGTTTCCCTCGCCACGGGCATGTCGCAGATCCGCTGGCCGAACTGCTTTCGCTCGCGGGTGTACTGCAGGGTGAGGTCGAGGGCGCGCCGGGCCAGTCCCACGCCGATGGCGGCCACCATGGGCCGGGCGTAGTCGAGCACGTCGATGAGGTACTTGAAGCCCTGGCGCCGATCGCCGATGATCTGGCTCTCGTCGACGACGACGTCCTCGAAGGTGACCGTGGCCGTGTTCGAGAGGTGCTGGCCGAGCTTCTCCTCGGGCTTGCCGAGGACGATCTTGCCGCCGCCCCGGGCCGTCAGCTCCGTCTGGGGTTTCGCGGGAAGGTTGGGTTTGCCGCCCTGGAACATCTCCTCGGCCGGCACGATGCAGCAGGCCAGCAGCTGAGCCGTGGGCTTTCCAACCTTGCAGAAGACGGTGAACTGGCTGGCGTAGGAGGCGTTCGTGATAAAGCACTTGGCGCCGTTGAGAACGTACTTGCCGTCGGCGCGCTTGGCGATAAAGGTGCTCATGGAGGAGTTGTCCGACCCGGCGCCGGGCTCGGTGAGGCAGAAGGAGGCCAGCAGGGGCGCCTGGGCGTAGGGCCCGAGGAAATCCTCCTTCTGCTTCGCGCTGCCGTGCTGGGCGATGACCGTGTTGGCCAGGTCGTTGCACATGGCCGAGGTGGAGATGCCCGTGTCGCCGTAGGAGAGCTCCTTGATGATGAGGGCCGACGAGACGGCGTCGATCTCGAACCCCTTCACTTCCTTGGGGACGCTCAGGTTGAGGATGCCCAGCTCCCAGGCCTTGGCGATGATCCCGTAGGGGAATACGTGGGACTTGTCGATCTGCAGGATATTCGGGAGGATCTCGTTTTTCACGAAACGACGAACCGTGTCGACATACATCTGCTGGTCTTCATTGAGGCGAAAATCCATGGAGTTCTCCTTGAGGGTGTGCGTGGTCGGATGATCCCCGCGGGCGGCGGCCCCTTCCCGGTCAGTTGCCGGCGAAGGTCCGCTCGGCGGAGGAGAGTGTGGTCAGCGAGACGCAGGTCACGCCGATCGTTTTGAAGAAGTCGCGGAGGGGACGGTTGGGACCGATTTCGTAGACCCTGTCGGCCTGCGACGCGATGGCCCTCATGTTGTCGCACCACTGGACGGTGCCCGAGAGCTGCGCCACGAGGCGCTCGATCACCTCCTCCTTGTCGGACGAGTGGAAGCTGCCCGTGAAGTTGGAGGTCACCTTGACGGCGTTTTCCGCCTTCATCTGCCTGCGCACGCAGGCCAGCTCGCCCTCGAAGGGCTCCTCGATGGTGTGCATGTAGCGGCTGTGGAAGGGGGCGCTCACGTTGAGGGCCACGAACCGCGCGGGGTTCTCGTCGGCAAGGGCCTTGGCAAGGCGTTCTTCCGCCTCGGGCATTGCCTTGGAGCGGCCGCTGATGACGATCTGGTTGGGCGAGTTGATGTTCGCCACGTCGATGGGCAGATCGGCGAGCAGTTCGCGGATCATCCGCGAGCTGAGATCCTTGCGGATGACGGCCGCCATGGAGCCCTCGCCCACCGGGACGGCTTCCTGCATGAGGCTGCCGCGGATGTGGACGATGCGCAGCACCGTCTCGAGCGGCAGGACACCCGCGGCCACCAGGGCCGTGTACTCGCCGAGGCTGTGACCGCCGAACACGTCGGGGGTGATGCCGTATTTGTCGATGATGGCTTTCAGCATGGCGATCTCCGTCACCACGATGCTCGGCTGGGCGTAGGCGGTCAGGTTGAGCTTCTCGTCCTCGCCGAAGCAAAGCGCCGCCACGTCCCACCCCAGAGAGTCGGAGGCCTGCTCGTAGATCCGGCGGCATTCGGGGATGCTCTCGTAAAAATCCTTGCCCATCCCGTGGCGCTGGGAACCCTGTCCCGGAAATACGATGGCGGTCTTGCCGTTAGCCATTTGTCGTCGTCTCCTTCGGTGCTTCCTCTCATCTCTCTACAGCAAATGAGCCGCTTCCTGCGGCCCGCCCCGTTATCAGCAACCGTTGTGCCAAGGGGGTGACCCGGAGGCCGTTTGCCCATAAGGCGCTGATATAAAAACAGAATATTGATTCCTGATGGCGGCCCGGCGAATGGGGGAAAGGGCAAGAAGGTGTATACTTCGCTTCACACTGGGAAGGGGGGTATACAGGTCCGGAAAAAAATCTTTACAGAAACGATGAGAAAGGTGTAAAGGAATGAACGTTCATTCCGATATGGGTGACCAAGGGATCAAACCATGAAAAATTCGGATAAGCGCAAGGAGATCATGCAGGCGGCCCTCGAGCTGATTGCGGAACAGGGCTTTCACGGGGCCCCCATGGCCATGATCGCCGAAAGGGCGGGCGTGGGCGCCGGCACGATCTATCGCTATTTCGAAAGCAAGGATGTGCTGATTGCCGAGATCTTCAGCGAACTCGAAAAAACGGTTGTGGAATCCCTGATGCAGGGGTACTCCGTCGACCGCCCCCTCCGGGACCGCTTCATTCATCTCTCCACCTGGATCATCCGGTATTTCGTGGACCATGCGATTCACTTCCGGTTCATCGAGCAGTACATGAATTCCCCGTACGGGGTGACCATGCGCCGGGAGAGACTGTTGGGGAAGGCACGGGACATCGATCTCTTCCGGCATCTCCTGCAGGAAGGGATCGACCGTCGGGCATTGAAAGACCTGCCTCTCGCCCTGCACTTCGCCCTGGCCTTCGGTCCCATTCTTTCCCTCCTGCGGGATCACATCCTGGGGTTCCTGGTGCTCGACGACGCGCTGATCCGAAAGGCCGTCGAGGCCTGCTGGGACGGGGTCAGGAGACAGGATGGGCCCGGGTGACGGGCGACGGGATCGACAGGGCGGGAAATCATCAGGAAAGAATGAAACCAGACAGCTTCCCTGCCGCCGGCATGGCGGCAGGGAGTGCATTGATCGAATCGAAGAGGTGTTGCATGCAAGTCCGTCCGCACGTCACGATGATCCTTGCTGCCGCGGCCCTGTTTGCGGTCTGCATCCTGGCCGGCTGCCAGAATTCCGGGGCAAAAGCGCCGGGGCCGGCCGGGCCTCCGGAAGTGGCCGTGGTGGAAATGAAGCCCGAGCGTGTCGCGATCACCACGGAGCTGCCGGGCAGGACATCGGCCTACCTGATCGCCGAGGTGCGCCCCCAGGTGAGCGGCATCATCCAGCAACGGTTCTTCAAGGAGGGCTCCGACGTGAAGGCGGGCGATGTGCTCTACCAGATCGACCCCGCGACGTACCAGGCCGCCTATGACAGCGCCAGGGCGGCGCTCGCCCGGGCGGAGGCCAACGTGACCTCCATCCGGTTCCGGGCGGAACGCTACCGGGAGCTGGTGGAGATCCGGGCGGTGAGCCGCCAGGAATACGACGACGCGACGGCGGCCCTCAAGCAGGCCGAGGCGGAGATCGCCGCCGGCAAGGCGGCCGTGGAGACCGCGCGGATCAACCTGGGGTACACCCGGGTGACGGCGCCGATTGCCGGGCGCATCGGCAAGTCGTCGGTCACCGTCGGTGCGCTGGTCACGGCGGGCCAGCCGGTGTCCCTGGCGACGATTCAGCAGATCGACCCGGTCTACGTGGACGTGACCCAGTCGAGCGCCGTGCTCCTGCAGCTGCAGAAGGCGATGGCGAGCGGCGCGCTCAAGCGCGACAGCGCCAACCGGGCCCGGGTCAAGCTGATCCTGGAAGACGGCACGCCTTATCCCCTGGAAGGGGCCCTTCAGTTCCAGGACGTCACGGTGGACCCCACAACAGGCTCAACCATCCTGCGCATCGTGTTCCCCAACCCGAAGCGGGTGCTGCTGCCCGGCATGTTCGCCCGCGCCGTCCTGGAAGAGGGGGTCAGCGAGAAGGCGCTGCTCGTCCCGCAGCAGGGCGTCTCCCGGGACCCGAAAGGCAATCCCCTGGCCCTGATCGTGGATGCCGAAAACAAGGTCCAGCAGCGGGTGCTCACGCTCGTTCGCACGATCGGCGACAGGTGGCTCGTCTCGGACGGGCTTGCGCCCGGCGACCGGGTCGTCGTCGAGGGCATGCAGAGGGTCAGGCCCGGCGCCGTCGTGAAGGCGGTTCCCTTCGCCGAGGCCGCGGGCGGCCCGGGCAAGACGGCCGCCCCCGCGGCCTCGAAGTCCAACTGACGGAGGCGCGCGATGCTCTCGAGATTCTTCCTGGATCGTCCGGTGTTCGCGTGGGTCATCGCCATCGTCATGATGGCGGGGGGCGGCCTCGCGATCTACAACCTGCCCGTCGCGCAGTACCCCCCCATCGCCCCGCCGTCCATCGCCATCACCGCCTTCTACCCGGGCGCCTCGGCGGAGACCGTCGAGAACAGCGTCACGCAGATCATCGAGCAGAAGATGACCGGCTTCGACCGGATGCTGTACCTCACCGCGACGAGCGACTCGTCCGGCTCGTGCCGCATCGAGCTTGTCTTCGCCCCGGGCACGGATCCGGACCTGGCCTGGGCGCAGGTGCAGAACAAGCTCCAGCTCGCCATGGCGAACCTGCCGGAGGTCGTCGGCAACCAGGGCGTCAAGGTCAGCAAATCCACCCGCAACTGGCTGATGTTCGTGGGCCTGATCTCGGAAGACGGCAGCATGGACGGAAACGACCTGCGCGACTACGCCCAGTCCAACCTGGAAAAGGTGCTCTCCAGGGTACCCGGCGTCGGCGAGGTGGAGATCTTCGGCAGCCAGTACGCCATGCGCGTGTGGCTCGACCCCGACAAGCTGACGAATTACGGGTTGACAATCCAGGACGTGATCGCCTCGCTGAGGGCCTACAACGTGGAGGTCTCGGCGGGGCAGTTCGGCGGCGCGCCCGCCGTGAAGGGGCAGCGCCTGAACGCGAGCATCGTCGTCCAGAGCCTTCTGCGGACGCCCGAGGAGTTCGCCGCCATCCCCCTGCGCACCAACCCCGACGGCTCCGTCGTTCGCGTCCGGAACGTGGGTCGCACCGAGCTGGGCACCGAGACCTACGATGTCCAGGCCTTCTTCAACGGCAAGCCTTCCGCCGGGATGGCCATCCGCCAGGCCGCCGGGGCCAACGCCCTGCAGACGGCCGACAATGTGAAGGCAAAGATGGCGGAGCTGAGTCATTTCTTCCCCCCCGGCATGAAGGTCATCTTCCCCTACGACACGACGCCCTTTGTCCGGGTGGCCATCAATGAGGTGTTCAAGACGCTCTTCGAGGCCATCGTGCTCGTGTTCCTGGTCATGTACCTGTTCATGGGCAACATGCGCGCCACCCTCATCCCGACCATCGCCGTTCCTGTCGTGATCCTGGGGACCTTTGCGGTCCTGGGCTTCTTCGGCTTCTCCATCAACATGCTGACCATGTTCGCCATGGTGCTGGCCATCGGCCTGCTCG
>CAYZKT010000146.1:4213-6790 GCA_964478885.1 uncultured Syntrophaceae bacterium | reverse complement strand
AAGCGCTTTGCGACGGTTCTAAGCTCCCTCCACTGCTCCGCCACAAACTCGCCCTCCGGGCTCAAACATGTGGCTCCGCTGCCGTTCCGGTTCGCCAAGAACCGTTCGCGCAAAGACACTTGAACTCGCCTTGCAAAACCGTTCCGCGTCGCTCTTCGCGGACGCTCTCTGCTCTCGCACCGACAAGATCAGCTTCTCAGTTTTTTCACCAATGTCGCTACCCGTCTGCCCAGCTTGCGGCCGTTCTCCGCCGCCGGCGCGTCGGGCGCCCCGAGGCAGGACACGCCGTAGTGCCCCGTGGCGTCGAGGGGGTCGCCGACGACGACCATGCCGTAGATCAGCAGGGCCTGGAGGATGGAGATCATCGTCGTTTCCTTGCCCCCCGACGGGTCGGCGCTCGTGGCAAAGGCGGCGCCCACCTTGTTCTCCATCTTCTTCCGCACCCCCACGTACTTGTCAAGGACATCCTTGAGCGGCGCCGCCATGGACCCGAAGTAGACGGGAGAGCCCGCGATGATCCCCTCGGCGGCGACGAAATCCTCCTTCGAAACGTCCGCCGTGGACTTGACGACGGCCTGCACGCCCTCGACCTCAACGACCCCCCTGGCGATCTCCTCGGCGAGCTTCTTCGTGTTGCCCGACCGGGAGAAATAGAGAATGAGCACCTTCATGTGTGTCGCCTCCTTTCTGGTGGAATCCATGAACCCGATTTCCGTCGTTCCCCGGCGGTGCCAGCTTGAGAACGGCGTAAGGCAAAAGGCATTAGGCTCAGGGCAGAACAATTTCTACCGGGCCTTTCTCCCCGGGGTCCTGTCTGTCAAATCGAGCGATGACGGGGCGATGTGCTTGCCGGCTACCTGCCTTGCCGCGACCCCCGCCGCAAACCCGGCGGCAAGGTCGATGTCGAGCTTCCGGTATACGTGGGCCGCGAGGTAGGCGGCAAAGAAGACGTCCCCTGCCCCCACGGTGCTCGCGGGTCGACGAACCGCTTCGGCCGCGAAGTGCCACCCCTCCCCGAAGCGGGTCCATACGCTCGCGCCCCTCGAGCCGCGGGTGATCACGGCCTCGTCGATCCGGAAACGCTTCAGGAACCCCGGCAGGCTCTCGCGAAAGTGATCGAGCATGAGGGTGAGTTCCCCCTCGTCGGCCTTGATGATGTGGGCGGAATGCAGGGCCTCCGTTAGCCCCTCCGACAGGCGGGGGACGATCCGGCCGTTTTCGGCTTTGCGCAGATACCCCTGGACGTCGAGGCTCACGAGCTTCTTCGATTCCGCCATCAGCGCCATGGCCTGCGGGTCGATGTCTTCGGGGTGCAGGGGGCCCGCATGGATGTGGCGGATCGTTGCAAGGAACGGTTCGATCTGGGACGACGCGATGCGGCCTGCCGCCTGCGGCATGAGCTGCTCGCGCAGATCCCCCCGGGACTCGTTGACGAACCGCGTGGTGCGGAGGCTCTTGCCTGCGTGGACGGCCACCCCCTCGCCGGCAAGAATGCCGAGGAGAGCCCTGTCTTCGTCGGCGACGTTCGTCACGACGGCCGTCGCCACGCCGAGCCGCTGAAACGTGAGCGCCCCGTAGGCGACCACCCCTCCCAGGCGCTCCGACGTCCTGCGGCTCTCGATGATCGTGTCTATCGTGACCGACCCGACGACGAGGACCTCGGGGCTGTTCTTGGCACCGCTCTCTTTCATGCTATGGCACCCTGCCTTGCGCTCAGACTTCGAAATCGCGGAAGCTGAGAAGTTATGAAGTTGGGAAGTTTGGAGAACGGCGTGCAATCGATTGCCCACTGGTCTGTCCAAGCTTCTTAACTTCTCAACTTCATAGCTTCCCGTTATCGCTCTCCGTTCCCTGTCACCAGCCTAAAAACCCGTGGATCAGGTACCCCGCGATCAGCGCCACCCCCGTGATCAGATACACCTTGATGATGGCGATGTTGGCGGGAATCACCCGGAGACGATCCCGGTAGTGCTCCTTCAGGATGCGCACCGACTGAAACGCCGTCGGGAGCGCGGCAAGCCCCAGAAGCAAGGGCAGCGGCGCCACGCCGAGCACGACCGCCCCCGCCAGGGTCCCGAAGGCGCCGAGCAGCCCCGCCCCGTAGAGGGCGATGCCGGTCTCGCGGCCGAACCGGGCCACGAGGTTCATCTTCCCGCTCCGGCGGTCCTCCTCGTAGTCGGGGATCTCGTTGATGACGATCATGGACCACATGAGAAACCCCGGGATGAGGGAAACGACCAGCGGCTCGGCATCCAGGGTCTGCCGCTGGACGTAGTACGAGCCCATCACGAGGACCGGCCCGAAATTGACCAAAAGCCCCAGTTCGCCGAACCCCCGGTAGGCGAACTTGACGGGGGGAACGGTGTAGAAGATCGACGACAGGATACCGATGGCCCCGATGAGCAGGACGGGCCAGCCTTTCAGGAATGCCAGGCAGATCCAGATGGCGATTGTGACGCCGTAGCAGACGGCAACGCCCCGCTTGAGGTCCTGCACGGTGAGAAGGCCCTCGGTGAGCACCCCGCTGCCCCCCGTGTAGGGGTTCTTCTCGTCGCCCCAGGCACGGTCGACGGCGTG
>CAYZKT010000146.1:0-4113 GCA_964478885.1 uncultured Syntrophaceae bacterium | reverse complement strand
CATCGCCCCCGGGCCGCCGGGCCCGGGGGCGGCGTGTTCCTACTTCAGCGAGTCCTCGAAGCGGCGGTTCGCCTCGTCCCAGTTGACGATGTTCCAGAAGGCCTCGACGAACTTCGCCCGGAGATTCCTGTAGTCCAGGTAGTAGGCGTGCTCCCAGACGTCGAGCACCAGGAGGATGCGAAGCCCGGGGTAGACGTCGACGTTGTGCTTCTCGACCTGCATGATGACGGGCCGGTTCGTGAGGGTGCAGTGGCTCAGCGCCGCCCAGCCCGAGCCCTCGGCGCTGACGGCCGCCTGGGTGAACTCTTTCTTGAACTGCTCGTAGCCGCCGAACTCCTTGTCGATGGCCGTGGCCAGGAGACCCACGGGCCTGTCGGCCGTCTTTCCCTTCGGGGCCAGGTTTGCCCAGAACAGCGAGTGGAGCACGTGGCCGCCGAGGTGGAACGAGAACTCCTTGAGCGTCGATTTCATGTCGAGGTCGGCCTTTTCCCGGCGTGCCTTTTCCAGGCGTTCCAGCACGCTGTTGGCCCCCGTGACGTAGGCCGCGTGATGCTTCTCGTGGTGAAGCCTCAACTGCTCCTCGGAGATGAAGGGTTCGAGGTCCTTGTACCCGAAGCCCAGCTTCGGCAGAGAGTAAACCGTTGTTCCCATAATGAGCCCTTTCTATGACAGGCGACGGCGCCCGATGCGTTGAATTTGCTTCAAACCTGTTTTTTTTAAAGGCGATCGGGGGGAAATTGCAAGCAAAATTCTTCACTCCGCCGTTTCGTCGCGAAGCCAGGCCAGGTAGGGTTCGCTGCCCGTCTCGATGGGGCAGGCGATGATCTCGGGCACCTCGTAGGAATGGTTGGCGCGGATGGCCGCTTCGACGGCCGCGTAGTTCGCCCGCCTCGTCTTGATGAGGCAGAGCCACTCCGTCGACCGCTCCAGGGCCCCCTTCCACCGGTAGTGGCTCTCGACGGGCCCCGCGACCTGGACGCAGGCCGCCAGCCGATTTTCCAGCAGGGCCGCCGCGATCTTCGCTGCCTCTTCCCGCGTCGGGGTCGTTGTCATGACCTGAATGGTTTCGGCCATCTCTTCTCCACCCTCCTTCGCGCAAGGCGCGCATCCCGGCACAGGTTCAACCCTCCCTGAGCAGGGTCCCGGGTGTCGACCCGGCGCCGGGGGATCACGATGAGACGATCTTGCGGAGCAGTTCCTGGGCGGCGATGTGAATCAGATCCCACGCGCCGCCGAAGGGAGGCGCATAGGCGAGATCCAGGTAGGCGAGCCCGTCGAGATCGGCCCCGTTCCACAGGCAGGCGGAGAGCACGTCGATCTTCCTGACGGCCCCGCCCCGTCCCGCGGCCTGGGCTCCCAGGAGCCTCCCCGTGGACCGGTCGGCCACCAGCTTGAGGCCCAGCCTGGGCCCTCCCATGGACCGCGCCGTCGATGTGCCCCACACGAGGGCGCTTCCGGGGTTGAACCCGCTTTCCAGGGCCTCCTTTTCGCTGAGGCCGCAGGCGGCCACCTCGAGATCGAAAACCTTGAAGGCCGTGGCTCCCACGGCCCCCTCGAAGCGCGCGGGACGCCCGCCGATGTTGCTGCCTGCAATGCGGCCCTGCTTGTTCGCAATGTCGCCCAGGGGGATGGACGTCCACTTGCGGCTCACGCGGTGGAAAACCTCGCAGCAGTCCCCCGCGGACCAGATCCCCTCGCGGGACGTCTTCTGGGTGAAATCGACCCGCACGGCCCCCGTGCCGTCGCCGATCGCGCACCCGACTGACTTCGCCAGGTCCACGTCGGGGGTCACGCCCAACCCCATGAGAACGACGTCCGTCTCGATGACGCCGCCGTCCGTCACGAGCCGCAGGGAACCCTCCCGTCCTTTCTCGATCGCCACGGGCTTCATGCCGGGGATGAACTCCACGCCGTTTCGGGTGATCTCCTCCAGGATGATTTTCGAGAACTCGCCATCCCATTTTTTTGCCGGGAGCTTGCCCCGGTAGACGATCCTCGTCTGCAGCCCGATGCGCTTCAGCGCCTCGCTCATCTCCATGGCGATGTAGCCGGCGCCGAGAATCACCGCCCGGCGGCAGTGACGATCGCGGATGTACGACTTGATCCGAACGGCATCGGAGAGGTTTTTCAGGGTGAAGACACCGTCGAGCGTCTCACCCGGGATGCCCGGCATCATGGGCCTGCTCCCCGTGGCGATGACGAGCACATCGTACGGGAGCGCGGAGCCGCTGGAGAGCCGGACGGTGCCGGCGGAGGCGTCGATCCCCTCGACCCGGGTTCGAAGGCATACCTCGATTCCCGATTCGGCGAACTTCTCCGGCGTTCTTGCGATGAGCCTCTTTTCGTCCTTGATTACATCCCCGATGTAATAGGGGGTGGGTCAGGCCGCAAAGGACACGTGCTCGCCCTGCTCGATGATCCGGATCGACAGCGAGGGATCCTGCCTCTTCGCCTCGGCGGCGGTGGAAGGCCCGCCCGCGGCGCCTCCGATGATGACGACGTTCTTTCCCATTGGTCATTTCCTCCTGTTTCCCGATCTCCGGCCGGCCTTCGGGCCGGCGCGAGCAAACGGCCCGGGCCTCGAGGCCCAACGGCTAACGTCTTGCCCGGGACTGCAGGTAGAGGTAGAGCCCCGCGCCCGCGATCATCATGGCCAGGCAGAGGATCTGGCCGATCGTGATCAGCCCAAAGTACAGGCCGATGTGCGCGTCGGGCTCCCGGACGTACTCGATGAAGAAACGGACGGCGCCGTAGCCTATCAGGTAGTAGGCCAGGAACGCGCCCTCGAAGGGGCGTTTCCGGCGCATGCCCCAGAGGACCGCAAAGAGGAACAGTCCCTCGAAAAAGGCCTCGTAGAGCTGGGAGGGGTGCCGCAGCATCCGCGTGGAATCGAGGGGGAAGTACATCCCCCAGGACGAGGCCGTCGCCCGGCCCCAGAGCTCGCCGTTGATGAAATTGCCGATCCGTCCGAAGGTGTACCCCAGGGGCACGCAGGGGATCAGCAGATCGGCGAGATCCCAGAATCGGACCCGATGGATGTAGCAGAACATGGCCGAGGCCACGACGATGCCGATGAGCCCGCCGTGAAAGGACATGCCGCTGATGCCGACGAACTTGACGCCGTTGGCGAAGGAAAAGGGCAGAAAGATCTCCAGGGGATGCCGGACGAAATAGCCCAGGTTGTAGAAGACCACGTAGCCGAGGCGTCCCCCCAGAATGAGTCCGAAGATGCCCCAGACCATCAGGTCCTGAATCGTCTCTTTCGTATAGGGGAATTTCTCCGTTCGCAGCCGGTACGTGACGAGAAGATAGGTCAGGGCGAAGGCCACGATGTACATGAGGCTGTACCACCGGACCTGGAAGGACCCGTTCGAGAAGATGCTCGGGTCGATCTTCGAGGGCAGGTGCTGCCAGAACGCAACGAAATTATCCAACACGTACTCCTCTGATGAGATTCTTTTTCTTCATCTTCGCCCATCGTTCATGAAGGTAGGAAGTTAGGAACCTCGGAAGAGCGGCATTGAAAATTTCATTTTTCTTTTTCTGCTCTTCCGCTCTTCCTCACTTCAGGCGCAGCCGCGTAGCGCTCTATCGCCCCGCGTACCCTTCGCCCTTCAGCTCCTCGACGTAGAGCTGGGCCGAGAAGGCCGCCGTGGCGCCGTCGCCGCAGGCGGTCACGACCTGGCGCAGGAGCTTCTCGATGCAGTCGCCGCAGGCGAAGATTCCCGGCTCGGAGGTCTTCATGTCCCGGTCCGCCGCAATGTAGCCGTCCTTGCCGAGTTTCACGACTCCCTTCAGGAACTCCGTATTGGGGACGAGGCCGATGAAGACGAAGACGCCGTCGGCGGGGACGTCGCGGGTTTGCGCCGCGTCCTTCGCGCTGGCTAGCTTCACGTGCGTCACCGCGTCGGTGCCCCCGATCGCCGTCACGACGGAATCCCAGGCAAAGGCGATCTTCGGGTTCGAGGCGGCCCGCTCGCGCAGGATGGGCGTGGCGCGCAGCCGGTCGCGGCGGTGGACGATGGTCACCCTGCTCGCGAAATTCGTCAGGAAGAGGGCCTCCTGGACGGCGGTGTCGCCGCCGCCGATCACGACGACCTCCCGGTCGCGGTA
>CAYZKT010000145.1:0-6797 GCA_964478885.1 uncultured Syntrophaceae bacterium | reverse complement strand
ATCCGGAAGCGCAGAGTGCTCGGGTGAAGCCGGAGTATCACGGCGGCTCCCTTCGGACCCTCGATCCTCCAGCCTGTTTCCTTCAGGACCCGTTCGATGTGATCCCGCTCCATGGCGGCCAGATCCCGCAGGGGCCTCTCGGCCCCGTGCGCGTCGCGAAGGGGCTCTAGGCGGTCCGCCAGCTTCAGCACGCTTCCCTCCGCGGTGATCACGGCCCGCTCGATGACGTGCTCCAGCTCCCTCACGTTGCCCGGCCAGGAGTAGGCCTCCAACGCCTTCATGGCGGCCTTGGGGATGCTCTCGATTTGCCGCCCGACCCTCCGGGCATACTTGTCCACGAAGAAACGGACGAGTTCGGGGATGTCATCGGCACGTTTGCGAAGCGGCGGCAGCGTCACTGGGAACACATTGAGGCGGTAATAGAGATCCTCACGAAACCGCCCGGCTCGGACCTCCTCCCTCAGGTCGCGGCTCGTCGAGGCGATGACCCTCACGTCCACCCTGACCGTCTTGGCACTGCCCAGCCTTTCGAACTCGCCGTCCTGCAGGACGCGCAACAGTTTCGACTGCAGCTCCAGCGGCAGCTCGCCGATCTCGTCGAGGAAGATCGTTCCCCCGTGGGCCGCCTCGAAGCGTCCCGCCTGCCTGGCGTGGGCGCCCGTGAAGGCCCCCTTCTCCCGGCCGAAGAGCTCGCTCTCGATGAGGTTGGCAGGCAGGGCGGCGCAGTTCACCGTGATCATCGGCCGGTCCTTGCGCGCGCTCATACCGTGGATGGCGTTGGCCACCATCCCCTTGCCCGTCCCCGTCTCGCCGAGGATGAGGACGGTGGCGTCCGTTGGGGCCACCTGCCCGACCCGGAACAGGACGTAGTTGAGGGCGTCGCTCTTCCCGATGATCTGCCCGAATCCCCGCTCCTGCCCGAGTTCCTCGCGCAGGTAGATGTTTTCCGTTTCCAGTTGCTGTTTCAGCCGCTCGATCTCCACGAGCTGCTCCAGGTGGCGGGCCTCCAGCACTTTGCGGTCCGTGACATCGATGGATACGCCAAGGATGCGCCGTCTCTTTCCGGCATGATCTACGGTCAGGCGGCCGCGCGTGGCGATCCAGCGGCACTCGCCCGGCATCGTCGTGACGCGATACTCGATCAGGATATCCTCGCCCGCCTTGGCTTTTTCGATCCCTGCGCGAATCCTCTCCCGATCGTCCGGGTGGACGA
The DNA here is from genome assembly GCA_964478885.1 of uncultured Syntrophaceae bacterium. Lineage (GTDB taxonomy): Bacteria > Desulfobacterota > Syntrophia > Syntrophales > UBA2192 > UBA2192. Next base: position 5,584 of record CAYZKT010000145.1, on the reverse strand, counting down.
AACCCAGAAACTTCCTCAGCGTCATGTCCTCGCCGGTCTGCAATCCGTAAAACTCGATGCCCTTTTGGGTCATCCAGATGACTTCGCTTCCCAGGTCCAGTTCCCACAGGCGCGCTTCCGCCGACGCTGCGGCGAGCTCAAGGCGATCCTCGCTTTCGCGCAGGGCCTGCTCCGCATGCCTGCGCTCCAGGGCGTTGACGAAGATCTCGCCGAGCAGGCGCAGCCGGGGGATCAAGTCCTCCGGCCAGACCCGCTCCTTCTTGACCGAATTGATGGCGATGATGTGATCCACGGCATCGCCGGTGACGACAGGAATGACCAGGTTGGACCGGATACCCCACTCCTGCCAGGTGACCCTGTCCACCTCCGCCTCGGCAGGGGTTTCCTCAACCCTCGCGAAGCAGACCACCTCGCGCTTTTCAACCAGCCTGTCATACCCCCAGGGGTTAATGGAGCGGGGCAGTTCCACTCCCGCGGGCACAGGCGGGATATTCTCCGAGTAGGCGGCATGCGTGATCAGCCACGAGGTTTTTCCCGGCATCACCCGGAGGAGGCCGCAACGATCGACATGAAAAAATTCCACGACCATCTTCAGGGCGTTCTCGATCTCCCCGTCGAGCCGGTCGGGTGCAATGTTTACAAACCGGGCGGAGAGATTCGACAGCAGCCGCTCGAATTGCAGAAGCTCTTCCATCGCTTGTACAGGCATGGCATGATCCATCCATGTCTCGAGGATCGACCTCACAGGGGTTCAACCCATGTCGGTCGTTGAAAGTATCATGAATATGGCATCGTTGCGATCAAGTATCGTAATCCATCACCCCGTGGAAGGCAAGGTGGAACAAAATGAACCCTCAACTGGTTGAGGGTGGCTGGCACGGTAACGTCCGATATCAACAAAAGAGCCGCCTCGCCATGAAAGCGAGACGGCTCTTTGTCCTGGTGGGCCGCCGGAGACTCGAACTCCGGACCCGCTGATTAAGAGTCAGCTGCTCTACCAACTGAGCTAGCGGCCCAAGATATCCGGTTGTCTATTTATGGTGCGCCCGGCACGACTCGAACGTGCGACCAACAGATTCGAAGTCTGCGACTCTATCCATCTGAGCTACGGGCGCTTTTTGCCCGTTTTATTACTGGGGTGAGTGGAGGGACTTGAACCCTCAACCTTCGGGGCCACAACCCGACACTCTAACCACTTGAGCTACACCCACCGTCTTATCTGGCGCGCCTGCAGGGATTCGAACCCGGGACCTACGGATTAGAAGTCCGTTGCTCTATCCAGCTGAGCTACAGGCGCACGTGACGTTCCGTCGCGAAGAGGGATTAATAAACGCTTTGCCCCGTTTTGTCAAGCTGGATTTCACATTTTTTTCAGGCTTCACCGCAGGACGAACCCCACGGTCCCCTCGAACCGGTACCCCCTGCGGCCCATCCCCTCCCCGGCGGTGTCGGTGGTGAAGTAGTGCTGTCCCGTCTCGGGGTTGAACCAGCGGTAGAGCTCCCTCGTGCCGGGCAGGCGGATCGTGGCGATGTTGCCGATCGTCCCGCCGAAGACGTAGCCCTGGAGATTCTTGCGGCCCCCGCCTCGCTGCGCGGAGTAGTAGTGGTCCCCGATCACGGGGTTGTACCACCGGTTCAGCTCGGCGGTTCCCGGCGTCCCCGGCCCGTAGAGCCGGAAGGCAAGCCCCGCGCGCCGGTAGGCGCCGATGTACCGGGGGTCCTCCTTCTCGGGCTGCGCGGTGAAGAGGACGTCGGAACCCCGCGTGTATCGCCAGACCGTGAGGTGCTTCGGCGACGCCTCCCCGGTGACGGCGAGCGAAACGGGAATGAGGACGGTCCCGCCGTTGGATGAGATCGTCACCAGGTCCGTGTAGACCCCGGGCTTGAGGTCGGAGAGGGTCATCCGCACGGTGACGAAATCCGTCTCCCGCGTGGTGGTGCCGGAAAGCGGGGTTAGGCGGATCCAGGCCGTCGGCGGGCTCGTGACTCGCGAGTCCCGTGCCGTGACGCCTTCGAGAACGACGGTGCCCTCCGAAACCTGCAGCAGGAGGCTGTGCGGGCCCTCGGCAAGGTTTTCGGCAACGGTCGCCTCGAAACGTCCGCTCTCGAGTTCCTCGAGGATCACCTCCCGCCGGGGCTGATCGCCGACCGAAGCCATCAGCACGGCCGATTCCGAGGCGCGCCTGCCGGTCAGGACGGCCCCCGATCCATGGAACTGGACCCGCAGGGTGCATCCGTGGCCCGCAGCCTTCGGGTACCCCTTCTCGGCTCCCCAGGGCCCCATCGCCTGAACGGCCTCCATCAGGGCGGCCGGCGGTGCATACGGCCCTCCGGCCTGCAGGGCATCGTTGTGCAGCGAGAGATATCTCCCTTTCGCCGGCGCGGAAGGCATCCCGGTTGCCCCCGACGAGACCTGCCAGCGCAGTACGCCCGCCCCGGTATTGGAAACCCGGATTTTTCGCGTGATCTCCCGGACGGGTTCCGTGTCCCCCAGGTCGATGCCCCGGGGTTCGGCTTCGAGGGCCGGCCTCGATCTTGCGTCGGTGAGGACGAATTTTACGAACAGTGTCCGACCGCCGGAGTCGGACTCGATCCGCAGCGCCTCCCGCCAGGGGCCCTCGGCCAGCATCCGCCTGAGGACCAGGACGCCCCGTCCCGATGCGAGGCGGATCTCCACGGGGTGGTCTCCCGCCCCCGCTCCTTCCCGGAGCGAGACGAGCGTCACATCGACCTTCGAAGGCGCGCTGCCGGCTTCCCCGGAAAGCACCCCGCCCCCCTCCCACTCGGGCGGCGCCGCGAGGGTCCACCGGATTCTCCCCTCTGCGGTGTTCTCGATCCTGAACTGCGCTTGCGCGGTCTCTCCGGGCCCGAGGTCCCCGAGGTCGACCTCGCGGGCCGAGAGGTGGAGCGCCGCGGCGGCACTCTCCGCCCCCGCCGGCGAGAGCGCGGCCATCAGGGCGAAAAGGAATGCGGCGATTGTTCTGGAAAGGCTCGTCATCACTGGCTCCCGCCCCCGTCCCGCGCCCGGGGGGCGCGTCCGGGGCGTTCGAAAATGCTTGACAGGCGGTCCGACGGAGTATAGAAGGTCTGCTTTGTATAAAGTCGAGGTCACCCGTTCCGTGGCAGTCAGGGACGAATTGACAACCTGGGTTGCGCTCACGTCCGTCGAGGGGGTCGGAAGCGTTGCGTTCCGCAATCTCCTGTCGGTCTATGGATCGCCTCGCCGCGTCTTCGAAGCCGCCCTGCCCGAACTGGAGCAAGCGGCGGGATTAAACCACAAGACGGCACGCAACATCAAGGAATTTCGGGGCTGGGAGCGGGCACGCGCCGAGCTTGCGCGGGCCGAGCGCGATGGCGTCTCGATCGTCACCTGCGAGGACCCGGCGTACCCGGAGAGGCTGCGGAGGATCTATGACCCGCCCCCGCTTCTCTATATAAAAGGAAGCCTCGACGCGGCGGACATCCCCGTCGCCGTCGTCGGGTCGCGTAACGCAAGCCCCTACGGCCGGTATGTCACGGAGAAGCTCTGCCGGGAGCTGGCGCAGCGGGGCGCGACCGTCGTCAGCGGGCTGGCCCGCGGCATCGACACCTGCGCCCACCGCGGGGCCCTGGCGGCGCGGGGCCGGACGATCGCCGTGATGGGCTGCGGCATCGACGTGATCTACCCGCCGGAAAACCGGAAGCTTCACGGCGAGATCGCCTCGAACGGCGCCGTCGTGACGGAGTTTGCCTTCGGCACGGAACCCGACCGTCCGCACTTCCCGGCGCGCAACCGCATCATCAGCGGCCTTTCGCTGGGAGTCCTCATCGTGGAGGCGGGCGAGAAGAGCGGCTCGCTCATCACGGCGCGGTGCGCGCTGGAGCAGAACCGCGAGGTCTTCGCCGTGCCGGGCAGCATCGACCTGCCGGGATCCCGGGGCACGAACAGGCTGCTCCGCCAGGGTGCCAAGCTCGTGGAAAGCGCGGAGGACATCCTCGAAGAGATCCTCCCGCAGCTCGAGCGCCCGCCCGCCGCGCGGCCGAATGGGACGGAAGGGCGTGTTGCCCGGACGGAAAGCGCACAACAAGACAGACCGGGGCGCGAAGCCCTGACGGATAACGAGTCGCGGCTTCTCGGTTTCATTACAGAAAAGCCGCAGGATGCCGATACCCTCATCACACGCACGGGCCTGGCCGCGGCCGAGGCCCTTTCGCTTCTGTTGTCCCTGGAACTCAAGGGGTACATCGTGCAGCTTCCGGGAAAGCGATTTATTTTGAAGGAGCATTGATGTCGAACGCACTGATCATCGTCGAATCGCCCACGAAGGTGAAGACCATCAAGAAATACCTCGGCTCGGAGTTCGACGTCCGGGCCTCCGTGGGCCACGTGAAGGACCTGCCCGGCAACACGCTCGGGATCGACATCGAGCACGACTTCAGCCCCACCTACCAGGTCCTCGAGGCCAAGAAGAAGGTCATCACGGAGCTCAAGAAGGCCGCGAAGGCGGCCGACACGATCTTCCTCGCCCCGGACCCCGACCGCGAGGGAGAGGCCATCGCCTGGCACATCGCCGAGGAGATCGGCGCCAAGGGCAAGTCGCTCTACCGTGTGCTCTTCAACGACCTGACCAAGAACACGATGCTGGCGGCCATCCGGAACCCCCTGCCCCTGGACCGCAACCGCTACGAGGCCCAGCAGACGAGGCGCATCCTCGACAGGCTCGTGGGCTACCAGATCAGCCCGATTCTCTGGGACAAGGTGAAGCGGGGGCTCTCGGCAGGACGCGTCCAGTCCGTGGCTGTGCGGATCGTCTGCGAGCGCGAGGAGGAGATTCGGACCTTCAAGCCCGAGGAGTACTGGACGATCACGGCGGCCCTGGAGGGGGCCAACCCGCCGCCCTTCGAGGCCAGGCTCGTCAAGATCGCGGGAAAGAAGGCCAAGGTCGGAAACGGCGAGCAGGCCGCGGGTCTCGTCGAGACGCTCAAGAAATCCTCCTTCACGGTGACCTCGATCGAGAGCAAGGAAACGAAGCGCAACCCGATTCCCCCCTTCACGACGAGCAAGCTCCAGCAGGAGGCCTCGCGCTGGCTCCACTTCTCGCCCAAGAAGACCATGATGATCGCCCAGAAGCTCTACGAGGGCATCGAACTCGGCAAGGAAGGCCCCGTGGGCCTCATCACCTACATGCGAACCGACTCCGTCCGGGTTGCGGGGGAGGCCCTGGCCGAGGCGCGCTCCTTCATCCAGGACGTCTACGGCAAGGATTTCCTGCCCGCCAAGGCAAAGGTGTACGCTACCTCCGAGAAGGCCCAGGACGCCCACGAGGCCATCCGCCCCACGTCTCTCGCCTACCGTCCCGCCGAGATCAAGCCGCTGCTCTCGAGCGACGAGTTCCGCCTCTACCAGCTCATCTGGAACCGCTTCGTGGCAAGCCAGATGAACCCGGCCCTCTACGACCAGACGACGGTGGACATCGAGGCCGCCGACTGCCTCTTCCAGGTGCGCGGCTCGGTCCTGAAGTTCGCGGGCTTCACGATCCTCTACACGGAGGGCAAGGACACGGACGACGAGAACGGCAACGGCAAGACGCTGCCGAAGCTCTCA
>CAYZKT010000144.1:0-6941 GCA_964478885.1 uncultured Syntrophaceae bacterium | reverse complement strand
CCCCGCCCGCCTTCAGCTACAGGGGTCGCCGCCACCACGATGTTCAGCGGCCCCGCCCCCCCCCCCGCCGCCCCCCGCGCCCGCCCGTGGCCCCCCGCGCGGGTCAGGTCGCCCACCGGGGGGACGACCGCCAGCAGGAGCAGCTGACGGGCTGCTTCGGCCTGTCGTCGACGCTCGCCCAGCACGTCCGGGACATCCGGAAAATGGCGACAGCCGGATCGGTCAACTGGAAGGAGGTGGCCGGCCAGTTCGAGGACCTGCAGCGGGGGATCGCCCTGCTCTCGGAGAAGCACGAGCAATTCTCCCTTGGGCTCAACAACGGGCAGCGCTCCTGGTGGGAGAAGCCGATGCAGGAGATCATGTCGATCCAGCTCGCCCTCTCCGACCGCATCGGGGCGATCGACCGTGAGCTGAAGGGGGAAAAGCCGGAGGCGGTCCCGCTGACGAAGGCCCTGGGCGACCTGGAGGGACAGTTCCGGAAGTGGCACAACCTCTACGGGCAGATCGCCGCCGACATGGGCCTCGAGTTCACATCGCCGCGATCGGCGTCGGGCGTCATCAGGGGGCTGCCGGGTGCTCAAGGTCCTGGACGATGAATCGACCATCCGACGTTGCCAGCGTCAGTTCATGCGGTCGCTGCGGCCCTGCGTGACGGGCCGGATCGCCGTCAAGATCGGTCACCCCGGGGAAAGCTTCCGCGCCCGGGTCTTCTGGGCCGAGGGGCCGGGGCTGTGGTATCACACCGGGGCCGTCGCCGGCGAGCGCTACCTGAACGCCTTCGGCGTCGGCATGCCTGCAGCCGGAGGATCCGTTTCCAGCACCATCGAGATCAACATTCCGATGAGAGGCCTGGACCGCAAGATCGGCGGGGCCTTTGCCCGCGACGACGGGGGGCGCGTGTTCCTCGTCCACCGCGGCAGGATCGGCGGCCGGCGCGGCGTCGGGAAGTCCCTGTTCGAATCCCACTACCGCGGGGTCTGGAGCGAGGTCGAAGACGGCGACGGGCGAAGCACCGTCGTGGTGATCGGCGAGCTGCAGTCGAGCCGGTTCGTCCGGCAGCTCGCCCGGTTCGTCCGGAAGGTCGAGGCCGTCAAGGATCTGGAGCCGGGGGATAGGCCCCAGGCGAGGATCTCCTTCGAGGACGACCGGTTTCGCGAGGAGTGCATCGGGAGCCGTGCCGCCCCGGAGAGGCGCGATTATGCCGCGGAGTGTGACCGCGACCTCTGCGTGTCCGACCTGGCGGGCCGGCTGAAGGACATGGGCGCACGGGTCGGGAGCGACCCCTCGGGAGAGCTGACGGTCCGCGACCCGTCGGGCCGCATCGCCGCATTGATCGAGGTGGCCGCGGGCACGGCTTCGAACCTCATGGAGCAGGCCGTGGGGAGGCTCATGCTGAGGAGCGCGAAGCTCGAGCCGGAGCCCCGGCGGTTTCTCGTTGCGCCGGGGGATTCCCTCGGCGATCTCGCCAACGGGCTCGCGGGGCTGGGGATCCGGGTCATCTCCTGGCGCTGGGATGCGGGCGGTGCGGTGTTCGAGGGCCTGACCGGTCACCTGGACGAGATGGGCGATCATAAGACGAGAGGGTAAGAGAGAGGCAAGAAAAAGAAGAGCAGGGAGGACTTGCTGATGGACTGGGGAATGAAGAATCGGATGGCGCAGCTGTTCCGGAACGGGCGATGCCTGTTTCTCCCGATCGATCACGGCTATTTCCAGGGGCCCACGTCGTGCCTGGAGAAGCCCGGCGAAACCGTAGCGCCGCTGCTGCCCTGGTGCGAGGCGCTCTTCGTCACGCGGGGCGTTTTGAGAAACTGCATCGAACCCGCAGTCAGCAAGCCCATCATCCTCCGGGTGTCCGGAGGCACGAGCGTCATCGGCAAGGACCTGGCGAACGAGGCGATCACCACCTCCATCGAGGAAATCCTGCGGCTCAACGCGACGGCCGTCGGGGTCTCCGTCTTCGTGGGGAGCGACTACGAGAAAGAGTCCCTGATGAACCTGGCCGACCTCGTCAACGACTGCGAGGATTTCGGGATTCCCGTCATGGCGGTCACGGCCGTCGGCAAGGAGCTGGAGCAGCGCGAGGCCCGGTACCTGGCGCTGAGCTCCCGGATCGCCGCCGAGCTGGGTGCCCGCGTCGTCAAAACATACTGGTGCAGGCACTTCGACAAGGTGACCGAGGGATGTCCCGTGCCCGTCGTGATGGCCGGGGGGCCGAAGTGCGACACCGAGATGGAGGTGATGGCCTTCGTCCACGACGGGATGAAGCGGGGCGCCGTCGGCGTCAACCTCGGGCGCAACATCTGGCAGAGCCCCCACCCCGTGCCCATGATCCGCGCCCTGGCCGCGATCATCCACGAGAAGGCGTCGGTCAAACAGGCCTTCGACCTCTTCCGGGCGGTGAAGACGGACATGGCGAAGGGAAGGAAGAAGGGGTAGTCCAGGGTCCAGGGTCCAGGGTACAGGGTCCAGGGCACAGGGTCCGGGGATCCGGTTGAAGATGAAGCTGTGAAGTTGGGAAGCTGAGAAGTTCGGTAAAGCCCCCGGGCGATGGGCTGCTGAAGGATATTCCGCGCTTCCTAACTTCCGTCTTTTCCCGATACCCCTGCCGCCGTGAAAGCATGAGGCGTAACGGAATAGAGAGGAAGAACCGGGAGACCTTCCGACAATGAAAGTCGCCGTCTACTACAACAACCGTGACGTCCGGATCGAGGAGCGCCCCGTCCCCTGCATCGGTCCGGCGGAGATGCTCGTCAAGGTGATGGCGAGCGGCATCTGCGGCAGCGACATCATGGAGTGGTACCGGATCAAGAAGGCGCCCATCGTCCTCGGGCACGAGATCGCCGGCGTGATCGCCGAGACCGGCGCGGGCGTGGAGCGATACCGGGCCGGGGACCGCGTCTTCGTCTCCCACCACATCCCGTGCAATACCTGCCGCTACTGCTTGCGCGGCAGCCACACGGCCTGCGAGACCCTTCATACGACCAACTACGATCCCGGCGGGTTCAGCGAGTACCTGCGCGTTCCCGCCCTCAACGTCGACCGGGGCGTGTTCGTGCTGCCCGACAGCGTCTCCTTCGATCAGGGCGTGTTCGTCGAGCCGCTGGCCTGCGTCATCCGGGGTCAGAGGCTCGCCAATCTGCAGCCCGGGCAGAGCGTTCTCATCCTCGGCAGCGGCATCGCGGGGCTGCTGCACCTGATGCTGGCCCGTGCGCTGGGCGCCGGGCGAATCGTCGCGACGGACGTGAGCGAGCACCGCCTGCGGGCGGCGGTAGCGCTGGGCGCTGATGCGGCCCTCGCCGCCGCGGAGGACGTCCCGTCTCGGTTCACGGCGCTCAACGGGAGGCCCGCGGACCTGGTCATCGTATGCGCGGGCGCCCTTTCCGCATACCGGCAGGCGCTGCACTCCGTCGAACGGGGCGGGACGATTCTCTGCTTCGCTCCGACCGATCCCGGCATCGACCTTCCCGTTCCGGTGAATGATTTCTGGCGCAACGAGGTCCGCATCCTTCCCTCCTACGGCAATGCCCCGCAGGATGCCGTCGTCGCGATCGAGATGATCCGTTCGGGGCGCGTTCCCGTCGAGCGGATGATCACCCACCGCCTGAGCCTCGACGAGGCGGGGCTCGGCTTCCGGCTCGTCGCCGAAGCCGGGGAAGCCCTGAAGGTCATCCTCTACCCCCACCCCGCGCAGGCAGAGAAGTTACGAAGTTGAGACAACTGGGATCGGCCGGCAGGCCATCGCATGTCTCCGCCTCGCCGAACTTCCCAACTTCAGAGCTTCTCAGCTTCCGTCTTTGTCGGTTGACTTTGCCCGGCGGCCCCGGTTTAATAGGGATCATGCCTGACGGAGGGGTGCCGTGAACAATGCAGTGCAGGAGCAAACCGGGAGACGGGGAGCAGGGAGAACCTGCGGCTTTGCGGGGCACCTGCGGGTGCGCCCGGCGGCGGCCGCCGAGGCGCAGCATCTCGCCGGTCTCTTCCGGGATGCGGAACGCGCGAGCTGGGTGGCGGAAACGTCTTCGGCGGAAGGGACCCTGGCGCTCGTTGCGGAGCGATTCGCGCGCACGGAATGGAAATCCGCAGGAATCACCGTAACGGCAGCAGACGGGGAGACGGTATTGGCGCTCTATCCGGATGAGCGCTGCCGGGGCTTGGCCCATGAAGTCCTTCGGGCAGCCGTCCGGGTCCTGCGCGAGGAGCCGTTCACGGAGCTGAGCGCCTGCGTCGGGGAGGACGATGCGAGGGCCGCCAGGGTGTTCGAGAAGGCCGGCTTTGCCCCCGCGGGCCCGTGCCGCTTCCTGGGCCGACCGTCGACGCGGTTCATCCGCACCCTGCGCGGCGACTGCACGCCCTACAACGTGTGGATCTGACGGGGCGCTCTCCGCCGACGTTCAACGTGACCCATGCCGAAAGAGATCACCCACTGGCTGATTGCATCGGCCGTATCCTCCGGGCTCAGGGAAACCGCTTTCCGCGAGCCCCTCGAGCGCTACGGGAACATCCTGAAGATCGGCGCCGTCGTTCACGATGCCCCGTACTACTATTTCAAGGGGGATCGCGACAGGCGGTTCGGGGATCTTCCCCGCAAGCTCCACGGCACCGTCGATGACGCCTACGAGCTGGTGGGCGCCCTCCTGAGCTTTACCCTGGAGAAGCCACCCGCGGAACGGAGCCCGCTCCTGGCCTTTCTCGTCGGTCTCGTGACCCACCTGTTTGCCGACGCTCTCCTGCATCCGATGATCTTCCACCTCACGGGCCCGTACGATCACCCCTCGTTCCGGGAAGGGACCGTTGCCCGGCAGGACCACCGTCGGCTGGAGACGCTCATCGACATGCATTTTGCGGGCGGATACGAACGGGTGAAGTGCTGTTCCCTTGCATCCGTCCTCGGCGCGTCGGAGGCGCCGCTCGACGAAATTTTCACGAACGCCGGGACCGCCTGGCTCGAACCGGGCCGGGCGGCCGGTTTTGCCGCGGGGCTGGCCTCGGCCTTTCGCCTCTTCGCCTTCATGCAGGGACTCTTCCGCAACCCCGTCCTGGGGCGCCTCTCGTTCCGGTTCTTCCCGATCGTCCCGTCCTTCGCGAGGGAGATCCTGGCCCTCGTGTACGCGCCCCAGCTGGCGCGCTACGAGGCGCAGATCTCCGGTGATATCCGCTACCGGCACCCCTGCTCGGGCATCGAGGAGACGGGCAGGCTCGACGATCTCTTTCGCAGGGCCGTGGAGCAGAGCGTTGCGTTCTGCCGGGGACTGGAGCCCCTGCTCGATCCCGGGGAAAAGCGGCCGGCGCGGCTCATCCTGCCCGCGGTCGACCCCGGCCTGGGGTTCGACCCGGACCACCCGTTGTGCCACTATGCGCAGAGGCGGTTCTTCGCATGATGCGGGCCCCCGGGTTTTCATTTGCAAAAGAGGGCGTGCGTGATTATCTTGTCGGTACTGTGCATGGCGGAAGAGATTCCGCCTCGTGCGGATATCCCCTGGATCGCTGCGGAACCCGATGACGCTGTTTCTGCTGAAGTTTCTCCTGATATACGGGCTGATGCACGGCTACGTCTTCCTGAAAGCCAGGGCCGCCTTTTCCGCCGGGCCGGGCGCGGGAGCGCCCGTGGCGCTCGCCATGCTCGTCATGGTCCTTTCCCCTCTCGCAGCAGGCTTTCTGGCAAGGCATGGAGCCGAGGGGGCGGCGCGGGCCGCGACCTGGGGCAGCTATGTGTGGATGGCGCTGGTGTTCCTGCTTGTCGTGATGCTGCTTGCCGTGGATTTGTACCGCGGCCTCGTTTCCCTGGCGGGGGTTGCCGCCCGGGCGGACCTCTCCGCCGTCGTTCCGGGGGCGAGGGCCGCATTCCTCGTGCCGCTGGTCCTCTCGTCGGCGGCAACGGCCTGGGGCTTTCACGAGGCCCTGGACATCCGGACGGAGCGGGTCGTGATCGAGACGGACCGGCTGCCGGAAAACGTGGAGCGGGTCCGGGTCTGCCAGATCTCCGACGTGCACCTCGGTCCCATCGTCCGCGAGGAGAGGCTCGCGCGCATGCTCGACGCGGTGAGGAGGGAAAATCCCGACCTGCTCGTCTCCACGGGCGACCTGGTGGACGGGCGGCTCGACCAGCAGCCGGGACTGCTCGAGCAGCTCCGGGAGATCCGGCCGGCCCTGGGCAAGGTTGCCGTGACGGGAAACCACGAGTTCTACGCGGGGCTCGAAAAAGCCCTGGCCTTCACGAAAGACGCCGGGTTTGACGTGCTGAGGGGAGAGGTCCGCGATGTGGGCGGCATCCTCACCGTTGCCGGCGTGGACGACCCGGCGGGGCGCGGCTTCGACCTGAGAGGCCGCAGCAACGGGGAGCGCGACCTGCTGGCCGGTCTTTCGCGGGACCGCTTTGTCCTGTTTCTGAAGCACCGGCCCGTCGTCGAGGAGGAGTCGCTGGGGCTCTTCGACCTGCAGCTCTCGGGCCACACGCACCGGGGGCAGATCTTTCCGTTCAACCACATCGTCGACCTGTATTTCCCCCGGTCCAGCGGGCTTCACGACCTGGGCCACTCCCACCTCTACGTAAGCCGCGGTTCGGGGACATGGGGCCCGCCGATCCGGCTTCTCGCCCCGCCGGAGGTGACGGTGATCGAGCTCGTCAACCGAAAACGCACCGCAAACTGAGGGAGGTTCCGGCATCATGTTCAGCCCGTCCGACATCGAATACATCCGTTCCAGGGGCGCGACGGAAGAGAGGATCGCACGGCAGATCGACCGGTTCCGGCGGGGCGCGACCGCATTGATCCTCGACAGGCCGGCCACGGTCGGCGACGGGATCGTCAGGGTCACCGAGGATGAGAAAGGGCGCCTCGTTGCCCTTCACGACGAGGCGGCCCGGGCCGGCCGCTGCCTGAAGTTCGTCCCCGCTTCGGGCGCCGCCACGCGCATGTTCAAGGACTGGCACGCCGCCCTCAACC
>CAYZKT010000143.1:2675-6944 GCA_964478885.1 uncultured Syntrophaceae bacterium | reverse complement strand
GGATTCGAGCAAACTGTAGCGGCTGCTGAAGCAGTCGAGCACGAGGCCCATGTCCTTGTCGGCCGCGGGGTGGAGAACGGTCCGGGTGATCTGGTCGACCTTCTCCTCCTCCTGCAGCCTCTCGGCGCGGGGCGCCTCGAAATCGGCCTGCCCGCTTGCAAACCGGATCACGTGCACCAGCTCGTGCACGGCGATGTAGAGCATGAGAGACTCGAGCCGGATGAAGGAGTGGGCCCTCTCGACGGCGCCCAGGATCCGGTTGTCCTGCAGACAGATCCGGTAGAGATCGTAACTCCGGGGCTTATCGGCCTTTTCCTCTTTGCGGATCGCGTACTTGCACAGATGCGCAAAGGCCTTCTCGTCGACCTCGTGCGTCTCCAGGTGGGCCAGCGTCCTGAGATCGTAGCGCTGCGCCCTCATCTGGTTCTCGGTCAGGTGGAAGTATCGGCCGGCAAGCCGCTCCGCCTGATCGAATACCCCTTTAATCTTCGATACTTGAAGCGGGTTGAAGTACATGACAGACAAACGCCTCCCATGCGGACTTCAAAAGTTCACGGGTAATATAAAAATTTTTCGTTTTTTGTCAAGCCTTTCGAACAACCCCGTCACCGGATTGACGAACCCTTGAAAACAAAATCCCCCTTCATCCCCCTTTATAAAAGGGGGAAAAGAGATAAATTTTCTTTTATGCTTCAGGATGTTGGTTGTCGGCTGATCAGTTGATATGAACGGGTGCAGGCACGATAAGGAACAACGTACCAATTGTTCGACCCTGGACCCTGAACCCTGAACCCTGGCTGTCACAGCGGTCCCTTCTTGTCCCTGTGCGCCTCCAGGGAAAACCCGATCACCTGGCTGACGAAATCCGTCTGGCTCAGCCCCTCGGCCGCTGCCTGGTGGAATAGAACCGTCGAAGGCGTCATGCCGGGCAGGGTGTTGGGTTCGAGCACGAGGATGCGGCCGTCGCAGACGAACATGTCGATGCGGGAATAGGCCTTCAGGCCGAGGGCCTTGTAGGCCCGCACGGCCGTGTCCTGGATTTGGCCCAGCAGCTCCGCGGGCACCCTGGCGGGGGTCTTGTTCTCCCCCTGGCCGTAGAGGAACTTGTCTTCCAGCGAGAGGATCTCCTGCGTGGGGATCGTCTCCGAGGGCGTGAGGGCCCGGGGCTCGTCGTTGCCGAGCACCCCGCAGGTCACCTCCATCCCGTTCAGGAACTCCTCCACGACGGCCACGTTGTCCCACTCGAAGGCCGAGGCCAGGGCATCGGGGATTCCCGCCGACGAGACAACCTTCTTCACCGCCGTGCTGCAGCCCTCTCGAGTGGGCTTGACGACGCAGGGGTAGCCGATCTCGCCGTCGATGCGTTTCACGATCCCGTCGCGCCCGCCGCCGTCCCAGGCCCGCCGGTCGACGGCGACCGTCTTCGGCACGTCGAGGCCGCTCATGGCGAGGACCTTGCGCGACGTGTACTTGTCCATCCCGAGGGCCGAGCCCAAAACGCCCGAACCGCTGTAGGGGATCCCCAGCAGCTCCAGGAGTCCCTGGAGGGTGCCGTCCTCGCCGTACTTGCCGTGCAGCCCGATGTAGACGAAGTCGACGCGGCCCTTCAGGGCCTCGTAGGGGAGAGGCTTGGCCTCCTCGGCCAGATCGATCTCGATGTCGGCGGTGCTGTTGCGCATCAGGAGCTTCAACGGGATTTCCCAGAGGGAGCAGCGGCTGTCCATGAACAGGGGAACGGGATCGAATTTCTTCCGGTCCATCTTGCTGAAGATGTTGCGGCCGCTCTCGAGGGAAACCTCCCTCTCCGAGGAGACGCCTCCCATGACGACACCCACCCTGAGCTTGCCTGCATTTTCTGCTGTCATGCACCAACCCTTGTCCTGATTTGATGGCCGGAACTATAGTTAGAAATCGAAGTGATGTAAAGCGCTTGTTTCTATGAAATCCCCCCTGCCCCCCTTTACGAAAGGGGGGAATTTCTTGGGCTTCCCCTTTTTTTAAGAAAAGGGAATTTCTCCGGTTTCCCGCATAAAAAGGGGATCCTCCCAAACTTCCCCCTTTGAAAAAGGGGGATCGAGGGGGATTTTCCTGTTCCCTTCTTTAGAGCGGTCCCTTCTTCTCCCCGTGGATCCGCATCCCGATCTCGATGAGCTTCGAGACGATCATGCCGGGCAGCATCCCCTGCTCGGCGGCCTGCTCGAAGAAGAACGACGAGGGCGCCATGCCCGACGAGGAGTTCGGGTCCGTGATGAGAACCCTGCCGTCCTTGAGGATAAAGCCGTCGATGCGGCCGTAGCAGCGGAAGCCGAGGGCCTTGAAGGCCCTCACGACGTCGACCTTGATCGTCTCCGCGATGTCCTTCGGAATCGTCTTGGGCGGCGTGAACTTCCGGCAGCGGCCGGGCATGTACTTGTCGTCGTAGGTGAAGAACTCGCTCTGCGGGTGGATCTCGGTGAGCGACAGCGGCCGGGGCTCCCCCTCGTCCTCCAGGACGATGCACGAGAACTCCGTCCCGTCGAGGAACTCCTCCACGAGGACCGTGCGGTCCCACTGCAGGGCCGCCGCCATGGCCGCGTCGAGATCCCCGGGGGCGCGCACCACGGTGACGCCGATGCTCGAGCCCTCGCGGACAGGCTTGGTCACCAGGGGAAGGCCGAACTCCCCGACGAGGCGCTGCCGGACGGCGTCGGGCTTCTCCTGCCAGTGCCGCTGCTCGACCACCGTGCTCCGCGGCACCCCGAGGCCCTCGGCGCGCAGGATCTTCTGCTGGATGTCCTTGTCCATCCCGATGGCCGAGGCCAGGATGCCCGGGCCCGTGTAGGGGATGCGCTGGAGTTCCAGGAGTCCCTGGATGCAGCCGTCGTCGCCGTACTTGCCGTGCAGGGCTATGAAGGCGAAGTCGATCCTCTTCTTCAAAGCCTCATAGGCGATCGGCTCGGCCTCCGTCTCGAGGCGCTCCGCGATGTCCGTCGTCGTGTTCTGGGAGATGAGCTGCCAGGGCAGGACCCAGAGGCGGCCGCCGGGCTCCATGAAGATCGGAACCGGCTCGAAGAGCTCCCGGTCCATGTTGTCCCAGACGTTTCGCCCGCTGTTGAGGGAGACCTCCCGCTCGGAGGACATCCCGCCGAAGATGATGCCGACTCGTAATTTGTCCATGCAGTCTATCCGGTCTTTCCAGTCTATTCGGTCTATCCGGTCTATCCGGTCTATTCGATCTATTCGGCCTATCCGGTCTGAATCCTTTTCTTGTCCCCCTTTGGAAAAGGGGGAGTGAGGGGGATTCGCCTTTAGCCTTTAGCCTTTAGCCTTTAGCCTTCTTTTACAGATCCCACAAAAACGTCACGCCGCTGTTGGGGAAGATCCATTCGTCGTCGCTGATTTTCAGGCGAATCCTCTTTCCCGCCACCTTCGTCACCTCGGGGTAGGGATGCTTGCCCGCGAAGAAGCTGATCTCGCGGACGTTCTTCAGGCTCATCCCCTCGTAGTTGAAATCGATGTCGAGCCCCCGCGTGGGGTAGACGAGGTAGACGGAGAAGAGGTTGTTGCTCCGGAACTTCTTGGTCTCGATCTCGATCTTGATGCGGACCTGGCGGTTGAGCTTGCCCCGCAGCGAGTCGCCCCCGCCGCACCAGATCTCGAAGCCGCGCTCCGTCGTCTCCGAGCGGAGGATGGGGACGGCCTCGTTGTCCACGCAGACGCGCACCACCCGGAAATCGCTCTCCCTGAACCCCTCGTCCTTCGTGGTCAGCAGCCACCGGTACTCGCAGCGCGGGTCGTCGAACAGCAGCGAAAGCTGCCGGTTGTTGAGCGCGCAGCCGATGAGGAAAATGGAGTTGCGCAGGGTCTTCGTGTACTCGATGTGCGTCGAGACCTTGAAGAAATTCTCCGCCTGGGGGTCTTTCGCCTTCTCCGCCGCCGTGAAGTCCGAAACCTTGATGTCGTAGCGGAAGTTGGTCCGCAGCTCCAGCTGCCGGTCCTCCTTGCCGAAGAGGGCCTCGAACATCTCGTAGAAGATGGCATCCCCCAGCTCGGAGCTGCGCGCCCGCGTCTGGAAGCAGCGGCGGATGACGCTGTCGATCCGGGAGATCGACTTCACCTCGTCGGGGATGAAGATGCGCCGCAGCCGCGGCTCCACGGCGTCGGCCCGGCCCTTCTGGATGAAAACGCGCGGGGCCCGCTTGCCCAGCGCGCAGAGCACCTCGTAGCTGATCGTCTTCGCCTTGGCGGCGATGTCGTTGGCCGGGATGTACTCTCCGCCCTGCCTGCCCA
>CAYZKT010000143.1:0-2575 GCA_964478885.1 uncultured Syntrophaceae bacterium | reverse complement strand
TTCGCCTTGGCGGCGATGTCGTTGGCCGGGATGTACTCTCCGCCCTGCCTGCCCAAAAGCACCACCTCGTCGCCCACCTCGCACTCGGGCAGGCGGCTCACGTCGAGGGTGCACATGTCCATGGAGACGCGGCCCACGAGGGGCACCCGCTTTCCCCGGATCAGGGCCTCGCCCTGGTTGGAGAGGATGACCCCGTAGCCGTCGCCATAGCCCACGGGGATCGTGGCGATCCGGGTCGGCTTCTTCGTGACGTAGGTGCGGTTGTAGCCGATCCCGTAGCCCCGGGGGAACTCCTTGAGCAGCAGGACCTTTGTCTTGAAGCTCATCACGGGCAGCAGGTCGGCCTTCCCCTTGAGGCTCTCGGCGGGGTAGATCCCGTAGGACATGATCCCGGGGCGCACCATGTCGAGGTGGAAGGGCTTGAAGTTCAGCAGGCCGCCGCTGTTGGCGAGGTGCTTGACGGGGATGTAGATCCGGTTCGCCTCGAGCTTCTTCAGCAGCGCCCTGAAAAGCTCCCACTGCTTCTCGTTGTAATCGTCCCCCTCGACCTCGCTCGAGGAGAGGTGCGTGAAGATGCCCTCGACGGAGAGGTTCGGCAGCTCGAGGACCTCCTCGATCGTGCGGAAGGCCTCGCTGTGGATCGTGCCGCCGCGGCCCATGCCCGTGTCGACCTCGATGTGGATGGGCATCCGGGCCTGGGCCTTCTTGAGCTTCTTCTGGAGTTCCCGGGCAAAGCCCAGATCGGAGACGGACGGGGTGATGCTGTACTTGATGATCTCGTCGATCTCGAGGCCCATGGAGGGGCTCAGGATGAGGATCGGCGCCTCGATGCCGCCCACGCGCAGCTGCACCCCCTCGTCGGCGTTGGCGACGCCCAGGAAGGTCGCGCCGTTGCGGACGGCCACATTGGAGATCTCGATCGCGCCGTGGCCGTAGGCGTCGGCCTTCACGACGGAGAGGATCTTCACGTCGGGCCCCACGAGCTTGCGCATCTCGTGCCAGTTGTGGGTGAAGTTGTCCAGGTCGACTTCGACCCAGCTTCGGTAGTTCAGCCCGTTTCCCTTCTGAGCGCCCATGGCGTGCCTGTCCCCCTGGGGTTGCTGCCCGGAAATGCCGTACGAATTCACCCGGATACGTTGCCGGAAACGTTACCAGAAAATGCGGGGATTGCAAAGGGCGAAGATAGTTTCCATCTTGACAAAGACAGGGGATGGGTTTATAAGTTTCCCTTCCAAATCGACGGCATGCCGATGTAGCTCAGCTGGTAGAGCAGCTGATTCGTAATCAGCAGGTCTGGGGTTCGAATCCCCACATCGGCTCCAGGACAAACAAAAGGGGCGAACCATTTCGGTCGCCCCTTTTTGCGGTTTTCCGTCCGCCCGTCATCTCAAACTTCTTCCCCGCCTCCGTGTATTTGACGTTCGTCAAGCTGATGAAACTCCACGCGTAGCCCCGATTTCTCGCAAGGAGTGCGGTTGCACCCCGGGATTCAAAAGGTTATGATAGTATTATTGGAAATCGATGACTCATCAATCCATGAAGGAGGATCACCATGAAACCATTCTTTCTTGCCGTGATGATCATCTGTATGGCCTCCTCTGCGCTCGCATCCGACGTGGCTGTTTCAGTCAGTGTCGGTCAGCCCGGATTTTACGGGCGCATCGACATCGGGACTGCACCGCGGCCGGAGCTCATCTACTCGCAGCCCATTGTGGTTCATCCCGTACCTGCAGGGGTCGCCTACCGGCCAGTGTACATGCACGTCCCTCCCGGTCATGCGGAACACTGGGGCAACCATTGCCATCGTTACAATGCCTGCGGACGACCCGTCTATTTCGTCCGCGACAGATGGTACAACGACGTCTACGTGCCTCATTATGCGAAACACCGCGGCAAGCAGCACAAAGACAAGCAGTACAAAGAGAAGAAGGGAAAGAAAGACAAGAAGGACAGGGGAACGGGTCGCGGGCACGGCGGCAGGGATCACTAACGCAGTGCGATTGGGGCTGGAAACATCGGAAGCACGGGACATGAGATCCCCGTATTCTGTATCTTCGTATCCCGCCTGTTGATTTCTCTTCGGTGAAAAAATGAAGGAGAGGTACATGTTTATCCGCTATCTTGTTCTTGTCCTTTGCATGATCGGAGTCGCGGGTTGCAGCTCCATGTATTACGGGACCATGGAAAAAATGGGCGTTCACAAGCGAGACATTATGGTGGACCGCGTCAAAGCGGCTCGCGACACGCAAAACGAAACGAAGGAACAGTTCCTCACGGCCATGGAACAGTTCAAGAGCGTTGTTCATTTCAAGGGCGGAGACCTGGAAAAGGAATACAACAAACTCAATGCAACGTTGAAAAAGAGCGAATCGAAGGCCGCGGACGTACACAACCGCGTCCAGGCGGTGGAGGATGTGTCGGAAGCGCTGTTCAGCGAATGGCGTTCGGAGATCAAGCAGTACAGCAGTGACGCTTTGCGAAGGTCCAGCCAGCAGAAATACGATGTCACAAAGAAGAAATACGCAGACCTGATAAAGGCCATGAAAAATGCCGAATCCAAACTGGAACCCGCGCT
>CAYZKT010000142.1:0-7124 GCA_964478885.1 uncultured Syntrophaceae bacterium | reverse complement strand
ACGGGGAGCCGGAAGCTCAGCCGGCTGTTCATCGACGAGAAGATCCCGAGGGACCGGAGAAACCGGTTCCCGCTGCTGGCGGACGACGCCTCCATCCTCTGGGTGCCGGGTCTGCGTCTCTCGGAACGGGCCCGTGTCGACGGGGGGACGAGGCGCGTCCTGAAGGCAGAAATCATTTGAAATTTTCACGCTGCTGGGTTAATGATCAACATCTAGACTCAAAGGCTGCAACGCCGCATGGCGTCTCGACGGCCCCATCATGGAGGAAAGCAAGGATTGAATCCTTTACAGAAAAATATCGCCCTATGGCTGATCATCAGCCTCATCTTCGTGCTGCTGTACAACCTCTTCAACCAGCCCAAGAATGCCCAGGACAGCATCATCTTCAGCGACTTCATCGCGGCCGTCGAAAAGAGCCAGGTCGTCGAGGTGAGCATCCAGGGGGAGAACATCTCGGGCAAGTTCGTCAACGGAAAAAGCTTCAAGACCTACGCACCCAAGGAAGCGGGGGTGGTGCCCCTGCTCAAGGAAAAGGGGGTGAGGATCGCCGCCAAGCCCGTCGAGGACTCGCCCTGGTACATGACGGTTCTGATCTCCTGGTTCCCGACGATCCTGCTGATCGCCATCTGGATCTTCTTCATGCGGCAGATGCAGTCCGGTGGCGGGAAGGCCATGTCCTTCGGCAAGAGCCGGGCACGCCTCATGACGGACCGCTCCAAGAAGGTGACCTTCAACGATGTGGCGGGGATCGACGAGGCCAAGGGCGAACTGCAGGAGATCATCGACTTTCTCAAAGATCCCAAGAAGTTCACACGCTTGGGCGGCCGCATCCCCAAGGGCGTTCTGCTCGTAGGACCCCCCGGAACCGGCAAGACCCTCCTGGCAAGGGCCATCGCCGGCGAGGCGGACGTGCCGTTCTTCACGATCAGCGGATCGGACTTCGTCGAGATGTTCGTCGGCGTAGGGGCTTCCCGCGTCCGCGACCTCTTCACCCAGGGCAAGAAGAACGCCCCCTGCATCATCTTCATCGACGAGATCGACGCCGTCGGACGCCACAGGGGCGCGGGCCTCGGGGGCGGCCATGACGAGCGCGAGCAGACCCTGAACGCCCTGCTCGTCGAGATGGACGGCTTCGAGTCCAACGAAGGGGTCATCCTCGTTTCCGCCACGAACCGTCCCGACGTCCTCGACCCGGCGCTGCTGCGTCCGGGGCGCTTCGACCGCCAGGTCGTCGTCCCGCTGCCCGACGTGAAGGGCAGGGAGAAGATCCTCGAGGTGCACATGCGCAAGACCATCATCGCCGAGGATGTTCAGGGCGCGGTGATCGCGCGGGGGACCCCGGGGTTCTCCGGCGCCGATATCGAAAACCTCGTCAACGAGGCGGCTCTCCATGCGGCGCGGCTGGGCAAGGAAAAGGTCTCCATGATGGACTTCGAGTACGCGAAGGACAAAGTCATGATGGGGGCCGAGCGCAAGAGCATGGTGATCAGCGAGAAGGAGAAAAGGATCACGGCCTACCACGAGGCGGGGCATGCCCTGGTGGCCAAGATGCTCCCCGGGACCGACCCGATCCACAAGATCACGATCATCCCGAGAGGCCGGGCGCTGGGCCTCACGCAACAGCTCCCCATAGACGAGAAGCACACCTACCCGAAGCGTTACCTGCTCAACAGCATCGCCATCCTGCTGGGGGGACGGGCCGCCGAGGAACTCGTCTTGGACGACTTCACCACGGGCGCCGGCAACGACATCGAGCGGGCAACCGATTTGGCCAGGCACATGGTGTGCGACTGGGGCATGAGCCCCATGGGCCCCATGAGCTTCGGGAAGAAGGAGGAGCAAATCTTCCTGGGACGAGAACTCGCCATGCACAAGGACTACAGCGAGGAGACGGCCAAGAAGATCGACGCGGAGATCGCCCGGATCGTGTCCGACGGATACGCGACGGCGAAAAACGCCCTGTCCGACAACCTGAAGATCCTGCACAACCTCGCCGACGAGTTGATCAGGAGGGAGGTGCTGAACGCGGAGGACCTCGACGCCATCATCAGCGGCCGCGTTCTCCCGGAGCAGGAGGCGGCCGCTCCCGAGCCCGCACGATGAACGACGCCTGCGCCCCGGTGGGACCCACCGCCCGGGCGAGAGCCGGGACACCGGAACAACCGGGTGCGTTTCGCAGGAAACGCACCCTTTTTTGAAGGCAGCCCGTGAAGAACCGTATCCGCCTGCTGCACATCCGGTCGGAATCCGAGGCCGCCGATTACCTCAAGGCGATCGGCGTCGAGCCCTACGGCATCGCGTCCATGGCCCCGAAGATGCGCCACCTCAACGTTCTCGTCGAGGGCCTGACCCCCAAGGTGGCCAACATCATCAAGCAGGAGATGCTCTCGCAGGGAGGCGACGCGGCCGTCTCCCGGGGCTGCGTCGACTGCAGCGTCCGCAGGACGGACGTCCTCATCATGGGCACCGTCAAGCAGATCCTGCGGTTCGCCGAGAAGCTCAGACTGCAGCCCTTCGGGTTGAAGGACGTGGCGGCGGATCTCCGCGAGCTCCTCGAACGCGCCGAGCGCAGGCGGTTCGTGCTCGAGACGCCGAGGCGCACCATCCGGATCGCCGGCAGGACCCTCGTCATGGGGGTGATCAACATGACGCCGGACTCTTTCTCCGACGGCGGGTCGATCGCGGGCGCCGAGGCGGGGCTTCGTCATGCCGTGACGCTGATCGGCGAGGGGGCGGACATCCTGGACGTGGGAGGCGAATCCTCGCGGCCGGGTGCGAAGCCCGTCCCCGTGAAAGAGGAGCTCCGACGGGTGATCCCCCTGATCCGCCTGATCGCGCGGGAGACGGACGTTCCCGTTTCCGTCGACACGGCGAAGTCCGAGGTCGCTCGACAGGCCGTCGACGCCGGGGCCGAGATCGTCAACGACATCACGGCGCTCCGGGGCGATCGCAGGATGGCCCGCGTGACGGCCGAGGCTCGCGTTCCCGTCATCCTCATGCACATGCGGGGGACCCCGCGGACGATGCAGAAGGGGAAGTTGACGTACCGCTCGCTCCTGGGTGAAATCCTCCGATTCCTTTCGGACCGGATCGAGCAGGCCTCGTCGGCTGGGGTGTCCCGGGACCGAATCGTCGTGGACCCCGGCATCGGGTTCGGCAAGAGCGTGCAGGACAACCTCCGCCTGCTCCGCCATCTCGGGGAGTTCAGCGCCCTGGGCCGGCCGGTCTGCGTCGGCGTTTCCCGAAAGCACTTCACGGGGGAGATCACCGGGGTGGGAAAGCCGCAGGAGCGCCTCGAAGGGACCGCCGCGGCGGTGACGGCGGCTATCCTGAACGGGGCCGACATCGTCCGCGTGCACGACGTGGCCGTGATGAAAAGGGTGGCCGCCATGGCCGACGCCGTCAGGGGGAAGCGATGATCGTCGCCGTCGGGGTGGACATCGCCGACGTCGAGCGTATCCGGAAGGCCATCGGGCGCTGGGGGGACCGATTCGTCGAGCGGACCTTCTCCCGGCGGGAGACCGAGTATTGCCGGAAACACCGGGACGAGGCGATCCGCTTCGCGGCCCGCTTCGCGGCCAAGGAGGCCTTCGTCAAGTGCATGGGGTCAACCAGAGGGATCCCGTGGAACGAGATCGAACTGGTCAACGACCTCTCCGGGAAGCCCCGGATCGAGGTATCGGAAAAGATCCGGGCCAGGCTGGAGGCGCTGAAGGTCCGCCGGGTCCACGTCAGCGTCTCCCACACGGCGCAATACGCCGTGGCGTTTGTCGTTTTCGAGACCTGAGGGGCCTCCGCGGGAATCCGTCAGAGAGGAATTGATTTTGAAACTGATTTCTGATAGTCGGGAGCAGACCGTGGAGATCGGGCGCCGGATCGGGACCGCACTCGGCAGCGGTGACATCGTGGCGCTCATCGGGGAGCTCGGCTCCGGAAAGACGTGCCTCACCCAAGGAATGGCGAAAGGCCTCGGAGTGGCGGAAAACGTGCCCGTCGTGAGCCCTACCTTCACCCTGGTCAACGAGTACCCCGGGAGGCTCCCGCTCGTGCATCTCGATGTCTACAGGCTTTCGGGACCCCGCGATCTCGAGGACATGGGCTACGAGGAGTACTTCTACGGCGGGGGCGTCGTCGTCATCGAGTGGGCCGAAAAGGTCCGTGAGATCCTCCCTGAAAAGACGATCGTCGTCCGCATGGCGTACGTCGACGAGAACACCCGGGAGCTCGTTATCGAGGGGCCCCCGGACACAATGGGGAAGCTGGAGGAACGTCTGAAATCCGGAGGAAGCATTTCATGGCGCTGATCGTACAGAAATACGGCGGGACGTCCGTCGCCAACCTCGAGAAGATCCGGAACGTGGCCGAGCGGGTCGTCCGCGCCAAGGAGGGCGGGAACCAACTGGTCGTCGTCCTTTCGGCCATGGCGGGCGAGACTGATCGGCTCATCGGCATGGCGAACCAGGCCTCGGAAAACAGGCCCGACGACCGCGAGTACGACGCCCTCATCGCGACGGGCGAACAGGTCACGGTGACGCTGCTGGCGCTCACCCTGAACCGGATGGGGCATAAGGCCCGGTCCTTCCTGGCCCACCAGGTCAGGATCCACACCGACAGGGCGCACACGAAGGCCCGGATCGTCAAGATCGACACCCGCGAGATCGAGAAGGAACTCAAGAGGGGCCACGTGATCGTCGTGGCCGGTTTCCAGGGCGTCGACTCGGAGAACCACATCACCACCCTGGGGCGCGGGGGCTCCGACACGAGCGCGGTGGCGCTTGCGGCCGCCCTGAAGGCGGATGTCTGCGAAATCTACACCGACGTCGACGGGGTCTATACCACGGACCCGAACCTGTGCCAGGCGGCCCGCAAGCTCAGCAAGGTGTCCTACGACGAGATGCTCGAGATGGCGAGCGCCGGGGCCAAGGTGCTGCACCCCCGTTCGGTCGAACTGGCAAAAAAGTACGATGTTCCCATCTACGTAAAGTCGTCGTTCA
Source organism: uncultured Syntrophaceae bacterium (assembly GCA_964478885.1). Taxonomy (GTDB): domain Bacteria; phylum Desulfobacterota; class Syntrophia; order Syntrophales; family UBA2192; genus UBA2192. The sequence continues at coordinate 2,130 of CAYZKT010000142.1, read as the reverse complement.
CATACGATGAAGGCACTCTGGTCACCAAGGAGGATGAGGAAATGGAAGCAGTCGTTGTGTCGGGGGTCACCTATGACAGGGATCAGGCCAAGGTCACCGTCGTCCGCGTCCCGGACCGGCCGGGGATCGCGGCCCGGCTCTTCACGACGTTATCGGACCGCAACATTCCCGTCGACATGATCATCCAGAATGCCAGCATCGACGCCTTCACCGACCTCTCCTTTACCGTCTCGAAAAAGGACATGAAGGAGGTCGAGCGGCTGATCGGCCCCGTGGTCCAGGAGATCGGGGCGCAGGGCGTCCAGTACGACCAGAACATCTCCAAGGTCTCCATCGTCGGGGTCGGCATGCGGAGCCACGCCGGGGTCGCCTCCCGGATGTTCGCCGCCCTGGCCAAGGAGGGCATCAACATCCTCATGATCAGTACCTCGGAGATCAAGATCTCCTGCGTCATCGAGTCGAAGTACACGGAACTGGCCGTCATGATTCTCCACGAGACCTTCGGCCTCGACCGGAAATAGGGCCGTTTATCAACGCACAACGGGCCGGGGCCGGGTCCTGATCGACGGTCGGCCCGGCCTATTTGAACGGGAGTGGCGCTCATGAAGCTCGCCCGGGACCCGGCACTCGGCAGCGTTGTCCTGCTGGCGCTGACGGCCCTTGTCGTCCTTCTCCAATCCTCCGAAATCGTCCTGTTCGCTCCCGCCCTCCGCGACGTCCCGTACTCTTCGGGAGGGAGCGGCAGCGTTGCCGTCGAGCTGACGGGCGATACGGGGCGCAACGGCGTTTACTTTGTCCCCAAGGGGACTTCCGTCTCCGCGTTCCTCGATGCGGCCGGCTCGTTCGCGGGTCCCCTCGTGAAGGCCGAGACCCTCGACGTGCTGCAGGGCTCCACGAGGATTGAGCGACGACCGATGTCGACCGCGAAGCGGATCGCTCTCGGCATCCCCATCGACGTCAACGGCTCCACTCCGGAAGAGCTCGCCCTCGTACCGGGGATCGGGAAGTTCACGGCGAAGAAAATTCTGGAACGTCGCGGTCTCGAAGGACCGTTCCGAAGCCTCGACGATCTCGCCGAAATCCGGGGGATCAAGGGGAAGCGCCTCGAGAAGATCAGGACTCATCTCTGCGTCGGCTGCTGAGTCCGCAGCCCCGCTTTGTAACCGCAGATTTTCGTTTTTTTCTTCCGTCTTTCCGCCCGCGCGGCGAGTTTTGCCTTGACTAAGTCGGGCGTCTCCCTTATAGTGCCTGCGCCTGAATACTTAGTATTCAAGGGAACTTACGGCAGCAGCCGCTGCCTTTTCACCAGTCTTTGCGAGAGGATGCCACCATGCCGAAGCGAAACGACATCAAGAAGGTTATGATCATCGGCTCCGGGCCCATCGTCATCGGCCAAGCCTGCGAATTCGACTACTCGGGCACACAGGCCTGCAAGGCCCTGCGAAAACTCGGTTACGAAATTGTGCTCGTGAACTCGAATCCCGCCACGATCATGACGGACCCCGGCATGGCCGACATCACCTACATCGAGCCCCTGAACATCCAGAGCATGATCGAGATCATCGAGAACGAGCGGCCCGACGCGATCCTGCCGAATCTCGGCGGCCAGACGGGCCTCAACCTGACCTCGGAGCTCCATAAGAAGGGAATCCTGGAGAAATACGGCGTGAAGGTCATCGGCGTCCAGGTCGACGCCATCGAGCGGGGCGAGGACCGCATGGCTTTCAAGGAGACGATGAACCGGCTCGGCATCGAGATGCCGGCAAGCGAGATCGCCTACACCGTCGAGGAGGCCGAGGCCGTTGCCTCCAGACTGGGCTACCCCATCGTGATCCGCCCGGCTTACACCATGGGCGGCACGGGCGGCGGGCACGTCTACAACCCCGAGGAGCTCCGTATCGTGGCGGCCCGGGGCCTTGCCGCAAGCCTCGTGGGCCAGATCCTCGTCGAGGAGTCCGTCCTGGGATGGGAGGAACTGGAGCTGGAAGTGGTCCGCGACGCCAAGAACCAGATGATCACCGTGTGCTTCATCGAGAACGTGGACGCCATGGGGGTCCACACGGGGGATTCCTACTGCACGGCGCCCATGCTGACGATCAGCGAGGAACTGCAGAGGAGGCTCCAGAAGTA
>CAYZKT010000141.1:0-7143 GCA_964478885.1 uncultured Syntrophaceae bacterium | reverse complement strand
CCGTAGATGATGAACTTCTGCGTCGTCAGCTCCTCGAGCCCCATGGGCCCGAAGGCGTGCAGCTTCGTCGTGCTGATCCCGATCTCGGCGCCCAGGCCGAGCTGGAAGCCGTCGCTGAACCGGGTCGAGGCGTTGACGAGGACCGTCGAGGAATTCACCTCCCGCAGGAACCGCTGCGCGTTGTCGTAATCCCGCGTGACGATGGACTCGGTGTGCAGGGAGCCGTAGCGCTCGATGTGGCCGATCGCCTCGTCGATCCCGTCGACGACTTTCACCGCCAGGACAAGATCGAGATACTCTTCGTGCCAGTCCTTCTCCGTGGCCTCCTCGAGCCCCGGCAGGATGGCCCGGGTCCGCTCGCATCCCCGGAGCACCACCCCCGCCTTCTCCAGGGCCTCCGCCACGGCCGGCAGGAACACCCCCGCCGCGCTCTGGTGGACCAGCAGGGTTTCCATGGCGTTGCAGACGCCCGGCCTCTGCACCTTGGCGTTCGTGCAGATCCGGACGGCCATGTCCAGATCGGCGCCGGCGTCGACGAAGACGTGACAGACCCCCTTGTAGTGCTTGATCACGGGGATCCGGGACTGGCTGACCACGGCCCGGATCAGATCCTCGCCCCCCCGGGGGATGATCAGGTCGATGTACTCCTCGAGCTGCAGCAGCATGTTGACGGCCTCGCGGTCCACCATGGGGATGAGCTGCACGGCGTTTTCGGGAAGCCCCCTGGCCCGGAGCACGCCGCGCAGGATGCGGCTCAGCGCCATGTTGGAATGGATGGCCTCGGAACCGCCCCGGAGGATGACGGCGTTGCCGGCCTTGAGGCACAGGGCTGCCGCGTCGGCCGTCACGTTGGGTCGCGACTCGTAGATGATCCCGATGACCCCCAGCGGGATCCGCATGCGGCCCACGAGCAGGCCGTTGGGGCGGCGCCACATGGACGTGACCTTGCCCACGGGGTCGGGCAGCGCGGCCACTTCCTCGAGGCCCCGGGCCATGGCACGGATGGCCTTCTCGTCGAGGGTGAGCCGGTCGATCATGGCCTTCGAGAGACCCTTTTTGCGGGCAACCTCGACGTCCTTCTCGTTCTCCTCGATGAGCATGTCCATGTGATGGATGAGCTGCTCGGCCATCTCGACCAGCGCTTCGTCCTTCTCCACGCTCGACAGGTTGGCCACGGCCGATGCGGCCTGACGGGCGTTCTTCGCGATCTGGAAGACTTGCTCTTTGATGTCCATAAAGCACCTATACATGATGGCTTAAGGCTAAGGGCAATACAAAAAATATTCTCCATTCATATCATCGCCTTATGCCTTACGCCTTATACCCCATGCCTGCCTTTAATACAAGAGGTTAGGGGATTTCAGCGGGGCGTTGAATTTCGGGGGCAACTGGATTATGATGGCGCACTTTTGAATCGTCGGAGAGTCGGGCTGAAATGCAGAGGATCTGTATCCGCGCGGGGAAACGGGCCCTGGAGATGATCCGGGACGGGGGATTTCGCTTCGACCGGGTGGCGGCCTACGTGGGCCCCGGCGTGGGCCCCCGCTGGCTTGCGGCAAGCGGGTTCGACCTCACCATCCTGAGCGGCGGCATCCTGGGTTCGAAGTCCCGTCCCGTCCTGCTGGCGGGCTCGTCGGCCGGCGCATGGCGCTTTGCCGCCTGGCTTCAGCCCGAACCCGAGAAGAGCTACCGCAGGCTCCTGGATGCCTACATCGGCATCCCCTGCGACCGCAGGAGCACCCCCGCAGGCCTCAAGAGGGCTCTCCACGACGTCATCAACGCGTACCTGGAGGACGACGCCATCCCCTTTGCGCTCGCCCACGACCGTTACCGGCTCGCCGTCACGGCCGCCCGCGCGAAGAGCCTGGCGGCCTCGGAGACCCCCTGGGTCCAGAAGCTGGGGCTCGCGATGTGCTACGTCTTCAACCGGGTGGACCGCCGCCACCTGTTCCGCTTCTTCGAGCGGGTGGTCTTCTACAGCGGCCCCCTGCCGCCCCCGTTCTGCTTCCGCCCCGGGTTCAGGGGAAGGGCCGTGGCGCTCAACCCCATCAACTTCAAGCATGCCGTCCTCGCCTCGGGGGCCATCCCGCTCGTCATCGAGGGGGTGACGGACATCTACGGCGCGCCCCGGGGCGTGTACCGCGACGGCGGCGTCATCGACTACCATCTCGACCACGATTATACCGCGAGGCCCGATGACGCGACCCTGTTGTTCCACCACGAGGAGCGGGTCATCCCGGGGTGGCTCGACAAGAAGATCAAGGGGCGCAGGCCGCAGGCCGGGGCCCTCGACTCCCTCCTGGTCGTCTACCCGTCGCCGCAGTTCGTGGAAACCTTTCCCGGCGGGAAGGTCCCCGACCGGGACGACTTCGTGAATGGCATCGACGACCCCGCGGGCCGCATCCTCAACTGGCGCAAGGTTGTCGAACTCTGCGCCCCCCTCGGAGAAATCTTCGCCGAGCAGGTGCAGAGCGGAAGGATCCGCGACATAGCCCAGCCGCTGTGTCTCGACTAGACGGTCGTTGACCGGAAGCGCATCCTGTAAACACGGAAGCTGAGAAGTTGGGAAGTTCTGAAGCTTGGAGCGGCCGAAAACCGATTGCTCGCCCTCCGATTCTCCGAGCTTCTCAACTTCATAGCTTCCTAACTTCCGTCTTCTCAGGGCGCTTGCATCCGCGAATGTTTGAACAAACGGCAAACACGAGACCCATGATAGAAACCTTGAAAGCGCGCATCCCCATCCTGCGGGAGAGGCTGCGCGACTGCACCCTGTGCCCCCGCAATTGCCGAATCAACCGTCTCGAGGGGGAGACGGGGTTCTGCGGCCTCGGCGCCGGGGCCGTCCTCGCGAGGGCCCTGCCCCACTTCGGCGAGGAGCCGCCCATCTCGGGGACGGCGGGCGCGGGGACCCTTTTCTTCACCTCCTGCAACCTCCGGTGCCCCTTCTGCCAGAACTACCGGATCAGCCGCGAGCGGATGGGGGAGGCCATCGACCGGGAGGCCCTGGCGGGCCGCATGCTGGAACTCGCATTGAAAGGGTGTCACAATCTCGAACTGGTGACGCCCACGCCGCAGCTGCCGGCGATCCTGGAATCCCTTCTTGCGGCCAGCGAGTGGGGAATGAACCTCCCGCTCGTCTACAACTGCGGCGGCTACGAGAGCGCGGACGTCATCGGCCTGCTCGACGGGATCGTGGATGTCTGGCTGCCCGACTTCAAGTACGGCAGCGAAACCGATGCCCTCGCCTGCTCCGCCCCGGGCGACTACCCGCAGCGGGCGCTGGAAGCGATCGGGGAGATGATCCGGCAGGCGGGGGAGAGGCTGCAGACGGCGGGCGGGATCGCCCGGAGGGGTGTAATCATCCGGCACCTCGTCCTGCCCGGCCGGGTCGGAAACAGCCTGGATGCCGTCCGCCTCATCGCCGAGCGTCTCTCGAGGAAGGTGCCGCTGAGCCTGATGTCCCAGTACACGCCGATCGCGGCCGTGGCGGGCGACCCGCTCCCGGGCCGACGCGTGACGAGGGAGGAGTACGAGGCGGTCGTGGACCTCGCCCTCGATTTGGATTTCGAAAACCTGTTCATCCAGGAGGTGGACGAGCAGAACCTCGCGCCGGACTTCGACAGGGAGGAGCCGTTCCCCTGGGAACAGGGGACAGGGCTCAGGGTGAAAAAGGATTCCGGCGGTGAAGTCGGGTAAGACACAACGAGGCCACGCAACATGAACAGGCAAGACATGCAGAACGTCGGCGAAACCGCCGACGCCGTTCAGAGAAACGACCGACTCCTGAGGACCCTCACGGAAAAATCGCTGGCCGGGATCTACCTCGTCCAGGACGGAGAATTCCGCTTCCTGAACACCAACGCCGCCTCCTACGCGAACTACGAGGTGCGCGAGCTCATCGGCCGCAAATCGGGAAGCTTCATCCACCCCGAGGACCGCGAGAAGGTCAAGGCGAACGCCCGGGCCATGCTCCGGGGCGAGCGAAGCTCCCCCTACGTTTTCCGGATCCTCACCAAGCAGGGCGAGACGCGGTGGGTCATGGAGACGGTGACGCCCTTCTTCTTCGAAGGCAGGCCCGCGCTGCTGGGCAACTCCATGAACATCACCGACCGCATGGAGGCCGAGGAGAGGCTCCGGGCCTCCGAGGACCTGTACCGGACGATCTTCGAGACGACGGGGACGGCGACGATCATCGTCGAGGAGGACACGACGGTCACCCTGGTCAACACGGAGTTCGAAAAGCTCTCGGGGGCCCCCAAGGAGTACTGGGAGGGAAAGCGCAAGTGGACCGAGTTCGTCCACGAGAAGGACCGGGAGCGGATGCTGGGCTACCACATCCGCAGGAGAGTCGACCCCGAGGCCGTGCCTCGCAACTACGAGTTCAGCCTCGTCGACCGGCAGGGAAACGTCCGGGATGTGATCATCACGATTTCCCTCATCCCGGGCACGAAGAAGAGCGTCGCCTCCTTCGCCGACATCTCGGAGCGCAGGAAGTCCGAGGAGCGGCTCCGGGAGTCGGAGGACCGCTACCGCACGATCTTCGAGACGACGGGGACGGCGACGATCATCGTCGAGGAGGACACGACGGTCACCCTGGTCAACACGGAGTTCGAGAAGCTCGCGGGCGCCCCCAAGGAATACTGGGAGGGAAAGCGCAAGTGGACGGAGTTCGTCCACGCCGACGACCGCGACCGCATGCTGCAATACCACCATCGGCGCCGCGTCAACCCCGAGTCGGCGCCGCGGAACTACGAGTTCAGCCTTCTGGACACGCAGGGCGGGATCCGGGAAGTCATCATCACGATCTCCCTGATCCCGGGCACGAAGCGCAGCGTCGCCTCCTTCGTGGACATCACGGAGCGCAAGCGGGCCGAGGAGGCGCTGAAGAAGAACGAGCGGGACCTCACGGGCAAGACGCACGAGCTGGAGGAACTCAATGCGGCCCTGCGCGTCCTGCTCAAGCGGCGGGAGGAGGACAAGCTCGAGCTCGAGAACAACGTCACCTCCAACCTCAAGAAGCTGGTCATGCCCTACATCGAGAAGATCAAGAAGAGCCGCCTCGAGGGGGATAACCTGGTCTGCCTCAACGTCATCGAGTCCAACCTGAAGGACATCGCCTCGCCCTTCGCAAGCAGGCTCTCTTCGGAGTACCTGAGCCTGACGCCCAAGGAGCTCCAGGTGGCCGACCTCATCAAGGAAGGCAAGACAACCAAGGAAATCGCCGAGTTCTTGAGCCTCTCCCCGGCTACCGTCGAGATCCACCGGTATCACATCCGGGAGAAGCTCGGGCTGTCCCGGAAAAAGACCAACCTCAGGACGTACCTCTCTTCCCTGAAGTAACCTTTAGAATAACTAAAGGTTTTCTACCCATTCTTTCAATATTGCGTCTTCCCCCCTTCCTTATCTAAGAAGAGTGCGAACCCATCTTCCCGCTCGCTGCCATGATTCTGCCCCGATATCCCGTATCGGAGGCTGCGCATATACGATCCATCCACCGACACGACAATCGACCCGCCCCGGCGGGAGCAGGCAAAATCCTGGAGGGAGGACAAGAGATGTCGAAGTACGGAGGAAAAGCGGCAACGGCGGAGCAGGTGGCCGCACTGGTCAGGGACGGCATGTGGGTCGACTACGGAACCATCCAGCCGCCCAAGGCGTTCGACCGGGCGCTGGCCCAGCGGGCGGGCAAGGTCAGGGACATCAAGATCAGGACGCTCGGCCACCTGGCGCCCTTCGAGGTCATGGAGAAGGACCCGGAGGCGAAGAGCTTCTGGGTGGGCAACTGGCACATCCTGGGGCTCACCCGCAAATACCTGGCCGAGAACCGCGGCACCCACATCCCCTACAATTTCGGGGAGACGGCGCGGTACTACCGGGAGGACATCGACTGCGACATCGCCGTGCAGACCGTCACCCCCATGGACCGGCACGGCTATTTCAACTTCGGCCCCCTGTGCAACTTCAAGAAGGCCGTCTTCGAGAAGGCGAAAATCAAGGTCGTCGAGGTCATCCAGGACATGCCCTGGTGCTACGGCGGCTACGACGACTGCATCCACCTCTCCGAGGTGGACCACGTCATCGAGAACGCGACGGACAAGACAATCACCATCCCGTCGGCGCCCGCGACGGAGACGGACAAGCAAATTGCCGGCTACATCGCCGACATGATCCCCAAGGACGGCCCGTGCCTGCAGATCGGCATCGGGGGGCTGCCCGACGCGGTGCTTCGATTGCTCGCGGACAGCGGGGCCCGCGACATCGGCATCCACACGGAGATGGTCACCGAAGCCATCGGGGAGCTGCACGAGGCGGGCCTCATCACGGGCCGGAAGAAGACCTTCATCCCCGGCAAGATCGTCTGGGCCTTCGCCATCGGCAGCCGCAAGCTCTACGACTGGATCGACCACAACCCGGCGCTGGCCATGTACCCCGTGGACTTCACCAACGATCCCAACATCATCGCCATGAACCGGGACCTGATCTCCATCAACGCCTGCCTCGGCGTCGATCTCCAGGGGCAGGTCAGCTCCGAGTCGATCGGGTTCGCCGAGTACTCCGGGACGGGCGGACAACTCGCCTTCGTCCGCGGCGCCTACTACCGGGCCACGAAGGGCCAGCCGCCCCTGGGCTACCCCGGCAACAAGTCGATCCTCGCTTTCTACTCGACCTACACGGACAGCAAGGGGAAGCTGCATTCGAGGATCAAGCCCACGCTCCCGCCCGGCGAGATCGTCACGGTCCCGCGGGTGGACGTCTCCTACCTCGTCACGGAATACGGCGTAGCCTACCTCAAGGGCCTCTCCATCCCGGAGCGTGTCCTGGCCATCGTCAAGATCGCCCACCCCGAATTCCGCGACGGGCTCATCGAGGAAGCCAAGAAAATGCACTGGCTCAACAGGCAGTGGTTCCTGGGGAGCATCTGAAAAGACGGAAGTCAGGAAGCTTGGAAGTTAGGAGGTTAGGAAAAACCGGGGGCGCTCAATGACCGACAGCAAATCCAAGCTTCACAACTTCTCAACTTCATAGCTTCCATGTTCGACAGGCGCCCCGTTCGACAGGATGACGGACAAAGACAGGAGGAACGCAGGTATGGCAATCAAGAAGATTTGCGTGTTGGGAGCGGGACTGATGGGCAGCGGCATC
>CAYZKT010000140.1:0-7201 GCA_964478885.1 uncultured Syntrophaceae bacterium | reverse complement strand
ACTTCAAGAAGGCCGCCGTCCGGATCTACGACGACGCAAAAAAGGAAAAGCGCCTCATCGAGGGCCGCACCCTCGACGAGCTCAAGCGGATCGCCCTGCGCCACGAGGGCGTGATCCAGACGCAGGCGGGGTCCGTCGCGGCGGACTCCGAGCCCATGAGCCGTTCGGCCCCCCACACGCGCAACAGCGTGGACCACCCCTTCGGCGAGCCCGAGGAGCGGCTCGCCCGGCAGGCGGTGGAGCGCCTCGGAAAGGAAAAGATCGTCTGCCTCGACACGATGGTGGGCGACGGCCGCGACGGGGTCACGGCGCGGTTCATCATGCCCGAGCCCTGCGCCCAGATCGCCTACGGGCTCAAGCTGCTCATGGATTCCCCTGCGGCGCGGGTCGTCGAGGATCCCACCTACACGATCCTCTTTTTCACCGACGAGGCCTTCGAGCCGAACAAGAAAAAGAAACTCCTCGACAAGGACATCACCGTGCGCCTCTGGATGGGGGAGAAGCGGGGCGAGCAGGTCAAGATCTGCCGCAACACCGTCTACCTCGGCGAAGCGAAGAAAGCCGTCTTCATGTTCGAGGACTGGCGCGTGAAGGCCATCGACAGGACGGGCATCTTCCTGCACGCCGGGGCGCGCAGGGACTGGCTCTGGATCCACGACCTGGAAACGGACCGGCCCGAGCTGACGGAAACGGTCACGGCCATCTCGGGTCTCACCGCCACGGGGAAGACGACGACCCTGTGCCGAAGGCTTGCCCGCCTGCCCCGGGAAAGCTCCGAGATGATCGGGGACGACGGGGGGATCTTCGGCTTCGACGGAAGCTACGCCGCCTTCGAGATCGGCGGGCTCTACGTGAAGACGGAGGGCCTGGACGGGAGCCAGCCCGAGATCCTGCGGGCCGCCGAGTCGAGGGACGCCTTCCTCGAAAACGTGGCCGTCACGAAGTATCCCTACATGCCCGACTTCAAGGACACCCGCAAGACGGGCAACGGGCGGGCCGTCGTGACGCGGGAGAAGCTCGAGATCGCGAGCGCCGGGCTTCGCGCCGACCGGCTGAATTCCATCGTCATGCTCACGCGCAACCCGCTGGCCAACGTGATCAGCAAGCTCACGCCCGAACAGGCCACCATGATGTTCATCTACGGCGAGTCCATCGAGAGCTCGGGCGGCAACCCCGAAGAGGCGGGCAGATTCAAGCGCGAGTTCTTCCTCGACCCCTTCATGGCGGGCGACCGGCTCGAGCACGCCATGATCTTCTACGAAATCTTGAAGAAGAGCCGCATCAAGTGCTACCTCGCCAACACGGGGACGATCGGCCAGGGCGAAGAGAAGGTGACGCTGCGGCAGTCCCTGGCGGCCTACAACGACATGCTCCGGTATCAGCTGCGCTTCAGCACCGAGCCGGATTACCTGGGGCTGCACTACCCGATCAAGTGCGACCGGGCGAACCTGGACCTGATGATCGCCCACCGGCTCTTCCCGGACCGGGAGCTGCTCAGGAAAAAGCTCGTCGACTTCTTCCGCGGCCGCGAGCAGTTCCTGGAGGCCTTCGAGGGAAAATACGGGAAGATCCCCGAGGCGATCCGCGAGTCCGTCCCCTACCGCTACCGGGACATCAACGACAGCGAGCGCATCCTGGCGGAGTAGCGGAAGAAGGATCGAGGATCGAGAATCGAGGAGCGAGGTCCGGGGCACGGGGAAGAGGACAAAGAGACAAGCCGCCCCTCCTGTCGAGCGGGCGGCATTGTTCGCCCGGACCGCGGACGCACAAATTGAGGATTGATTTCCCGGCCGATTGACGATAGAAACTCCTTTCCATATGCGGGGTGAGTGCAAGACATGGAGCTGCTGAAGAAATGGTTCCGGTTTCTCGTCATCGGCCTCCTCCTCTTCGCAGGGGCGGTGATCGTCTACATCTCCACGGCCTTCTACTACGACGACGTGGCGGCGCTGCAGAGGAAGAACCCCGGGAAGACGGCGTTCATGGCCCACCGGGAGATCGAGTGGGAGTTCAAGGGGCTCAAAAACCGGAAGATCCAGCATGCCTACGTGCCGCTCTCGAAGATCTCCCCCTACGCCGCGAAGGCCGTCCTCATCGCCGAGGACGACAAGTTCTTCTCCCACGAGGGGTTCGACTTCGAAGCCATGCAGAAGGCCATCGAGAAGGACATCAAGCTGGGAAAGCTCAAGTACGGCGGCAGCACGATCAGCCAGCAGCTCGCCAAGAACCTCTTCCTCTCCCCGACGAAGAACCCGCTGAGGAAGATCAAGGAAGCCATCCTGACCTGGCGGATCGAGAACAACCTCTCCAAGCGGCGCATCCTGGAGCTCTATCTCAACGTGGCCGAATGGGGCGACGGGATCTTCGGCATCGAGGCCGCCTCGCGGCACTACTTCGGCAAGTCCGCCGCGGAGCTCGCGCCCATGGAGGCAGCGCGCCTTGCCGTCGTCCTGCCCAACCCGCTGAAGCTCAACCCCACGGGGACGTCGAAGTACGTGGAGAAGAGGGCCGAGATCGTTTACGGGATCATGGTCAGGCGGGGCATCGTGATCGAGGAGTACGAGGACATCATGAAGGCGCCACCCGACGGCCCCCCAGTCGATACGGGCGCACCGAGGCCGCCCGGGCAGACGTCGGGCACGGTCGACATGGCCGAGAAAAAGGACGCGGCGCCGGAGAAACCGGAAGCCGCCCCTGCGGCGCAGGCGCAGGCCCCATCCCTTCAGCAAGCGGGACAAGCCCGGGACAAGGCGTCCCCGAGCGACCCGGCGCAGGAGAATCGCTAGGTCTCCGTTGCATTGCGCAGCCTCCGATGGTAACGTGATGCTCTCCTCACCTGCCGCCCGGGAGAATGCGATGAAGCATCCTGTCCACCCGATTCTGATGATCGTCCTGATGACGCTGATCGGCTGCACCCAGACGGCTGCTCGAACGACGGGCCTGAAGGACGTAAGGCTGCCTCCCTGCCCGGACAAGCCCAACTGCGTCTGCACCCAGGACAGCTCGGAGCGGCACCGCATCGAGCCCCTGCGCTATGCGGGCACGCAGGCGCAGGCCCGGGAGAGGCTCCTGAACATCATCGGGCAGATGGAGCGCGCGACCCTCGTGAAATCCGAGGCCGGGTATCTCCATGTGGAGTTCCGTTCGGCCTTCTTCCGCTTCGTCGACGACGTGGAGTTCCTCTTCGACGATGCCGCCAAGCTCATCCACTTCCGGTCCGCCTCGCGGGCGGGGTATTACGACTTCAAGGTAAACCGCAACCGGATGGAGGACATCCGCAGGCGCTTCGCGGGGCCCGCATGAGCCCGGTACGGAGTAACCGGGAAACGAGACCGGCGGTTTCCGTCGTCGTCCCCGTTCTGAACGAGGCCAATCGGCTGGATCCGCTTATCGACCACCTCCGGCAGACCGCCGGAGACGAACCCGCCGAGATCCTCATCGTAGACGGAAGCCCGGACGGGGAATCGATCCGGACCGTCACCCGCGGGGGCGTGGTCCTCCTGAGCGCGCCGGCCGGCAGGGCGCGCCAGATGAACGCGGGGGCCTCAGCAGCCGGAGGCGACGCCCTTCTCTTCCTCCACGCCGACACCCGCCTTCCGCCGGGAGCCTTCCGTCTCATCGCGAAGACCCTCTCGGACGGCCGGTACGCGGCAGGCGCCTTCGATTTGCGATACGACTCCGAGCGGCCGCTGGTCCGGTTCATCGCCCGGGTGGCCTGCCTGCGCTCGCGGCTCACGCGGATCCCCTACGGAGACCAGGCCCATTTCTTCCAGAGGGATTATTTCGAGAGCCTGGGCGGCTATGCGGACATCCCCCTGATGGAGGACGTCGAGATCATGCGCCGCATCAAGAAGCGCGGCGAGCGCATTTCCATCCTGCCCGATCCTGTGGTAACATCGGCCCGGCGTCAGGAAACGGAGGGAGCCACCTACTGCACGCTGAGAAACGGGACCCTCGTCACCCTCTATCTCCTGGGGATGCCGCCCCAACGGCTGATGCGTTTCTATAAGAATCATGGAGGGAAGAGGTCATGACAAGCGGTCCGGAAGCGACCGGCAAGCAGGGCGGAGACATCTGGAAGCTCGCTCTTTTCGCGGTCATCGTCCTGTCCATGATCGTCCTTGCGCGCGTCCTCGGGCTCGGGGAGCGACTCCAGGAGCTGCGCGACTGGATTGCGGCCATGGGCTCTGCCGGGATGGCGGTCTACGTGGGCCTCTACATCGTCGCCGTCCTTGCGGCCCTGCCCGGACTGCCCATCTCGATCGCCGGGGCGGCCATCTTCGGGGCCTTTCACGGGGTCATCCTGGTAAGCATCGGCTCCACCCTGGGGTCGGGCCTCGCCTTCCTCACCGCCCGTTACCTCGCGCGCGACGCGGTGGGGCGCTGGCTTTCGGGCAACGAAAAGTTCAGGCGGCTCGACCGGATGACGGAGAAGCACGGGGCCATCATCGTCGCCGTCACCCGCCTCGTGCCCCTGTTCCCCTTCAACCTGCTCAACTACGGGTTCGGGCTGACACGGGTCCCGTTCTGGACGTACCTCTTCTGGTCCTGGCTCTGCATGCTGCCCGGGACCATTGCCTACCTCGTGGGGACCGACGCCGTCATCCTCGCCGTCACGACGGGGGAGCTCCCCTGGACCGCCGTGGGGGTGTTCGCCGTTGCGCTGGCCGTCGGGATCGGGGCCGTGCGGTTCGCGAAGGGAAGGCTCAAGGAATGAAGGAGGGCGACCCATGCTGCTCGCAGGCGATATAGGGGGCACGAAGCTCCACTTCGGTCTCTTTACCCGGGAGCGGGGCCCGCGCCGCGCCCTGGCGGAGGCCGTCTACCTGAGCGCCGATCACGACAGCCTGGAGGCCGCCATCCGGCGCTTTCTCGGAGGGACGGGCCGTCTCCCCGCGCAAGCCTTCCTGGCCGTCGCGGGTCCCGTGCTGGGCGGCACATCGCGGATCACAAACCTCCCCTGGGTGATCGGCGAGGCCCGCCTGCGCAAGACCTTCAAGCTCCGCTCGGCAACGCTGATCAACGACGTCGAGGCGATCGCCGCCTCCTTGCCCCTGCTGCGCAGGACGGACCTGGTCTGCCTGCGGGAGGGAACGCCCGTGTGCCACGGCAACCGGGCCGTCGTCGCGCCGGGGACGGGCCTGGGCGAGGCCTGCCTCTGCTGGGACGGAAGGCAATACCGCGCGTTTGCCTCCGAGGGGGGACACGCCGACTTCGCCGCGGGCACGCCGCTCGAGGACGAACTCCTTGCATTCCTGCGGGCCCGTCACGGACACGTGAGCTACGAGCGGGTCTGCTCCGGGATCGGAATCGCAAACCTCTACCGGTTCCTCCGGGAAGGGGGCCACGGGGAAGAACCCCCGTGGCTTGCCGAGGCCCTTGCCCGGGCCGACGACCCGGTGCCCCTCATCGTCGAAAAAGCGCTTGACCCGAAAAATCCCTGTGATATCTGTGTCAGGGCGCTCGACCTGTTCGCCTCCATCCTGGGCGCCGAGGCGGGCAACCTCGCCCTGAAGGTCCTGGCCACGGGAGGGGTCTACCTTGGGGGAGGGATCCCGCCGCGGGTTCTCCCGTTCCTGAAAAAAAAGACGTTCGCGAGGGCCTTCCTCCGGAAGGGGAGGATGCGGGACCTCGTGGCCCGAATCCCCGTGTACGTCATCACGAACCCGAAAGCGGCTCTCCTCGGGGCCGCCGCGGTGGGGCTCGGGCCCGAAACCAGAACAAGGAGCCGTTTGTCACGATGAACCAGACCGACTCGCTGTGCATCAACACCATCCGCATGCTCGCCGTCGACGCCATCGAGAAGGCGAAATCGGGGCACCCCGGACTGCCGCTGGGGGCGGCGCCCATGGCGTACGTCCTGTGGACGCGGCACCTGCGGTTCAACCCGGCGAACCCGCGGTGGCCCAACCGGGACCGCTTCGTTCTCTCCGGCGGGCACGGCTCCATGCTGCTCTACGCGCTCCTGCACCTGACGGGCTACGATCTTCCGCTCGCCGAGATCAGGAACTTCCGCCAGTGGGGCAGCCTCACGCCGGGCCACCCCGAGCACGGCCACGACGGGGTCGAGGTCACCACGGGCCCGCTCGGGCAGGGGCTCGGCAATGCCGTGGGCCTGGCCATCGGAGAGGCCCACATGGCGGCCCGATTCAACCGCGAGGGCTACCCCCTGGTCGATCACTACACGTACGTACTGGCCAGCGACGGCGACCTGATGGAGGGGGTGGCCAACGAGGCCTGTGCGCTGGCCGGTCACCTCGGCCTGGGCAAGCTCATCGTCCTGCACGACGACAACCGGGTCTCCCTGGCGGGCACCACGGACCTTTCCTTCACCGAAAACCAGGCGCAGCACTACGGGGCCTACGGCTGGCACGTCCAGACCGTCGAGGACGGCAACGACCTGGCCGCCATCGATGCGGCGATCGAAGAGGCCAAAAAGGAGACCGGCAGGCCCTCCCTCATCTGCGTGAGGACGGTCATCGGTTACGGCTCTCCCCACAAGCAGGGCAGTTACGAGGCCCACGGGTCGCCGCTGGGACCCAGGGAAGCCGAGGAAACCAAGAAGAATCTCGGCTGGCCGCTCGAGCCTGCATTCCACGTGCCCGAGGAGGCACTGAAGGTGTTCCGCTGGGCCCAATCCAGGGGCAAGCAGCTCGAGGGCCGGTGGTCCGCGCTGCTGGAGCGCTACGAGAAGGCGTTCCCGGAGCCGGCCGACGAGTTCAAGCGCCGCAAGGCCGAGCTGCTGCCGGAAGGGTGGGACAAGGGGCTTGCCGCGTACACGGCGGGCAAATCCGTTGCCACGCGCAAGGCCTCCGAGGAAATTCTGCAGGCCCTCGGGAAAAACATCCCCGAACTGATGGGCGGCACGGCCGACCTGAACAACTCCGTCTTCGCCTGGCTCAAGGGCCTGGGCGACTTCCAGCGCGGCGACAAGCCGGAGGGTGTGCAGGGTTCCGTCGGCGGCCCCTGGGGCTACGAGGGACGCAACATCCACTTCGGGGTGCGCGAGCATGCCATGGGCTCCATCGCCAACGGCCTGGCCGCCTACGGAGGGGTCCTGCCCTTCACGGGGACGTTCTTCGTCTTCTCCGACTACATGCGCCCGCCGATCCGGCTTGCGGCGATTTCGCAGCTCAAGGTCCTGTTCATCTTCTCCCACGACAGCATCGGCGTGGGCGAGGACGGCCCCACGCACCAGCCC
>CAYZKT010000139.1:0-7206 GCA_964478885.1 uncultured Syntrophaceae bacterium | reverse complement strand
GTTGCCGTGGCAGTACGCGCAGCGCTCCGGCGTCGGGATCTCGGCCAGGGCGACCGTCTCGGGGGAGAAGTGCTTGTCCCCGTGGCAGACGGCGCAGTCGACCCCCTTCTGGCTGTGCTTGCTGAGCTTCCAGTCGCCGACCACGCCCGGGGTCATCGCCGTGTGGCAGGCGACGCAGAGTCTCGCCGAGGCGACCTCCTTCTTTTCCGTCGGGTAATTCGCCTTGACCCAGTCGTTCCAACCGCCCGTCAGGGCGTAGACCTTCGTGTATCCCCGCTTGGTAAGTTCAACCGCCCCCCGGGCGGCCGTGTACTCCTGGGGTCAAGCTCAGTATAAGACGTAGGTCTTGTCCTTCTGCGGATACTTCTTGACGAACTCGTCGAAGTTTTCGGGCTGGACGAACACGGCCCCGGGGATCTTCCTGTCGCTCTGCTCGTACTGCTTGATGTAGCGGATGTCCACGATGACGACGTCGGGCTTCCCGAGCATCCCCTTGACCTGCTCTTTCGTCAGCCGGGGTACCTGCTCCACCGATGACGGCGGTGCGGACCAGCCGGCCAGGGAGACGAGAGAAAGAAACGCCGCAAGGAAGGTGGTGAGGATCGGCTTCGCTTTCATATCGGGACCTTTCCGGAGTTTTGAAATGGAGAAGGGTACGATTACACAAATAATAATGTACACTTTTCCCTGGATGCTGCCAACGGTTTTCTTTTGGCGACAACCCTTGAAAAGGGCGCGAAGGGACCTTATCCTATATATGACAAATCGATCCACCCGCCGAAAAGGAGAAAGAGCATGCCTTACCGAGTTGCCGCTGCCCTGCTGTGCATCGTCGCCCTGTCCCTGTCGATGGCGGGGTGTGCCCCGTCGGGTGCCTACAAGGAGGGCCCGCTGTCAACGGACTACCGGACGCTTTCGAAGGGGGACCTCGATCGCTACGCCGCCCGGATCGACGAGGAGATCGCGCGAATCGAAAAAGGGGCCGCCCCTCCCGGGGACGTCCTGCGGGACGCCTATCTCGCGGACCTCAAATCCAGGCGCTATGCGGTCAGGACGGAAATCGCCGGCCGCGAGATCCTGCGGCAGGACGAGCGCCGTCAGCGGATGGAGCTTCAGCGTCCCCTGCCCTGAGCCTGTCCTGAAGCCGCTGGAACCATGAACGGAGTTTGCCGAACTCCGGATCGGAGGAGTATGTTCGGCGTTTTGTCGCGAAAGACCCTCGTGACCCTGGCCGTTCTCACACCGGTCCTGCTGGGAGGGTGCGCGTCGTCGCAGCGCGTCTACGCGGAGGGAGTCCTCGCGGCGGACTGCAGGCTCATGTCAAAGCCCGAACTCATCCGCTACATGGATCGGGTGGAGAATGAGCTTGCCCGCGTCCATGCCGGGGAGGGCGGCCCGGAAGGCGTTTCCGGGGAGACGTACGCTGCCGATCTCCGGCAGCGGATGAAGGACGTCCAGCACGAGATCGGGCTGCGGAATATCTGGGAGCGGAAATCCTACTGGGAGCGCCGGGAGATGTGGGGACCCACCCGGTAGGCGGGTTCTTTCGTCACCTTCCACACCCTGCGCCCGCAGGGGTAGGGGCCGATCTGCTCGACGCTCCCTCCCAGGTCACCTAGCAGGAAGACCGCATCGTGCCGATGGGGGTAACCGTTCTTCGAGACCGTGTCGATGACGAGGCATCCGCCTGGGTTGACGTTGTCCGTGAAGATGCGTTCGATCCCCCTTCGGGATGGATCCGGCGGGAACCCGTGAAGCCAGCCTGCCATGACGACGGCGTCGAAGCGGCCTTCCAGCCGGTCTTCCGGGAACGAGAATGCGGCAAACCGCGCGTTGCCCTTGCAATGGCTCCAGCGGACAATCTCGGCCGCCTTCAGAACGGCCGCATCGCAGTCGAAGCCATGGCGTTCTGCGAAGTCAAGATTCAGCAGGATATCCCCGAGACCGCACCCGATGTCCGCCACCCGCATGCGCCGATGCGGGGGAAGCGCGTTGAGATGTTCGATGATCCCGACGGCGTAGTCCTTTGCGGCAAGCGGCATGCGATGCCACGGATCGAAGGGAACGAACAGCCGCAGCAGAGACCGGAAGGCGACCTCGGCCCGGTTGCCGACTGCCCGGATGATTCGATGCGGGGTGATCTGCATGCTCCACGGCCATGCACGAAAGGTGCCGCCCCTACCGGCCGATTCTCTTCAGAAATGCGTCTATCCCCTCCCGGTAGGCGCCGGCAGAAAGGAGAAGGGCATCGTTGTGCCCGCCGCGGAGCTTGACAAAGGCTTTCGGCTCCGGCGCCGCCTCATAGAGGGCGATCCCCTGGCCGAAGGGCGCGATCTCGTCGTCGGGACTGTGGATAACGAGCACAGGGCAGCGGACGTTGCGGACGTACTCGAGGGTATTGTACTCGAAGCGGGCGAGCCACCGCACGGGAAGAAACGGGTAGTGATGCCCCGCGATGTCGACAAAGCTCGTGAAGGCGGAGTCCAGGACGAGGGCCGCAGGGGTGTTCTCCCGGGCGAGCTTTGCGGCGATCGGCCCCCCGAGGGACTGCCCGTAGAGAAAAATCTGCCCGGCGGGCACCTTGCGGCTCTCCGTCAGGTATCGCCAGGCCCCCGCCGCGTCGCTGTACGTCCCCTGCTCGGAGGGGCTTCCCTGGCTGCGGCCGTAGCCCCGGTAATCGTAGATGAACGTCGAGAGTCCCACGCGGTGCAGGATCTCGACAAAGGGGAGATTGTAGGAGATGTTGCCGCCGTTTCCGTGGCTGAAAAGGACGACGCCCCGGCCGGCCTCCGACGGCACGTACCAGGCCGCGAGTCGCACGCCGTCGGCAGCCTCGAACGTCACTTCTTCATAAGCCATCCCCCGGTCCCCCGGCGTGGCGACGATCTGCCCGTCGGGGAAGTAGACGAGCCGCGACTGCAGCAGGAACATCAAGGCGAGGACCCCCGTGACGGAAAGTGCGATGGCGCGAAGGGCGGCGGAAACCATGGGAATAATGAAGTTGCGAAGTTAGGAAGTTGAGAAGCTAGGAGAACTCGGTGGGCGATGCTCGGTTTGTGGCGCATCCGAACTTCCCAACTTCATAGCTTCCCAGCTTCTGAGTTGAGAAGGGGAGCCTCGGCGGCTCCCCTGTCTTCGCGATCAAACCCTGTCTTTCAGGACGGCGCCCGTGCTCCCGGAGGTCACGAGGCTTGCGTACCGGGAGAGGTAGCCCGACTGGATCTTCGGCTTCGGGGCCTTCCAGGCTTTCCTGCGCCGCTTCAGCTCCTCGGCGCTCACCAGCAGCGCGATTTTGCGCTTCGGGATGTCGATGGCGATACGGTCGCCTTCCTTGACGAGCGCGATGGGCCCGCCCTCGGCCGCCTCGGGGGAGATGTGGCCGATCGCCGCGCCGCGGGAGCCGCCGCTGAAGCGGCCGTCGGTGAGCAGGGCCACCGACTCCGCCAGGCCCATGCCGGCCAGCGCGGAGGTGGGGGCGAGCATCTCACGCATGCCGGGCCCCCCCTTCGGGCCTTCGTAGCGGATGACGATAACGTCGCCCGCCTTGATCTTCCCACCCAGGATGGCCTCGATGGCGTCGTCCTCGCTTTCGAAGACGCGGGCGCGGCCCTCGTTGACGAGCATGTTCGGGGCCACCGCGGAGCGCTTCACGACGCCTCCGTCGGGCGCCAGGTTGCCCTTGATGATGGCAAGGCCGCCGTCGGGGCTGTAGGGGTTCTTGACGGGGCGGATGACCGAGTAATCCCAGACCTTGGCTTCCTTGAGGTTCTTCGCCACCGGGCCGGAAACGGTCAGCGCCTTTCCGTCGATCACGCCGAGCTTGCTGATCTCCTTCATGACGGCCTGCACGCCGCCGGCCGCATCGAGGTCCTCGATGTGGTGAGCGCCGGCGGGGCTCAGCTTGCAGAGGTTGGGGGTCTTGAACCCGATCTGGTTGAAGAGTTCCAGGTCGAGCCGGATGCCCGCCTCGTGGGCGATGGCCGGCAGGTGCAGGACGGTGTTCGTCGAGCCGCCCAGGGCATTGTCCACGGCAATGGCGTTCTTGAAGGCGGCAAGCGTCGCAAGGTCCCGGGGCCGGAGGTTCTTCTTGATCAGCTCCAGGATCTTCATGCCCGCTTCCTTGGCCAGCCGCATCCGCGCCGAATCCACCGCCAGGACGGTACCGTTGCCGGGCAGGCCCAGGCCGAGGGCCTCGGTCATGCAGTTCATCGTGTTGGCCGTGTACATGCCGGAGCAGGAGCCGCAGCCCGGGCAGGCGCAGTCCTCGAGCTCCTTGAGCTGCCGCCCGGTCATCTTGCCCGACTTGACGGCGCCCACCCCCTCGAAGACGGTGATGAGGTCGACGGGCTTGCCTCGGAGTTTTCCCGCGAGCATGGGCCCGCCGCTGATGACAATGGCCGGGATGTTGAGCCGCAGGGCCGCCATGAGCATCCCCGGGATGATCTTGTCGCAGTTGGGGATCAGGACGAGGCCGTCGAAGGGGTGCCCCACGGTCATGACCTCGACGGAGTCGGCGATGAGCTCGCGGCTTGCCAGCGAGTACTTCATGCCCACGTGCCCCATGGCGATCCCGTCGCAGACGCCGATGGCGGGGAACTCGACGGGGGTGCCGCCGGCCATGCGGATGCCCGCCTTGACCTGCTCCGTGATGGTGCGCAAGTGGATGTGGCCGGGGATGATCTCGTTGTAGGAGTTAACCACCCCGATCAGGGGGCGCGCGATCTCCTCGTCGGTGTAGCCCATGGCCTTGAAGAGAGAGCGGTGGGGCGCCCTCTCCACGCCTTTTTTCATCAGGTCGCTTCTCATGGTTCCCTCCCTTTGGGTGCAGAATGGTCTCTTTATGCCATAAGGCAAAGGGAGGGTCAACCGTCGGTTCCCTCCCCCTTTCCTTGCGAAGTTGGGAAGCTATGAAGTTGGGAAGCTTGGAGAGCCCGAAGACTCTCCCTTGCTCCTTCGTTCTCAACTTCTCATCTTCGTAACTTCACAGCTTCTATTTTTTCCTGCGCTCCGGCCTCAGCGAGCGCACCACGGCGCCGGCCTGCCACATCTCGGAGTTGCGCATGACCTCGAGTTCCTTGGCCAGCTTGTCCCGGTAGTCGGACGCGGCGCCCGTCGTCAGCACGATCTCCGTCTCCTTGCCGGTCTTGACCCGCTCGTAGAGTTCGCTGAACACGGGGGCGACGGCGTCGCGGAAGCGGTCCTTCCAGTCCAGGGCCCCGCGCTGGGCCGTGGCGCTGCAGTTGGCGTACATCCAGTCCATCCCGTTCTGGGCGACCAGCGGCATCAGGCTCTGGGTGAGCTCCTCGACGGTCTCGTTGAAGGCCTCGCTGGGGCTGTGGCCTTGCTTGCGCAGCTCGTTGTACTGGGCTTCGAGGATTCCGGCCAGGCAGCCCATGAGAACGCCGCGCTCCCCCGTCAGGTCGCTCCAGACCTCGTGCTCGAAGGTCGTCGGGAAGAGGTAGCCGGACCCGATGGCCACGCCGACGGCAAGCGTCCTTTCGAGGGCCCGCCCCGTGGCGTCCTGGAAGACGGCGTAGCTCGAGTTGATGCCGCTGCCGGCCAGGTAGTTGTCGCGCACCGTGCGCCCGGCGCCCTTGGGGGCCACCAGGATGACGTCGATGTCCGCGGGCGGGATCACGCCGGTTTGTTCCTTGTAGACGATGGAGAACCCGTGGGAGAAGTACAGGGCCTTGCCCTTGGTGAGGGCCGGCTTCAGCTGGGGCCAGAGCGTCTTCTGCTGGGCGTCGGACATGAGGTACTGGATGATCGTGCCCTTCTTGGCCGCCTCGAAAAGCGGGAAGAGCGTCTTGCCCGGCACCCAGCCTTCCTCCTCGGCCTTCTTCGTGTTGTACTCCTCGCCGACGATGACGTTGATCCCGTTGTCGCGCAGGTTCAGGGCCTGGCCGCGCCCCTGCACGCCGTAACCGACGATGGCCACGACTTCGTTCTTGAGCACTTCGCGGGCCTTCTCCAGGGTAAACTCCTCCGAGGTGATGACGTCTTCGACCACCCCGCCGATGTTGAGCTTTGACATGGTTCCTCCTTGCTTGGTGATTGATGATGGGTGCCCCGCGTTTCGTGACGGGTGTTGCGCGCCGCGGACCGGGCGTCGCGCCCGGCGGCCGAAAACCGGATTCGATCCGGCCCCGAAAAAAAGGCAAATATCCCCCTGCCTATTTTCGGACACGAAACACAAGCCGCGAAACACGGGCCACGGATTCTCAGTTCTTGCGTTCCAGCGCTGCGATGCCCGTCCGGGCGATGTCGTCGATGCCCAGGGGCTTCAGGGTCTCCAGGACCTTGTCGACTTCCGCCTTGCTTCCCCTGAACTCCAGGACGCAGTGGTCCGAGTTGAAGGTCAGGATCTTGCAGTTGAGCTGGTTGATTCTCCGGATCAGTTCGTTCTTGTTGTCCGCCGTGAGGCTCATGCGGATGAGCACCAGCTCCCGCTTGACCGTTTCCACGTCGGTGAGGTTCTCCACCTTGATGACGTCGATGAGCCGGGCGAGCTGCGCCTCGATCTTCTGCACCGTCGCCTTGGTGCCGATCGTGGTCAGGATGATCTTGGAGACGTCGGGGTTGATCGTGACGTCCACGCAGAGCGTCTCGATGTTGTACCCCTTGCCGCCGAGGGTCCCCGCCACCCGCGCCAGGACGTCGGGCTTGTTGTTGACGAGCAGGGATATGACGTTTTCCTTCTTTTCCATGATGCCGCGCCTTCCTTTGATTGAGATATTCGTCCGGCCGCAACCTGTCAGCTGCGCATCGCCGGTCTGTCGCTTTTCGCTGCACTGGCTTCGGCAAATGGCTTAAGGCTTATGGCGTAGGGGCAGGAACCCGGATTCGTTCTGCCTTAAGCCTTTAGCCTCAAGCCCTATGCCAGGGCCTCCGGCCCTAGTTCGTCATCTCCCGCGTTCCCAGCGTCATCTCGCTGATGGAGGCCCCCGGTCTCACCATGGGGTAGACGCACTCCTCGCGGGACACCTGGAAGTCCATGAGGCATGGCCGGTCGGTGAAGAGCCCCTGCTCGAGGACGGTCTTGATCTCCCCGGGCTTCGTGGCCCGCAGGGCCTGCCAGCCGTAGGCCTCGGCCACCTTCACGAAGTCGGGCTGGAAGGTCATGTCCGTGTTGGAGTAGCGCTTCTCGTAGAAGAGCTCCTGCCACTGGCGGACCATGCCGAGGTAGCCGTTGTTGAGCAGGACGAT
>CAYZKT010000138.1:0-7215 GCA_964478885.1 uncultured Syntrophaceae bacterium | reverse complement strand
ACCGGGTCCGGGCCGTCGTGCCCCTGGGCGGGCAGGTCAACAGCGCCGGCGCCGTTCTCGGTGCGGGCTTCGTCTCCGACGAAGAGGCCGTCGACGGGCTGTCGCTCATCGACGCGATCGAAGCCGGCCGGATCCGCGCGCTCTACCTCCTGGGGGAGGATCCCCTCGAAGGCATGCCGGACCCGCAGCGGGTGCGCGTGGCCCTGGAGCGGCTCGACTGCATCGTCTGCCAGGGGCCCTTCGAGACGGCCGTCACCGGCCTTGCGCACGCGGTCCTGCCCGCGGCCCTCCTCCACGAGAAGCGCGGGTCGGTCCTGTCGCTTATGGGGGAGGAGCGCCTCCTCCGTCCCGTGCTGCGTCCCTTCAAACGATGCCGGCCGGACGGGGAGATCCTCCGGGACCTGGCCGCGGCACTCGGCGGCAAAGCCGCCCCCCACATCCCCCCTTCGCCTGAGACAACGAAACCGACGGCCTCCTTGCCTGCCACCTTGCCGGAAGTCGACGTGCAGGGGATGCCTTTCCTTCTCGAGGCGGTCCCCTCGCTTTTCGGCGACGCGATCCTGTCGAGGCTAAGCCCCGATCTGGCGGAACTGCGCCGGGGGCTCCAGGTCGTGATGAGCGTCGGGGACTTCGAGCGCCTGGAGCTTGCGGAGCGTGAGATCGTGGAGGTGCGGACCCCCTTCGGCACCGCCCGGGCCGAGGCGGAGCGAGACGCGGCCGTGCCGTGCAACCGGCTCCTCCTGCGCCACGCGGCGGGCAGCGTCGCAGGGCTGTCTCTCATCCGAACGGGGCCGGCCGCCGTGCCGGCGGCCATTGCGAGGGTCGAACCATGACAACAACGGATTTCCTGTGGGGCGCGCTGCGGATCGTCCTCATCTTTTCGGCCGTCATGGGCCTCGTGGCCTACATGACCCTGATGGAGCGGCGCTTCCTGGGCTTCTTCCAGATCCGTCTGGGCCCGAACCGCGTGGGCCCCGGGGGCCTGCTGCAGCCGATCGCCGACGGGATCAAGCTCTTCTTCAAGGAGGACATGACCGTCTCCCACGCGAACCGCTTCTGGTTCATCCTGGCGCCGGCTATCGCGCTTGTGTCGGTGCTGGCCTGCTTTGCCGTCGTGCCCGCCTCGCCGGCGATTGTCGTGGCGGACATGCCCGTTGCCGTCCTGTACCTCCTGGCCCTGTCCTCCCTGGGCGTCTACGGCATCCTGCTGGCCGGCTGGTCGTCGAACAACAAATACTCGCTGCTGGGCGGGCTGCGGGCCGCCGCCCAGATGATCAGCTACGAGATCCCGCTGGCGCTGTCCGTCGTGGGCGTGCTGATCCTCGCCGGCTCCATGAGCCTCGTCGAGATCGTGAAGGCCCAGGAGGGGCTCTGGTTCATTGTCAAGCAGCCCCTGGGGTTCCTCCTGTTCCTCGTCTGCATCTCTGCGGAGACCAACCGCACGCCCTTCGACCTGCTGGAGTGCGAGAACGAACTGGTCGCCGGCTACCAGACGGAGTATTCCTCCATGAAGTTCGGGCTCTTCTACATGGCCGAGTACGCCCACATCCTGCTGGCCTCGTGCCTGGTGAGCCTCTTCTTCCTGGGCGGCTGGAACGGGCCGTTGCTGCCGGCGCCCCTGTGGCTGCTCGTCAAGGTGTTCTTCGTCTTTGCGCTGTTCATCTGGGTGCGGGCCACCTTTCCCCGCATCCGCTACGACCAGCTGATGGGGTTTTCCTGGAAGGTGCTGCTGCCGCTTGCCTTCGCGAACCTGATGGCGACGGCGGCGCTGACCGTAACCCTCTCGTGAGGAACTGACATGAGCAAGGCCCTGCTGAAGGGATTGGCCCTGACCCTAAAAATGTTTTTTCGCCCGCCCGTCACGGTGCAGTACCCCGACGAGAAGCGGCCCGTTCCGGAGCGTTTCCGGGGACGGCCGGCGCTTGTCGCCCGCGAGGACGGCACACCGCGCTGCGTGGCCTGCGGCCTCTGCGAGAAGATCTGCCCGAGCCTCTGCATCGCCGTCACGGCCGAAACGGGTCCCGAGGGCGTCCGGTCCCTGGCCCGCTACCGGCTCGACCTCAACCGCTGCTCCTTCTGCGGTCTCTGCGTCGAGGCCTGCCCCGTGGAGGCCATCGTCATGAGCGCCGAGTACGAACTGGCCGCCGCCGGCCGCGACCCCCTCGTCTGCGACGCGGGGCGCCTGCTGGCCGCGCCGGGCCGGGTGGGGGAGGGAAATCGATGATCGAGACGATCCTCTTCTGGGTGCTCGCCGCCGCCGCCGTCGCCTCCGCCCTGGGGGTCGTCGCCCTGCGAAGCCCCGTGGGCAGCGTCATGTCGCTGCTTGCGGCCATGCTGGCCACGGCGGGCCTCTATGCCCTCATGGGGGCGCCCGTGGTGGCCCTCTTCCAGGTCATCGTCTATATCGGGGCCGTCCTCGTGCTCTTCCTGTTCGTCGTGATGCTCCTCGATCTCAAGGGGACCGTTGCCCGCGGGAGGCCTTCGGCCCGCGCAGCGGCAGCGGGCGCTGCCGGGGTCGGGCTCACGGCGGCCGCGGCCTGGGGGGCCTGGAAGAGCTTTTCGCCCGCGCCCCCGGCAGGCGGTCTTCGCCCCGCGCCCGGCGTCGCCGAGATCGCGCTCGATCTCTTCGGCCGGCACCTGCTCGTCTTCGAGCTGACCTCCGTGCTGCTCCTGGCTGCGGCCGTGGGGGCCATTTTCATCAGCCGGACGAAAAAAAGGAGGCCCTCATGAGCCTGGAACACGTCGTCGGATTGGGGATCGTCCTCTTCGCTATCGGGGCGGCGGGGTTCTTCATCCGCTCCAACACCCTCGTGCTGCTGCTGTGCGTGGAACTCATGCTCAACGCCGTGAACCTGATCCTCGCCGGGTTCTCCCGATACCTGTACGGCACGGAGGGGCAGGTCTTCGTCTTCATGATCATGACGGTGGCCGCCGCGGAGGCCGCCGTGGGGCTTGCCATCCTCGTGGCCCTTTACCGGCTCCTCGGCACCCTCGACATGAGCCGGATCAACGTCCTGAAAGGGTAAGCGCCATGCTGTCCGAATCGATCTGGATCCTGCCCGCCCTGCCCGCCCTGGGGGCCCTCGCCAACGGCCTTCTCGGCGCCCGGTGGCGCGAAAAAGGCATCGCCGCCGTCGCCGTCGGCTCCGTGGGTCTCGCGCTGGCGGCGGCCCTCGCCCTGCTGGCGGAGATGCTTGCCGGCCCGGCAGACCGGGCGTTCTCCGTCACGCTCTGGCGGTGGCTTACCGACGGGGCGCTCCGCATCGAGACGGGCTTCGTGCTCGACCGCCTCGCCATGGTCATGGTCATGGTCGTCCTCGTCGTGGGGTTTCTCATCCACCTCTACTCGGCCGACTACATGAAGGGCGATGCCGGGTACCGCCGCTTCTTCGTCTGCCTCAACCTCTTCGTCTTCTTCATGCTCGTCCTCGTGCTGGCCGACAACCTGGTCGTCACCTTCGTCGGCTGGGAGGGCGTGGGGTTGTGCTCGTACCTGCTCATCGGGTTCTGGCACGAGAAGACCGCGGCCTGCGACGCCGGCCGCAAGGCCTTCGTCGTCAACCGCATCGGCGACTACGGGTTTCTCCTGGGGACCCTGCTGGCCGCCGTGACCTTCGGGACGGTGAACTACGGGGACCTCGCCCGCTTAGTGGCGGAAGGACCCGCCGTCTCCGAGGGTGTCGTCGCCGCCGTCGCCCTGCTGCTCTTCATGGGGGCCATGGGCAAATCGGCCCAGTTCCCGCTCCACGTCTGGCTGCCCGACGCCATGGAGGGCCCCACGCCGGTCTCGGCCCTGATCCACGCGGCCACCATGGTCAACGCCGGCGTGTACCTCATGTGCCGCATGGCGCCCTTGATCGAGAAGGCCCCCGCGGTGCTGCCCGTCATAGCCGCCGTGGGGCTCGTCACGGCGCTCTACGCGTCGTTTTCCGCCCTGGGCCAGCGCGACATCAAGCGGGTGCTCGCCTACTCGACGGTGAGCCAGATCGGCTACATGTTCGTGGCCCTCGGATGCGGCCTCTGGGCCGCCGGCATGTTCCACCTTCTGACCCACGGCATCTTCAAGGGGCTCCTCTTTCTCGCGGCCGGGGCCGTGATCCACGCCCTCGACGGCGAGCAGGACCTCTCGCGGATGGGGGGCATCATGAAGGACCTGCCGGCCGTCTCCGTCACGTTCATCGCGGGGCTCATGGCCCTGGCGGGGATCTTTCCCCTGTCGGGGTTCGTGAGCAAGGACGCCATCCTCTGGGGGGGCTTCGAGCGCTACGGGGTCTTCTTCTGGCTGGCCGCCTTCGGCGGCGCCCTCGTGACGGCCCTTTACTCGGCAAAGCTCCTCTCGGCCTTTCTCGGCGTTCGGCGCGCCGAGGGGCGCCCTCACCGGCCGGGGCCCGTCATCGTGGTCCCCCTGGCTGTCCTGGCCGTCTTCGCGCTGCTCGCGGGGATCCCGGGGCTGCCGCTCTTCACGCAGGACACGTTCTTTTCCCGGCTCCTGGGAATGCCCGGCGCGGCGCCCGCAGCGGCCGCGTCGCACACCCTCGAGGTGGCCCTCACGGTCCTGCAGTCCCTGGCCGTCCTCGCGGTGCTGGCCGGTGCGATCCGGCTTTTCACGAAGGCGCGCCGCCCCGCGGACCCGGCCGTCCTGGCCGGCGGCTTCGGCATCGACCGGCTCAACGAATTTCTGTTCGTCCGGCCCCTGAAGGCGGGCGCCCGGTTTTTCGCGGCCATCGTCGACACGCGCGTCATCGACGGCGCCGTCAACGGCCTGGGATCCCTCTCCATGGGCCTGGGCCGGATCGCGGCGGGGCTGCAGACGGGCGAGCTGAGGCACTACGCCGTCTCGCTCATCGCCGGGGCCTTCGCCCTGATTGTCCTTACCGTCTTTTTCGCCGGAGGTCTCTGAGATGACGACAAACGACTTCCCCCTGCTGTCTGTCCTGATCGCCCTTCCCCTGGCGGGAAGCGCCCTGGTGCTCGCGCTGGACGAGCGGCGGGCTCGCGCCGTGGCGCTCGGCGCCGCGCTCGCGACGTTTCTCGCAACACTGGTCCCCCTGTTCCTCTTCCGGACAGGGGAGCCGGGGTTCCAGTTCGTCGAGTATCGCCCCTGGGTCGGCGCGCTGGGGATCGCCTGGCACCTCGGGATCGACGGGCTTTCGCTCTTCCTGCTGCCGCTGACGGGCTTTCTGTCGCTGGCGGCCGTTCTCGTGTCGTGGGAGAGCGTCGGACAGAAGGTAAAGGCCTACTTCGTCTGCTTCCTCGTCCTCGAGGCGGGGATGCTGGGGGTCTTCGTGGCCCTGGACGCGATCCTCTTCTACGTCTTCTGGGAGGCCATGCTCATCCCCATGTTCCTCATCATCGGCATCTGGGGAAGCGAAAACCGGCGCTACGCGGCCCTCAAGTTCATCCTCTACACCGTGGCGGGGAGTCTCTTTTTGCTCGTGGGCTTCATCGTCATGGCCTTTCTTGCCCAGTCGCAGGGAGGCGCCCCGAGCTTCGACATCACCCGCTGGATGGCCCTCCGCGTGCCCGCGTCGCACCAGCACTGTCTCTTTGCCGCCTTTTTCGTCGCTTTCGCCGTCAAGGTGCCCCTCTTCCCCCTCCACACCTGGCTGCCCGACGCCCACGTGGAGGCCCCCACGGCGGGGAGCGTCCTGCTCGCAGGGGTGCTCCTCAAGATGGGCGTCTACGGCATCCTGCGCTTCTGCTTCCCCCTCTTCCCCGAGGCGACGGCCTTCTTCACGCCCGCCGTCATGACCCTGGGGCTCATCGGCGTCGTCTACGGGGCGCTCGTGGCTTTCGCCCAGAAGGACCTGAAAAGGCTGGTGGCCTACTCCAGCGTGAGCCACATGGGGCTCATCGTCGTGGGCGTCTTCTGCCTGAACCTGGCGGGTCTGAAGGGTGGCATCGTCCAGATGCTCAACCACGGCCTCAGCACGGGGGCGCTCTTCATCCTGGTGGGGGCCCTCTACGAGCGCAAGAAGACGCGGGACCTCGACCGCCTCGGGGGGCTGGCAGGACGCACGCCCGTGCTGGCGACCTTCTTCGTCATCACCATGCTGTCTTCCGTGGGGCTGCCGGGGCTCAACGGGTTCGTGGGCGAGTTCCTGCTGCTGCTGGGGAGCTTCCGGTACGCCTGGTGGCTCGGGGCCCTGGCCGCCACCTCGGTCGTTCTGGGGGCCATCTACCTGCTCTGGATGACCCAGCGCGTGCTCTTCGAGACGGACCGCTCGCCGGAACGGACCGGTTTCGGGGACTTCTCGCTGCGGGAGAAGATCGTCATGACGCCCATCGTGCTGGCCATGTTCTTCATCGGCCTCTTCCCGGCGAGCCTGACGGACCGCCTCGAGCCCGCGGCGCAGCGGATCATGGCCGTTTCGGCGCAGGCCCCTTCCCGCGAGGCCGTGCCGGCGGCGGACGTGAAAATCCTTGCGGAGGGAGGGACCCATGGCCTTCAGCATCCCCGACGTTAACCTCGTGAGCCTGCTGCCGGAGATCGTCCTGCTTGCGGCGGCTGCGGGGATTCTCCTCTTTTCCGGCGAGGCCGGCCGCCGCAGGGCCGCGGCCTGCGGGGCCGGAGCCGTTGCCGTCTCTCTGGCGTCGACCCCGCTGCTGTTCATGGGGGCCGGCATGACGGGCTTCGACGGATTGATCGTGAAGGACGACGCGACCCTGATCTTCCTGGCCCTGATGGACCTGGCGGCCCTTGCGGCCATCGTGCTTTCCCGTGACGGAACCTCCGGGGAGCAGGAGGGCGGGGAGGTCTACGGGCTTGCCCTGTTCGCCCTGATCGGCATGCACGTCATGGCTGCGAGCCGGGACCTGCTCGTGCTCTTCCTGGGTCTCGAGACCCTGGCGCTGCCCCTCTACGTCCTGGTCGGTTCCGACCGGGCGGCCCGCGACGGGATGGAGGCGGCGGTGAAGTACTTCCTCCTCGGGAGCTTCGCGTCGGCCCTCTTCCTGCTGGGTCTGGCCCTCTACTACGGCGCGACGGGGACCACGGGCTTCTCTGCGCTGTCGCGGCCCCTCGGGCAGCCGTCGCTGGCCTTCGCGGGCCTGGCCCTCGTGACCGCGGGGGTTGGGTTCAAGATCGCCGCGGTGCCCTTCCACATGTGGGCCCCCGACGCCTATGAGGGGGCCCCGGTGCCGGTGGCCGCCTACATCTCCGTGGCGCCCAAGGTGGCCGCCTTCGCCGTGCTGCTTCGCCTGGGGCTCTCCCTG
>CAYZKT010000137.1:0-7264 GCA_964478885.1 uncultured Syntrophaceae bacterium | reverse complement strand
CGCTGTTCATCTTCATGGCCGAGGTCATCCTGCACTCCGGGGTGAGCACCGACGCCTTCGACATGCTCTCGAAGTGGACCTCGCGGCTCCCGGGAGGGCTGGCGGTGGCCGCCCAGCTGACCTGCACTCTCTTCGCCTCCGTCTGCGGGGCGAGCACGGCCACGGCGGCCGCCGTGGGGAGCATCGCCGTGCCCGAGATGACGAACCGGGGCTACGACAAGCGGCTCTCCTGCGGCTCCATCGCCGCCGGGGGCGCTCTCGGCGCGCTCATTCCGCCGAGCATCTACATGATCATCTACGGCACCCTCGTCGAGGAGTCCATCGGGCAGCTCTTCATGGGCGGGGTGATCCCCGGGCTCATGCTCAGCGGCATGTTCATCGCCTTCATCGTCATCCGGTGCGCCCTGCGGCCGGACCTGGCCCCGCTTGCGCAGGACGTGAGCTGGGCCGACCGCTGGCGGTCGCTCTACAAGGTCTGGGCCATCCTCTTCCTCGCGGCGGCCATGCTGGCGGCCATCTACTTCGGCATCGCCACGCCCTCGGAGATCGCCGGCGTGGGCTGCTTCCTTGCCCTGGCGATCGGGTTCGCCTACCGCAGGCTCACCTGGGCGGCCCTCAGGGGGGCCTTCCTGAGCACCTGCCGCATCACCTGCTTCATCGGGTGGATCCTGGTGGCCGCCACGGTGTTCGGCTACGTCCTGTCGTTCCTGCAGCTGCCGCAGCAGTTCTCGGAGTGGCTCGTCGCCCAGTCGGCCTCCCCGTACCTCGTGATCCTCGGCATCAACCTCCTGCTCATTTTCCTGGGCTGCATCATGGACCCGGCGGGGATCCTGCTGGTGACGATCCCGATCCTCGTGCCCGTCATCAAGGCCCTGGGGTTCGACCCCGTCTGGTTCGGCGTGATGTTCGTGGTGAACATGGAGCTGGCGCAGATCACCCCGCCCCTGGGGTTGAACCTGTTCATCATCAAGAGCATCGCACCGCCGGACGTGACCCTGAAGGACATCCTCATCGGCGCCTGGCCCTTCATGATCCTCGATCTCATCGGCCTGGTCCTGGTGATCATCTTCCCGCAGATCATCCTGTGGCTCCCCTCGACGATGCTGCGGGGATAGCGAAAAGAGCGCAGGACGAAACGGTTCTCTTCATTCGATGAAAAAGCGGGGCTTGCCTTCCCAAAGACCCTGACCCCGTCTCAGACCCCCGGTACCGGCGCCTCTCTCCTGTGACCGGAACGGGAAAAGGCAAGCCCCGCTCCCCCCATCCCCCCGGGGCGTCGAGCCGCGGCGGCAAGATCGCCCTTGTCACGGCACGGTGCCGTCTGCTACCCTGTTCTGCGTCATCCTGTGATGACCCCCGCGTCCGCCCGCCTCGGGGACGCGAACCGCCGCGCGGGAAAAGGGATGCCATGAAGTACAACCCGGCCGTCATCAGCTATTTCTTCCAGCGGGAGAGCACGAAGCGCAACGTCCGCCAGCTGCTCAAGTTCCTCCTCGCCCTGTCGCTCCTCGTCACCGTCTACAGCGTTCTCTTCCACTTCATCATGGCCGCCGAGGGCAAGGACCACACGTGGCTGACCGGCGTGTACTGGACCCTCACGGTCATGTCCACCCTGGGGTTCGGCGACATCACCTTCGAGACCGACCCGGGCAGGGTCTTTTCCATCGTGGTGCTGCTCTCGGGAATGATCTTCCTGCTCACCCTGCTGCCCTTCATGTTCATCAAGTTCTTCTACGCCCCCTGGATCGAGGCCGAGTCCCGCAAGCGCGCCCCCCGCGAACTTCCGCCGGAGACCCGCGGCCACGTGATCCTCACCGGCTACGACCCGGTCACCATGGCCCTCATCAAGAAGCTCGACGGCCACCGGATCGACTACGTCCTCATCGAGAGCGATTTCAAGCGGGCCCTGGAGCTCTACGACATGGGCGTCAAGGTGGCCGTGGGGGACATCGACGACCCGGACACCTACCGCAGGCTGCGCGCCGATCGGGCGGCGCTCGTGGCCGCCACCAACCGCGACGAGATCAACACGAACATCGCCTTCACCGTCCGGGAGCTCAGCGAGCGGGTCCCCATCCTCACCACCGCCGATTCGCCGTACTCCGAGGACATCCTGCAGATGGCGGGCAGCACGAAGGTGCTGCTGCTCTACGAGATCCTGGGACGCTCCCTGGCGGCGTGGACCGTGGGCGGCGACTGCCGGGCCAACATCATCAGCCGCTTCGACCATCTCATCATCGCCGAGTTCGCCGCCATGGGCACCCCCCTGGTGGGCAAGACGCTGGCCGAAAGCCGGCTGCGCGAGAACTTCGGGGTCAACGTCGTGGGCATCTGGGACCGGGGCCGTTTCGCCGTCCCCCACGCCGACACCCGGATCGAGCGGACCACCGTGCTCGTGCTGGCGGGCTCCGAGGAGAACCTGGCGGCCTACGACGAGGTCTACTCCTTCTACCACCTCTGCAAGCTCACCCTGGACCCGATCCTGATCGTCGGCAGCGGCCGCGTGGGCGACACCATCGCCCGGAGATTCAAGGAGCGGGAGAGCCCCTACCTGGTGATCGAGAAGAACCCCAAGCGGCTGCAGGACGAGAAGCACTACGTCGTCGGGGACGCCGCCGACATCCGCACGCTGCAGCGGGCCTGGATCGAGAAGGCCCCCGCGGCCCTGATCACCACCCACGACGACGCCACGAACATCTACCTCACCAAGTACCTCCGGAGCCTGCGGCCGGACATGCAGATTCTCAGCCGCGCCAACCTGGAGCGCAACGTCTCGACGCTGCACCGCGCCGGGGCCGACTTCGTCATGTCCCTGGCCACCCTCGGGGCCGACGCCATCTACAACTACCTGATCAACGAGGACACGTCCATGCTGGCCGAGGGGCTCAACATCTTCCGCCTGAAGGCCCCGGAGTCGCTCGTCGGAAAGAACCTGGCCGGCTCGAGGATCCGCGAGGTGACGGATTGCTCCGTCGTCGCGATCCGGGACGGCGACGTCCTGTCGATCAACCCCGATCCGCAGACGCCGATCCGGAAAGGCGCCGAGCTGATCCTGATCGGAACCGACGAGGGCGAGAAGAGATTCCTGCAGGCCTTCGAAGAATGACGGGTCGCATCCGCATGGCCGTCAACCCGCGACGTCGAATCCCGGCATGTCTCCTCATCGCCCGGGCCGCCGTCGATTTCGCCATCCGCCCCGCCCTCTGCCCGGCCCGCTGAAAGGGGCGCCCGCGGATCGCCCCGCCCGTCTCCGTCTGCGAGCCCCTTGTCTTTTCCCGCCTGCGGCGTACATTAAGTATAGAGAGACCGGCGGACGATCAAACATTCATTCCACGGCAGGATCCCTCCAGCTGCGTTTCGTTGTTTGCGTTTACCATTCCCGTTCCATCCGAGACCGGCTTCCATCCCGCGAAGGCAAGTGCAACTGCCGGCCCGAGGAGGTGTCGCCATGACGTTGAAGTGTGCAGAATGCGGGCGGATGACCTTGAAGCTCAACGCCGAGAGCAAGTGCGAGGAGTGCGCCAGGAAGGACGAGTCCCTGAAGTCCTACTTCACGAGGCTGTTCTTCATCAACGAGAGCTGCGCAAGGCTGGTGCCGGCGACCTGACGATAGGGCCCCCCCGGCGTCTCTCCACGGCCCGATGGGGTGCCGGCGCAGTTTCGCGGAGGAGAAGGGAGGTGTTCGTCCATGAAAAGCACGGAGAAGATCCTGCAGTTCTGGAAAACATTGTGGGATGCCTACACGAGGTCTTGGGAGCGAGGCGCCCCGCCGGAAGGGTCGCAGCGGCTGACACGGGAACGATCGGACAGGGATCGGATCCGGGAGACCTATCTTCATGAGCCCGGCGAGCTCGTCCACACGATGCCGTGACCGGTGCGGGGACGCGTGAACCCTGTTCAGCCCCTCCCTGTCCCGGGGAGGGGAAAGGAATGTTTTGTGATTTTTCCCCCACCCGACGGTGATTGTCCCGAGACTTCTGCGTAACAACCCAATGACCCCACCTGACCCGGTAAACGCCGCCCCGGAAAATTTATTTTTCAAGTGTCCGATAATCTTAGATTTATGTTGAATTGTTGACCGGCATGCGGTATGGATGGCGCAGTAACCTTGAGGGTTGTCCGCAGGCCGCAAAACATGTACAAACTCATCGCCGACAGCTCATTCAGCTGGGAATACATCCGGGAGAACGACGGGTTCTCCTACGTGTCCCCGTCATGCGCGCGCATGACGGGCTACGCGCCCGAGGAGTTTCTCGCCAGGCCCCGCCTGCTGGAGGAGATCGTCCACCCGTCCGACCGCGAAGCGTTCGAGGAGCACCTGCATGGGGCGTCCCGCGCGGAAGAGCCCGTGCGCCTGAAGCTGCGCCTGACCTGCCGCAACGGCCGCGACTGCTGGGTCGAGCACGCCGTGAGGCAGGTCCACGACGCGCAGGAGCAGTACGTGGGCCTGCGCGGCAGTTTCCGGGACATCACCGCGCATCGCCAGGCCCTGACGGACTTGCAGGACTCGGAGGAGCGCTTCCGGACCTTCATGTCGCACCTGCCTGCCCTGGCGTTCATCAAGGACGAAAGGAGCCGGATTCTCTTCACGAACCGCGCCATGAACGAGCTGATGGGTTCGGAGGACTGGATCGGCCGCAACGCCCTGGAGAACCTGCCTGGGGAGGTCGCGGCGAAGATCATGGAACAGGACCGGGGGGTCATCGAGGGGGGCAAGCCCGTCCTGATCGAGGAGGCGATCCCCGTCAAGTCGGGCGAGACGCGCATCTTCGAGACCCGCAAGTTCCCCATCGGCCGCGAGGGGAAGCCCCCGCTTCTGGGGGCGATCGCCCTGGACGTCACGGAAGAAAGGCGGGCCGAGGAAGCGCTCCTGGCCAGCGAGGAGCGATACCGCCGGCTGGCCGAGGCCTCCCGCGACTTCATCTTCGTGCTCGACCGCGACGACCGTTTCGTCTACGTCAACGGCGCCTCGGAGACCGTCACGGGGAAAAGGCCGGCGGAGCTGATCGGCCGGCCCCGCGCGAGCCTCGATGTGCCCCCCGAGATGCTGGGAAGGCAGAAGGAGGCCAACGATACCGTCTTCGCCACCGGGGAGCCTCTCTTTGTCGAGGGCCAGTACCTGATGGGCAAGGGGGGGCGGCCCGCCTGGCACAACGTCACCCTCGTCCCGCTGAAGGACGGCGGCGGCGAGGTCCATGCCCTGCTGGGCGTGGCCCGCGACGTGACGGAGTCGAGGGAACGCGCCCAGCGGCTCGAAGAGGTCAACGTGGCCCTCAAGGTCCTGCTGCGCCACCGCGACGAGGACCGGCGGGAACTGGAGGAGCAGTTCCTGGCGAACTTCCGGAAGCTCATCATGCCGAGCCTCGAGAAGCTCCGGAAAACGGGTCTCACCCCCCGCCAGGCCGCCTACGTCGATGTGGTCGAGATGAATGTCCGGAAGGTGTTTTCCGCGTCCGGCGCGGCGGCGGGCCTGGCGCAGGCCTCCCTCACGCCCATCGAGATGCGGATCGTGGAATTCATCAAGGATGACAAAACCACGAAGGAAATAGGAAGCTTGCTCAACCTCTCGCCCCGAACCGTCGAATACTACCGGGACCGGATCCGCAAGAAGCTCGGCCTGAAGAGCAAGAACGTCAACCTGCGCTCCTACCTCTACAGCCTTTCCTGAGCCCCGTTACGCAACTTTTCCCGTAGTCTTTGCGTACTCTGCCCGTATTGCCCCTGTTCGCCCCGGCGGGTAAGCTCCCCGAGGCGGTGTGTGCCCGGGACATGGAAGGGGAGGGTCCTCGATCCTGTCCGGGCCGGCAGACCGATCGCCGTTCGGAAACCGCGATGAGAAAGTACAAACGCTACGATCTGAATCTCCCTGTAGCCGTCCTGGAGACGGGGGGGCGAGGGGGGAACCGGGTGTTCCTGCTCAGGACGGAGAACGTCTGCGCCGGCGGGGCGCTGCTGCGCGCCGATCGCGGCCCGGCCGCCGGAACGGAGGTCCGTCTCGTGTTTTTCCTGCAGACGGACCCGCTGGAGGCCTTCGTCGACCCGCGCCACACGTTTCACGGAAGGGTCGTGCGGTCCGAACCCGGGCGGTTTGCCGTCGTTTTCGTCAATCGCCGTCCGTCTGCCGTGGCCGCGCCGGCGCAGGGGCCCGAGCCCGGGTCGCCGGGCGTTCCCCGCGGCGTCTCGACACGGCCGGACGGGGAGAGGCGCTGATGCTCATCTGGCGCAACGAGGCCATCAGGACCATCTACGTGACCCCGGGGCAGGATCTCGTGAGCGACGAGGCGCAGGCCCTGCGGAGGGAATTCCAGAGCTGGTCCGGGCACAGGACGGAGAGGCTTGTGCTGGATCTCGCCCGCGTGCAGGCGATCGACCCCATGGGCCTCGAGACGATCCTCGCGCTGTACAACTGGCTGCGGGCGATCGGCGGCGAGCTGGTCATCGAGAATGCCTCCGCCGAGCTGAAGAGATTCTTCCAGCTCATGGGCGGCGGCGGGCGCCTCACGATCAGCGGCACGGGGTGGCCCGGCTCCAGGGACACCGACTGAAAAAAAGGGGACAGCCCCCGGTCAACAGCCTGCCAGTGTCCTGTCCCGGAAATACATTCAATAAGTGTCCGGGCGGGATTGCACTTCATTCAAACCGGTCATCGCGAGGAGGCGCAGCCGACGTGGCGATCTACGATTGAGAAATCTTAAAGAATATTCTCTCAACGGAGGATTGCCGCGCTTCGCTCGCAATGACGATTATTTTAGACTCAGCAAAAAGCTGGCTTGACAATCATTGTAAATGAACTTCTGAGACACGACACTAGTCGACCAGCATCAGGCAGTACAGGTTCTGCGTCTCCGTCTTCTCCTTCAGCGTCTCGATGAAGAAGCCGTTGTTGCGCGCCGTCTGGAACACGTCGATGCCGCAGGACTCCATGGAGGGCCGCGCCTTGCCGGGCAGCACGCAGGGCTGGTCCTTGACCTTCGCGCACTCCTTGCAGACGGGGCAGGGGCCCGCCAGGTACACGAACGATTTGTAGTGGCCGTCCTTGAAGATCTCCCCTTCCATCTTCACGAGCATGTCGAAGAGAGCGATGTTGCGCTTGCCGCGCTCGGGCGTCCGGGGGGCCTCGATGTGGAAGAGGATGGCCCGCTTGTAGCAGTCGAGCACCTTCCGGGTCTCCTCCGGGGTGGGGGTTGTCGGGGGGCAGCAGTGGCTGTGCCGGTAGGGGCAGCCGAAGAGGCACTTCATCCGCACCCACGCCGCCGTGACCACC
>CAYZKT010000136.1:0-7285 GCA_964478885.1 uncultured Syntrophaceae bacterium | reverse complement strand
CGCCGGCCGGGCCTCACCCTGGACGTCCACGTCATCAAGACGACGGGCGACCGGATGCAGGACGTGGCGCTGGCGCAGATCGGCGGCAAGGGCGTCTTCGTCAAGGAGCTCGAGGAGGCGCTGCTCGAGCGGCGCATCGACCTCGCGGTCCACAGCATGAAGGACGTGCCGGCTCTCCTGCCGGAGGGCCTCGAGATCGCCGCCATGCTAGAGCGGGAGGACCCGAGGGACGTCCTCATTTCCAAGGGGAACTTCAAGCTCGAGAGGATCCCTTCGGGGGCGCGGATCGGGACGGGCTCCCTGCGGCGGGGGTGCCAGCTCAAGAACATCTACCTGGACGTGGAGATCGTCCCCGTCCGCGGCAACCTGGACACGCGGATCAAAAAAATTGAACGGGACAACCTCGACGGGATCATCGTGGCCGCGGCGGGCCTGAAGCGCATGGGCTGGCAGGACCGCGCCTCGCAGTTCATCCCCCCCGAGATCATGACCCCCGCCATCGGGCAGGGGGCCCTCGGGGTCGAGGTGCGCAAGGGCGAGGACGTGGGGGAGATCGTCTCCGTCCTGAACCACGAGAAGACGTTCACCGAGGTGAGCGCCGAGCGGGCTTTCCTGGCCGTCTTCGGCGCGGGCTGCCAGGTGCCGCTGGCGGCCTACGGGACGATCGAGAAGGACGCGATCACCGTGACGGGGCTCGTGGGGAGCCTCGACGGCCGGATGCTCATCAAGGACCGCGTCCGCGGGCCCGTCGCCGAGGCCGAGCAGATGGGCCGCATCCTGGCCGAGCGGATCCTGGCCGCCGGGGGACGGCAGATCATTGACGAGGTCTACAGGCGGCTTTCGCACTAGGATCGAGGACCGGGGAACGAGGTCCGGGGACAGATCGGAAATCCTCGATCCTCGCGCCTGAACCGAGCATCTAGCAATGGCGATGCAAACGGG
This sequence comes from uncultured Syntrophaceae bacterium, assembly GCA_964478885.1. GTDB lineage: Bacteria > Desulfobacterota > Syntrophia > Syntrophales > UBA2192 > UBA2192. The sequence continues at coordinate 6,343 of CAYZKT010000136.1, read as the reverse complement.
AGTGATGGGGTGAGCAAGAAAGGCAAGGTCTTTATCATCGGTGCGGGCCCCGGGGACCCCGGGCTGATCACGCTTCGCGGGGCCGAGTGCATCGGGCAGGCCGACGTCGTCGTCTACGACTACCTGGCCAACGAGGACTTCCTCCGCCGCGCCCGGAAGGACGCGCGGCTCATCTACGTCGGCAAGAAGGGCGGCGACCACACGCTCCCCCAGGGAGAGATCAACCGCATCCTCGCCGACGAGGCCCGGAAGGGCCTGACCGTGGCCCGCCTCAAGGGGGGGGACCCGTTCATCTTCGGCCGCGGCGGCGAGGAGGCCGAGGTCCTGCACGAGGCCGGGATCCCCTTCGAGGTGGTCCCGGGCGTGACGTCGGCCATCGCGGTGCCGGCCTTTGCGGGCATCCCGCTGACGCACCGGGGCTACACTTCGACGGTCGCCTTCGTCACGGGCCACGAGGACCCCACGAAAAACAAGAGCGACATCGACTGGAGGGCGCTCGCCGGGATCGGCACCCTGGTGTTCCTCATGGGGGTCAAGAACCTCGCGAACATCGCCCGAAACCTCGTCGAGGGCGGGAAGGCCCCCGGGACGCCTGCGGCGCTGATCCGCTGGGGGACGACGCCCGAGCAGCAGACGCTGACGGGGACGCTGGCCGACATCGCGGCAAAGGCGAAGAAGCAGGGGTTCAAGCCGCCGTCCATCCTCGTGGTGGGCGAGGTGGTCGCGCTGCGGCCCAAGCTGGACTGGTTCGAGGCGAGGCCCCTGTTCGGAAAGGGCATCGTCGTCACCAGGCCCGAGGAGCAGGCGGGGGAGTTCGCCCGGCTGCTTGCCGCCGAGGGGGCGCAGGCGATCCTCTTCCCCACGATCCGCATCGCGCCGCCCGCGAGCTGGGACGGCGTGGACCGGGCCCTTGAGGGCCTCGACGGGTACGACTGGATCGTCTTCACGAGCGCAAACGGCGTGAAGCATTTCTTCGCGAGGCTCCGCGAAAGGGGCGGGGACATACGGGATCTCAAGGGCATCCGCATCTGCACGATCGGGCCCGCCACGGCGGCGGCCGTCGAGGGCATGGGGATCCGCGTGGATCTCGTGCCCGACGAGTACATCTCCGAGGGGGTGGTCCGGGCTTTCGGGAGCGTGGACCTCCAGGGGAAGCGGGTGCTGCTGCCCCGCGCCGCGGAGGCGAGGGACGTCATCCCCGAGGGCCTCGCGAAGAGGGGGGCCAAGGTGGACGTGGTCACCGCCTATGGGACGGTGCGCTCCAAGAGCAGGAAGGAGGATCTGCAGGCCCTGCTCGATGCCGGAAGGGTCGACGTCGTCACCTTTACAAGCCCCTCGACGGTGGTTAATTTTAGGAAGATAATGGACGATAAGCCCCTGCCCGAAGAGGTCCGCATCGCCTGCATCGGCCCCGTCACCGCCGCCGCGGCGAAAAAGCAGGGGTTTGCGGTGGACATCTACCAGGAAACGTTCACAATCCCGGGCATGGTGACGGCGCTCGTGGCATACTATACCTCAAAGAAAGCATAGAGAGTCCTATCCGATGATCGGTATTTCCAAACTTTACTGCGGCGCCGTGGAGGCCGCAGACGTCCTGCGCTACGGGCGACACTCGGCGAAACTGCCCTCGCACCTGCTGCAGTTCTCCAGCGACAAGCGGCCCGTCGTGGTCTGGAACGTCACCCGGCGCTGCAACCTCAAGTGCGTCCACTGCTACTCGAGTTCGCAGAACGTCCTCTACAGCGACGAGATGACGACGGAACAGGGCAAGAGCCTCATCGACGACCTGGCCGCCTTCGGCTCGCCCGTTCTGCTGCTCTCGGGGGGCGAGCCCCTCATGCGGCCCGACCTGCCGGAACTTGCACGGTACGCCGTCGACAGGGAGATGCGCGTGGTCATCTCCACCAACGGCACCCTCATCACGAAGAAGCTCGCGAAGGTCTTCAGCGACATCGGCCTGTCCTACATCGGCGTGAGCCTCGACGGCCTGCGGGAGGTTCACGACCGCTTCCGCGGCGTGAAGGGGGCCTTCGACAGGACGATGCGCGGCATCCGCAACGCCCGCGACGCGGGCATCAAGGTCGGCATCCGCTTCACCGTGAGCCGAAAGAACTGGAAAGAAATCCCCGGCATCTTCGACCTCATCGAGAAGGAGAACATCCCCCGGGTGTGCTTCTACCACCTCGTGTACTCGGGCCGGGGCTCGGCCCTGATCGAGGAGGACCTCTCCCACGGGGAGACGAGGCAGCTGGTTGATTTGATCATGGAGCGCACGAAGGATCTCTTCGACCGGGGCATCGAGAAGGAGGTCCTCACCGTGGACAACCACGCCGACGGCCCCTACGTGTACTTGAGACTGCTGCGCGAGGACCCGGAGCGGGCCGCCGAGGTGATGGAGCTGCTCATGATGAACGAGGGCAACAGCTCGGGGCACGGGATCGGGTGCGTGAGCTGGGACGGCGAGGTCCACCCCGACCAGTTCTGGCGGATCCACTCCTTCGGAAACATAAAGGAGAGGCCTTTCAGCGAGATCTGGCTCGACACGTCGAACGAACTGCTCGCGAAGATGAAGGACAAGAAGCCCCACGTGAAGGGCCGCTGCGCGACCTGCCGCTGGCTCGAAGTATGCGGCGGGAACTTCCGGGCGCGGGCCGAGGCCGTCACGGGCGATGCCTGGGCGGCGGACCCCGCGTGCTATTTGACGGAAGAGGAGATTTCGAAGAAGTAACCGGTGCTCAGTGACCTGTGACCGGTGAATGAGCCACAAGAAAATCCCCCTTGCATCCCCCTTTTTCAAAGGGGGACAAAAAAAGCCTCCCCCCTTTCGTAAAGGGGGGCCGGGGGGATTTGACGAAATTGACCGACGGAACAGACCGAATAGACTGAAGAGACTGAACAGACCCGATTGGAGGCAGCCATGTTTTTCCCCGCATACAGACCGAGGCGCATGAGGCGAAACGAGAATCTGCGAAGGCTCATCCGGGAGACGAAGCTCTCCGTCGACGATCTCGTCCACCCGCTGTTCGTCGTTCCGGGCAAGGGCGTGAAGAAGCCCATCCACTCCATGCCCGGCAACTTCCAGATGTCCGTCGACCATCTGCTCAAGGAAGTGAAGCAGTCGAAGGACCTGGGCATCCCGGCCGTGCTGCTCTTCGGCATCCCCGACGAGAAGGACGAGATGGCCTCGGGGGCCGTCCGGAAGGACGGGATCATCCAGCTGGCCGTCAAGGCGATCAAGGACAAGGTTCCCGACATCCTCGTGATCGCCGACCTGTGCTTCTGCGAATACACCAGCCACGGCCACTGCGGCTGCCTCAAGGACGGCGACGTGGACAACGACGCCACGCTGGAGATGCTGGCCGAGACGGCCGTCTCGCAGGCGAAGGCCGGCGCCGACATCGTGGCCCCCTCGGCGATGATGGACGGGCAGATCGAGGCCATCCGCGACGGCCTCGACGAGGCGGGCTTCGAGAACACCCCGATCATGGCCTACTCGGCCAAATACGCCTCCTCCTTCTACGGGCCCTTCCGCGAGGCCGCCGAGAGCGCCCCGCAGTTCGGCGACCGCAAGGGCTACCAGATGGACCCCGCCAACAGCGACGAGGCCATGCGCGAGATCGGGCTCGACGTCGAGGAGGGGGCCGACATCATCATGGTCAAGCCGGCGCTGCCCTACCTTGACATCATCCGGCGCGCCCGGGAGGAGTTCGATCATCCCATCGCGGCCTACAACGTGAGCGGCGAGTTCGCCATGATCAAGGCGGCGGCCCAGATGGGATGGCTCGACGGCGAGAGAGCCATGATGGAGTCGCTCACGGCCATCAAGCGCGCCGGGGCCGACATCATCCTGACCTACTTCGCGCCGGAGGCGGCGAGGCTGCTGCAGAAGTAAAGGGTCCAGGGTACAGGGTTCAGGGTACAGGGTTCAGGGTCGAAGAAAAAATGGCTCATCATCCACACGCAAGCAAATCGCCGCACGAGGGCAGGGACCGGATGGTGCTTCCCGGGACGCTGCGCATGGTGGCCTGGGAGGTGACGCGCAGCTGCAACCTCGCCTGCGTCCACTGCCGCGCCTCGTCGGTCCACGGCCCGTACGAGGGGGAACTGGACACGGCCCGCTGCCTGCGCCTGCTCGACGAGATCGCCGCCTTCAGCCAACCTGTCATCATCCTCACCGGGGGCGAGCCGCTTCTGCGTCCCGACATCTTCGAGATCGCGGCCTACGGCGACGCGAAGGGGCTGCGGATGGTCATGGCCACCAACGGGACCCTGGTGGACGACGCCACGGCACGGAAGATCCGCGAGGCCGGGATCCGTCGCGTGAGCATCAGCCTCGACGGCATCGACGCCGCGCGGCACGACGCGTTCCGGCAGGTGCCGGGGGCCTTCGAGGGGGCGCTTGCGGGCATCGAGGCCCTGAAGCGCGCAGGCGTCGAGTTCCAGGTCAACACGACCATCACCCGCATGAACCTCGACCAGGTGGAGGATCTTCTCGCGCTCGCGCAGAAGCTGGGCGCCGCGGCGCACCACGTCTTCCTGCTCGTCCCCACGGGCCGCGGCAAGGAAATGGCCCACCAGGCCATCTCCGCCGAGGAGTACGAGAAGACGCTGGAGTGGTTCTACGAGGCGGGGCTGTCGTGCCCCATGCAGCTCAAGGCAACCTGCGCGCCGCACTTCTACCGGATCTACCACCGGCGCAAAAAGGAGCGGGTGGAGAAGTCCGTCCCCGAGAACCCCCTGCACGCCATGACGCGGGGCTGCCTGGGCGGCAGCTCGTTCGTGTTCATTTCCCACCGGGGCCAGGCGCAGCCCTGCGGGTACCTCGAACTCGACTGCGGGCAGTTGAAAGACAAGCCTTTCGAGGAGATCTGGAGGGACTCGAAGATCTTCCGCGACCTGCGCGACCTGCGAAAGTACGGCGGCAAGTGCGGCCGCTGCGAGTTCGTCACCGTCTGCGGCGGCTGCCGGGCGCGGGCCTACGAGAAAACAGGCGACTACCTGGCCGAAGAGCCGCTGTGCGTCTACGAGCCCAAGGGCTCGAGGCTACAGGCTGCAGGCTCCAGGCTTCAGGCCGGGGAAAAAGAAAAATGTTGAACACATGGCTCGTGAGAGTCCGAATGCCTTTTCTTTTGACGAAATAGACGAAACAGACGAGACAGACGAAATGGACGAGAAGGATCGCAAGATCCTGAATATCCTCCAGACGCGCTTCCCGCTGGTGCCGGAGCCTTTCGATGCCGTGGGGGAGGAACTCGGCCTGACCGGGGACGAGGTGATCGAGCGGGTGCGGAAGCTCGAGGACGAAGGGATCATCCGCCGGATCGGCGCCGTCTTCGACTCGCGCCGGCTCGGCTACGCGAGCACGCTGTGCGCCGCGAAGGTGCCGGAGGAGAAGATGCGGCACTTCGTGGAAGTGGTGAACGGGTACCCCGGCGTCACCCACAACTACCGTCGCGGGCACGAGTACAACGTCTGGTTCACCTTCATCGCGCCGGACAAGGAGACCCTCGAGCGTTCACTTGCAGAGATCCGCAGCAGAACGGGCGTCGAGGACGTGATCAGCATGCCCGCGGTGAGGACCTTTAAAATCAACGCCTCCTTCGAGCTGTAAAGGCTGGTGAAAAATACCCATCTGCGGCGTTGCCCTTGTCCCTCGTCGCTCATGTACGCCCAATAGTACACTCGATCCTCGGGACGTCGGGGGCCTTGCATCTGGGCATTTTTGACCAGCCTGAAAAGCTGCCTCATCGGCGGGGCGGAAGGGATCTCCCCATGACCGAAAAGCCGAAAACCACCCTCTACCTCATCGACGGCAGCAACTACGTCTACCGGGCTTTCTTCGCCATCCAGGGCCTGACCAACTCGCGCGGGTTCCCGACCAACGCCGTCTACGGGTTCAACAACATGCTCGCCAAGCTCCTGCGCGACCGGAAGCCCGAGCACATCGCCGTGGTCTTCGACGCCAAGGGGCCCACGTTCCGCAACGAGGCCTTCGAGGATTACAAGGCCCACCGCAAGCCCATGCCCGACGAGCTGAAGCCCCAGATCGGCGTGGTCAAGGACCTCGTCCGCGCCTACCGCATCCCCCTGCTGGAGATCGAGGGCATCGAGGCCGACGACGTGATCGGAACCCTGGCGCGGAGGTTCGAGGCGGAGGGCGTGCAGGTGATCATCGTCTCGGGCGACAAGGATCTCATGCAGCTCGTCTCGGGCGGGGTCGTCATGGTCGACACGATGAAGGACAAGACCTACGACGCGGCCGGTGTCGAGGAGCGATTCGGCGTCGGCCCCGACCGGGTGGCCGAGCTTCTCGGCCTCATGGGCGACGCGTCGGACAACATCC
>CAYZKT010000135.1:0-7311 GCA_964478885.1 uncultured Syntrophaceae bacterium | reverse complement strand
GATGCCGCTGCCCATCAGTCCCGCTCCCAACACGCAAATCTTCTTGATTGCCATAGTCCAGTCCCTCCTGGTTGTGTTTGTTTCGGCCAACCCGTCGTTTCCGTTTTTCTGCCGGCCTCTCGGGGTCACGGGCCCTCCGCCGGCGGGAGGATGCACGTCCCCGCGTCCCGATGCTTCCGGTTTGAGATCTGAATCTGCACGCGAACAACGCGTTTATGGCGGTGCGAATGAGGAGGCGGGGCCGGGTGGCGTGAGCCCGGCCCCGTTCAAGTAGACGGGCAGTGGAAGTCCCCGTTCTCTATCGTTCGACCCGAACGAGCGCCGCAGGGCGATACCCTCCCTTCAACCGTGCATGTTCTGCTGTCCGGTCGGAGTCGGTGCGGTCGGGTAAGATTTCGGCCCCTGCAACCATTCCGGGATTGGAATGCCGGGTTGCCCTCTCCGCCATCGGATCCCCCGTGGCAACCCGGCCGTGAAACCGGAACAAATTACAAAGGCTGCATGCGCTGTATGGCGAAACCGACGAAAAATCAATATTAGAAGAATACTACTCGAATATCACATGAAATGTAATATATCAGGGGAGCTGCGAGAGATACGTCTGGAGATTGATCTTGCGGTTGTTGAGGCCCAGCTTGTGGCGGATGCGATGGCGGCAGATGTTGACGGCGCTGGGCGTGACGTTGAGGAATTCGGCGATCTCCTTGGTGGTCTTGCCCTCCTTGATCAGGCTGGAGATCTGGAGCTCACGCGGCGTCAGGTTCATGTGCAGGGAGGAGAGCTTGCTCGAAAAGGGTGCAATGATGTCGCGGAGGTTCGATTCGAGGATGAGGATGCTCGTCCTCGCGACGGGGTCGGGACGGCCCTTCTTGAGCTTCTCGATGTAGGGCAGGACGAGCTTCTTGACGTTGGTCAGCACCTTTTCCTCCAGCTCGTTGCGGTCCTCCTCGCGGCGCTTCAGCAGCACCCGCAGCGCCGCGTTGAGCTCCTCGAGCTCGCGGGTCTTGTTCTCAAGCTCCAGGCCACGGACCTTGAGCGTCTCGTCGGCCCTCCGGAGCTCGGTGATGTCCACGAGCGAGGCGATGCTCTTGCGCGTCCCGGGGATGAGGTCCACCGTGAGGAAAACGTTCCGGGGCTCGCCGGCCTTGCTGATGAAGCGGAACTCGTAGTTCTTCGGGGGCCCTTCGGGGTCGATCCGCCGCAGGCGGTGATACTCCCGCATGCGGTCTACGTCCCGGGGGTCGATGAACTCGGTCCAGCTCTTGCGGTTTTCCGTCTCTTCCCGGGTGTATCCGAACCTCTTGACGAACTCCCGGTTGACGAGCGAGATCGTCGTGTCCTCCTCGAGGATCATCGTCGCGGCGCCCGTGGTCTCGAAGAGGGTCCGGTACCAGGTCTCCGACTCCCGGAGCTGCTCCTGGGTGCGCTTCTCCTCGGAGATGTCCATGGAGTTGCCGAGGATGGCCGGCTTTCCGTCCACCGTGATGGAGGCCACCGTTTCGAAGATCCAGCAGGTCTCGCCGCGCTTCGTGACGATGCGGAACTCGTGCGGCGAGGCCCGCTCCCCGCGGAGCATGGCCCGGGCGTTCTCCTTGACGGCCTCCCGGTCCTCGGGGTGCACCATGAAGTCCGATTTCCTGCCGATGAGCTCCTCGGCGGAGTAGCCTGCGTACGAGGCGGCGTTGGCGTTGACGAAGCGGAACCGGCCGTCCTGCACGACGTAGATGCCGGCAACGGACTTCTCCGTGAGGGTCCGGAACAGGTGCTCGCTCTCCTTGAGCGAGTCGGCGACCCGGCTCTGCCCACGCTTGCCTTCGGCAATCATGGCGGCGGCGCGAAAGCTGATCTGGGGGGGCTTCAACCGCGGCACGGGCTGTCTCCTTGAAAGCTTCGAGAGTCCTTCTTACTACAAAGCGCGGGCACGGTAAAGCCGTAAAACGTCTGTGAAAATGAGGCATTCCATCGGTCGCCCAAATGGGGTAAGATGCCCCTGTGGCTCGGACCCCACGGAAGGGCCCGGCAGGGAAAGGGGTGAACGGTGAAGAAGAAGGAAGGCCGCCGCAAGCTCGTGGAGATCTTCGATTCGCTCGAGGCGGAGCACGTGCGCGTCTCGGCGGAGGAGGATCCCCCGGAAGTCGAAAGCCCGCCGATGCCCCGGCGGGAGGACGTTTCTCTCGACCCGGTGCAGCACTACCTGCGCGAGATCGGCCGGGTCCGCCTGCTGACCCCGAAAGAGGAGATTGAGCTGGCCCGTCGTATCGAAAAGGGCGATGCCGCGGCCCGGGAGAGGATGATCCAGGCCAACCTGCGCCTTGTCGTCTACATTGCGAAACATTACGTGAGCCGCAGCTACGGCCTGTCGCTCCTGGATCTCATCCAGGAAGGCAACATGGGGCTCTTCAAGGCCGTGGAGCGCTACAACTGGCGCCGCGGGGTCCGGTTCCCCACATACGCCCGCTGGTGGGTCCGGCAGGCGATCACCCAGGCCATCCGGCACCAGGCCCCCGAGGTCCGTCCCGTGATCTCAAAGTACACCCAGGCGCGGGAGAGGCTGCGGCGGGAGTTGGGGCGCGACCCCGAGCCCGACGAGGTGGCCGAGTCTCTCGACGTCGACATCGACGACGTCCAGCTGATGGTCGAACTGCTCGAGGAGAGCGAGGAGAGCCCCGTGCAGGAGGAACCCCACGAGGACGGCGGGTTCATGCCGCTTCTGCCCATGGACCGCAAGGCCCTCACGGGGCACCTCACCGAGATCCTGCACGAGCTTTCCGACCGCGAGCAGGAGATCCTGAGCCTGCGCTTCGGCCTCGCCGACGACGAGCCCCGCACCCTCGAGGAGATCGGGAGGAAGTTCGGGCTGACCCGCGAGCGGGTCCGCCAGATCGAAAATCGCGCCCTCGAAAAGATCCGCAAGCTCGAGAAGGCCAAGATCCTGGAGGAGTTCTAGGCAAGGTTCCGGTTGACAGGGACAACCGGATATTCTATACGATTTCGCAGGATAGAGCACTTCCGGCAGCCTGCGGAAGCGTTGCCCCAACAGACCGAACCCACGGGATGCCGGATACGATCCGGCATCCGGCTTTTTTAGGACAACCGCACGGGGCCGGCAAGGGCCCGAGACGAGGAACGCCATGAGAGTCAGAACGCGTTTTGCACCCAGCCCCACGGGCTACATGCACGTCGGCAATCTCCGCACGGCGCTGTACGCCTACCTCTGGGCGAAGAAGAACCGCGGGGACTTCATCCTCCGCATCGAGGACACGGACCAGGAGCGCATCGTCGAGGGCGCCGTGGATCTCATCTACCGCACCCTCGAGGAGACGGGGCTTACCTGGGACGAGGGGCCCGACAAGGGTGGCCCATGCGGGCCCTACATCCAGCACGAGCGCAAGCCCATCTACAAAAAGTACGCCGAGGAGCTGATCGAGAAAGGCGTGGCCTACTATTGCTTCTGCGACAAGGAGCGCCTCGAGCAGCTGCGCACGAGCCTGCAGTTGCGCAAGCTGCCCTTCCGCTACGACGGCCACTGCAAGAAGCTCTCGAAGGAGGAGATCAAGCAGAAGCTCGACGCGGGCCTGCCCCGCGTGGTCAGGCAGAGCATCCCCTCCATGGGCTCCACCACCTTCGAGGACGAGGTCTTCGGCTCGATCACCGTGGAGAACACGACCCTCGACGACCAGGTGCTCGTCAAGTCCGACGGGATGCCCACGTACAACTTCGCCAACGTCGTGGACGATCACCTCATGGAGATCAGCCACGTGATCCGCGGCAACGAGTACCTGAGCTCGACGCCCAAGTACAACCTGCTCTACCAGGCCTTCGGCTGGCAGATCCCCCACTACGTCCACTGCTCGCAGGTCATGCGCGACGCCCAGCACAAGCTCTCCAAGCGCGACGGGGACGCCTCCTACGCCGACTTCATCGAAAAGGGATACCTCAAGGAGGCCATCGTCAACTACATCGCCCTGCTGGGGTGGAACCCGGGCACGGAGCGCGAGAAGTTCACCCTCGAGGAGCTCGTCGAGGCCTTCGACCTCTCGGGGATCAGCAAGTCGCCCGCCATCTTCGACGTCCACAAGCTCACCTGGCTCAACGGCCAGTTCATCCGGGAGATGCCCCTGGAGAAGTTCCACGAGGCGGCGCTGCCCTGGATCCGCAAGGCCGTCAAGCGGGAGGATTTCGATCTGGTCAAGGTGAGCCGGGTGCTGCACGAGCGCACGGAGAAGCTCTCCGACATCCCCGGGCAGCTCGACTTCATCGACTCGCTGCCCGAGTACCCGCCGGCGCTCTACGTCAGCAAGAAGATGAAGACCGACGAGAAGATTTCGCTCGAGAGTCTCCGGGCCCTGTTGCCGATGCTGGAGACCCTCTCGCCCTGGGACCACGAGACGCTGCACCGGGAGGTCTTTGCACTCATCGAGAAGAAGGCGGTCAAGAGCGGCGTCATCCTCTGGCCGCTGCGCACCGCCCTGTCGGGCAAGCAGTTCACGCCGGGCGGAGGCGTGGAGCTGGCCGACATCTTCGGCCGCGAGGAGTCGCTGCGCCGCATCCGCAAGGGCATCGAACTGCTCGAGAAGACCGCCTGAAATTACAGAAAAATCTCCCTCGATTCCCCTTCTGCAAAAGGGGGATCTGTTTTTTCTCCCCCCTTTGAAAGAGCATGTGACCGGCCTGTCACGTTCATCGATAGTCCCGAACCAGGTAGGGGGCTTGCGCTCGAAAGATCGTCAGGACCCGCAGCGAGAGTCACACTGGCGTTGTTTCCCTTTTCGGGGTAAAGAACCGGGGTGACGACCTCGAGAAAACCCCTGCGGGGGCGCCCCCGCTTTCGGACGGCAGGTCGGCCGCGTGGCAATCGCCGTTTCGGTACAAGCATTGCGCGGCTGCTCGGGCTTCGGTCCGTCGGGGTTCCGCACCGCGAAGACGACCGCGGCCGTTGCATGGAAGGGGGGATGAACATGCCTTTTGACAAGCTACTCGACACGCTCAGCCGGAGAAAGAAAGATGCGCTCGAGCAGGGCGGGGCGGAGAAGGTGCGGATCCAGCATGACAAAGGCAGGTTGACCGCGCGGGAGCGCCTCGATCGCCTCCTGGATCAGGATTCGTTCTTCGAGCTCGGCATGCTGGCATGCTCGGACGTGCCCGGGATGCAGGCCAGGACGCCCGCGGACGGCTTGATCACCGGTTACGGCAGCATCCGGGGTCGCCCTGTCGGGGCGATCGCCAGCGACTTCACGGTGCTGGCGTCCAGCAATGCCCGCATCTATTCGAAGAAGGCGAGGAAAATCCGGGAACAGGTCGCCGAGATGGGGATCCCCCTCGTCTGGCTGGGCGAGTCGGGCGGCGGGCGTCTTCCCGACATCCAGGGGGCGGTCGGCATCGCATCGCTGAGCGGCGAGGGCGGCAGCAAGAATTCGATCTTTCCCCAGTACAGCAACATCCGGAGGACGCCCTGGGTGATGGCGGTGATGGGGCAGAGCAACGGCGTTCCCATGTGGCAGGCCTGCCTTTCCGATTTCGTTGTGCAGGTGAAGGGCAGCACGCTTTCCGTTTCCGGCGTCCGGGCGCTCCAGAAGGCGATCGCGGCCACCTACACCGACGAGGACATGGGGGGCTGGCAGGTCCACACCGAGATCACCGGCATGGCCGATCGGGTTGCGGAGGACGAGGAAGACTGTTTCAGGATCATCCGGGAATTTCTCGACTACATGCCCTCACACAATCGTGACCTTCCTCCGATCCGGGAGGTGCCCGACGGATCGGGCAGGCAGATGGACCGCATCCTGTCCATCCTGCCGCAGAAGCGGACCCGCTCCTACGACATGTACAAGATCATCCGGGCCGTCGTCGACGGGGGGACCCTGTTCGATCTGAAACCCTCGTTCGGCAAAGCGATCATCACATGCCTCGTGCGGATCGACGGGAGCGCGGTCGGCATTGTCGCGAACCAGCCGATGGTCAACGGCGGGGCGATGGGGATCGAGGCCCTCGAGAAGATGACAAGCTTCCTGTGCCTCTGTGACTCGTTCAACATTCCCCTGCTGTTCCTCCACGACACGCCCGGCTTCATCACGGGCCGGGATGCGGAACTCCGGAAAGTCGGGGCCAAGGTCACCGTCGCCCTGGAGGCCCTGGCCCAGGTTACCGTGCCGAAGATCTCGATCATCATCCGAAAGACCTACGGACAGGCCATGTTCAACATGTGCGGCCCCACGGCGGGTCCCGACTTCATCGTCGCCTGGCCGACGGCGGAAATCGGTTTCCTCGAGCCGGAGATCGCCGCGGACGTCGCCTACGGCGCACTGGACGAGGAGAAACGGAAGGCGCTGATCGAGCAGATGATCCGCGACGGCGATCCCTACCCCCTGGCCGAGCAGTACTACATTCAGGACATCATCGATCCGAAGGAAACCCGGGAATACTTGGTCCGCGTGATCAACCTCATTCGGAATTCCGAGACGAAGGGGATGGGTCGTCACCTGCTGGCCAACTGGCCCAAGAAATTCTGAACGCCATTCCGGCGCCCCTTTTGTGTGCCTGCACTTCATCGGCGCTGAAATGATTGAAGCAGGACGCCGCAGCTCGTTTCGTTAAACCCCGTTGAACATTTCTTTCAAGAAAAGGCCCTTTCGGGCTCACGGAAGGGCCCTGTCCGCCCTTCCGGAACCATAAAATTCATGCATTACATCCAATAGTTACAATTTATCTGTTCTCCGCTTCTTATCCTGGCACGCTCCTTTCTATAGTATAGGGCAACAAAAGAAAAAAACGAGGAGGACCTCACCATGAAAAAGACGCTTTCCACCCTGATTCTCACCGCGGCCATCGTCCTGATCACGGCCACCTTCAGCTTCGCCGAGTACATGGTGGCCGGCGCCGACAACTGCCCCTACTTCCACGTGGGCGTCGTCGTGATCGGCGGGCTCTGCATCCTTTCGCTCAAGCAGCGCTACGAGAAGATCTACATGAGCGAGGCCGTCGGCAGCTTCGCGATGTACGCGGTGCTGGTGGCCCTGTCCACGAACCCCGTGGCCGAGGTCGTGAAGAACCTGATCGGTTGACAGACGAAGCGCGAACAAACACCGGGCGAACAAGCACCGGGAAGGAGGAGCGGACCATGGCACAGACAGCGATCAAGACAAGACCTCGCCAGATCGATTTCTCTCACGTTCTCGTGATCGGCGCCTGGGGCTTTGCGATGGTGATCGCCTCGATGCTCTTCCTCTACGTCGGCCACCTGATCGACGAGATGCTGCACACGCCGCCGACGTTCATGCTGGGGCTGTTCTTCCTGGCGCTCCTGCTCTGCAT
>CAYZKT010000134.1:0-7327 GCA_964478885.1 uncultured Syntrophaceae bacterium | reverse complement strand
GACTGCTTCGACGTGATGCGCGCCGCCTTCCCGGCGGGAACTCTCTCGGGGGCCCCCAAGGTCCGCGCCATGGAGATCATCGACGAACTGGAACCGGAGCGCCGCGGCCCTTACGGGGGCGCCGTGGGGTACATGAGCTTCACGGGGAATATGGATTTCTGCATCACGATCCGGACGATGCTCCTGAAGGGCGAGACGCTCTCCATCCAGGTCGGCGCCGGCATCGTCGCCGACTCCGACCCCGGGAAGGAATACGAGGAGACGATCAACAAGGCCGCGGGGATGATGAAGGCGGTCAGGCTGGCGGCAAGGGGGTTTGAGCTTTCGGACGACTAAATCCCCCTCTTTCCCCCTTTATCAAAGGGGGAGGAAAGGGGGATTTGCAGAGCGAACAACAGGAGAAGCAACATGTACCTCATGATCGATAACTACGACTCGTTCACCTACAACCTGGTCCAGTACCTGGGCCAGCTGGGCTGCGAGGTGGCGGTGCACCGCAACGACGAGATCACCCTCGAGGAAATCGAGGCGATGGCCCCCGAGGCGATCTTCCTGTCGCCGGGCCCCGGCACCCCGAAGGAGGCCGGCGTCACCGTCGAGGTAGTGCGCCGTTTCCACGAGCGGACCCCCATCATGGGCATCTGCCTCGGGCACCAGGCCATCGGCTACGCCTTCGGCGCCGAGGTCGTCCGCGCCCAGCGGCTCATGCACGGCAAAACCTCGCCCGTCTTCAACGACGGCCGCACGATTTTCAGGGGACTGCCCAACCCGCTCACGGCGGGCCGATATCATTCGCTGCTCGTGCGTCGGGAGACGCTGCCCCCCTTTCTCGAGGTGAGCGCCGAGACCGAGGAGGGCGAGGTCATGGGGCTTCGGCACCGGCACTTTCCCCTCGAGGGGGTCCAGTTCCACCCCGAGTCGGTCCTCACGCCGAACGGGAAACGAATTCTGAGAAACTTCCTGGGGCTGGTCTCCGGGAACGGGAAAGGAGCATAACATCATGATCCGGGAAGCACTGGCGAAGGTCGTCCAGGGAATCGACCTGCAGGAAGCGGAAATGCTCGAGACCATGACGGAGATCATGGAGGGGAAGGCGACACCGGCCCAGATCGGTGCCTTCATCACGGCCCTGCGCATGAAGGGGGAAACCGTCGCCGAGGTCACCGGCGCCGCGCGGGTGATGCGCCTCAAGGCCACCCGCATCGACGCCCGCTCGCCCGTCATCGTCGACACCTGCGGCACCGGGGGCGACGGGCGCAACACCTTCAACATCTCCACGACGGCGGCCTTCGTCGTGGCGGCGGCGGGGCTCACGGTGGCCAAGCACGGCAACCGTGCCGTCTCCAGCAGCTGCGGCAGCGCCGACGTCCTCGAGGCCGTCGGGGTCAACATCGATGTGCCCCCCGAGATCGTCGAGGAGTGCGTCCAGCAGGTGGGGATCGGGTTTCTCTTCGCGCCGAAGCTCCACGGGGCGATGAAGTACGCCATCGGGCCCCGGCGCGAGATCGGCCTGCGCACGATCTTCAACATGCTGGGCCCGCTGACCAACCCCGCCTCGGCGACGGCCCAGCTCGTCGGTGTCTACGACCCGAAGCTCACGGAGATGTTCGCGGGGGTGCTGAAGAACCTGGGGACGAAGCGTGCTTTCGTCGTGCACGGCTCCGACGGGCTCGACGAGGCCACCGTTACGGGGGAGACGCGCGTCTCGGAACTCAAGGAGGGGATCGTCAAAACCTACAACATCGACCCCGTCGACTACTTCGGGAAGACCGACGGCGCGGACGCGCTGGCCGGCGGCGACGCCTCGACGAATGCCGAGATCACGAAGGCCGTGCTCACCGGCGAGGAGGGGGCGCGGCGTCGGGTCGTCGTTCTCAATGCGGCCCTGGCCATCGTGGCCGGCGGGAAGGCGGCGTCGATCGCCGAGGGGATCAAGGTGGCCGAGGGGTGCATCGACAACGGCGCCGCGATCAAGAAGCTCCAGGCCCTGATTGAGATGAGCCGAAGCTGAAAAGCGAGGGTCCAGGGGACAGGGTCCAATGTACAGGGAAGATCCTGATGCCTCCCCCTTTGTAAAAGGGGGAACGAGGGGGATTTTTAGGAAACATGATTCTCCAGAAGATCGTCGAAAACAAGAAAGACGAGGTCGCCCGCCAGAAGGAGATCCTGCCCCTGGCGGAGCTGCGGCAGTTGCTGACAGACAGGACCCCGACGCGCGACTTCGCGGGGGCGATCAGGGGGCGCAACTGCGCCGTGATTGCCGAGGTCAAGCGAAGCTCGCCGTCGAAAGGCCTTATTCGCGAGGATTTCGACCCCGTCGCGATCGCCCGCATGTATGAGGAAAACGGCGCTTCGGCCGTGTCGGTCCTGACGGAACGGAAGTTTTTCGAGGGCAGGGCCGCTTACGTGCCCCGGATCGCAAAGGCGGTGAATCTGCCGATCCTGAGAAAAGACTTCATCGTCGACCCGTACCAGATCGTCGAGACGCGTGTCCTGGGCGGCGATGCCCTGCTTTTCATCGCGAGGCTCCTGGATGCGGCCAAGCTGCTGGATTTCATCGGCCTCGCCTCGGAGCTGGGGCTTGCGGCCCTCGTGGAGGTCCACGACGAGGAAGATCTGGGCAAAGCGGTTGCGGCAGGTGCGAGGCTCGTGGGGATCAACAACCGCGACCTGGCGACATTCCGGACGGACCTCGAGGTGAGCATACGCCTTGCCCGCAGAGTCCCGAAGGGCATCACCGTGGTGAGCGAAAGCGGGATCAACGGCCGCAGAGACATTGAGAGGCTCATGGAGTCGGGCATTCATGCCTTCCTCGTCGGCGAGAGCCTGATGCGGGAAAAGGACGCCGGGAAGAAGCTGAGGGAGTTGCTGGGACAGGGTTAAGGGTACAGGGTCCAGGGGTCAGTGTACAGGCGGCAAACGGGAGTGAAAGCATAGATGATTCCGACGAAACAGACGAAACGGACCAAATAGACGAGATAGACGAAAGTGGTTCAAATCAAGATCTGCGGCATCACGAATATCGAGGATGCGCAGGCAGCGGCCGAGGCCGGGGCCGATGCGCTGGGGTTCGTCTTTCATTCCGCGAGCCCCCGCTTCGTGACGCCTGCCCGGGCGCAGGCGATCATCGCGTCCCTGCCCCCGGCGCTCTGCACGGTGGGGGTCTTCGTGAACCTGCCGGCCGCGGAGGTGCTGCAGATTGCGGTGGTGTGCGGGCTTGATCTCATCCAGCTTCACGGCAGCGAATCGCGGGAGTACTGCCGCCGGTTCCCCCGCGAAAGGCTCATCAAGGCCCTTTCCTTCCGGAGCGAGGAGGAATTCGCCGCCGCGGCGGACTACCCGGTGCGTGCCTTTCTCGTCGATGCCCACGACCCGGTCCGCTTCGGCGGGACGGGAAGGACCTGCGACTGGAACCTCGCGGGCCGGTTTGCCGCCCGGCATCCCCTCGTGCTCGCCGGGGGGCTCAATGCGGAGAATCTAGGCAAGGCGATGGAGGCCGTGCGGCCCCTGGCCGTCGATATCTCGAGCGGCGTCGAGGTCTCTCCGGGGAAAAAAGATCATGACAAGGTCCGCGCTGTCATTGCCGCGGTCAGGCAGCACGATGCGTTGAGCTTCGCGGGCGACCGGGAATTTATCTTCAGGAAAATCCCCCTGCAATCCCCCTTTTCTAAAGGGGGCACATGGGGGATTTTATGAAGAATGGCCATCAACAATGAAGGAGACGAAGACGTGAAGATGCCATTGCTGCCCGACAGAAAAGGGCACTTCGGGGTATTCGGGGGGCGGTACGTCGCCGAAACGATCATGCCGGCGCTCGAGGAGCTGGAGGCCGCGTACCGGGAGAGCCGCAGGGACAAAGCCTTCCGGGATGAACTCCAATACTGCCTCCGGCAGTACTCCGGGAGGGAGACGCCGCTTTACCTGGCGGCGAACCTGACGGCGAAGCTGGGCGGGGCGAAAATCTACCTGAAGCGAGAGGACCTGAACCACACGGGTTCCCACAAAATCAACAACACCCTCGGCCAGGCTCTTCTTGCCCGCCGGATGGGAAAGCGCCGCGTCATCGCCGAGACGGGCGCCGGCCAGCACGGGGTCGCCACGGCCACCGTGGCCGCGCTCTTCGGGATGGAGTGCCGCGTGTTCATGGGCGAGGAGGACATCCGCCGCCAGGCGCCCAACGTCCTGCGGATGAAGATCCTCGGCACCGAGGTGGTCCCCGTCACGGCCGGGTCGGCAACCCTGAAGGATGCCATGAACGAGGCCATGCGGCACTGGGTCACCCACGTGCGCGACACCTTTTACATCATCGGCTCCGTCGCGGGCCCCCACCCCTACCCCATGATGGTCAGGGACTTCCAGAGCGTCATCGGCCGCGAGACGAAGCGGCAGATCCTCCGGCAGGAAGGACGCCTGCCGGACTGCGTCGTCGCCTGCGTGGGCGGGGGCAGCAACGCCATGGGGATCTTTTACCCTCTCCGCAACGACCGGGGCGTGCGCCTGATCGGCGTCGAGGCGGCGGGGCTCGGGATCGCCACGGGGAGGCACTCCGCCTCCATCTCGGCCGGCAGCATCGGAGTCCTGCACGGCAGCAAGTCGTACCTCCTGCAGGACGAGGCGGGGCAGATCCGCGAGGCCCACTCCGTGGCGGCGGGGCTAGACTACCCCGGCGTGGGGCCCGAGCACAGCTGGTTCAAGAATACGGGAAGGGCGGAGTACGTCTCCATCGAGGACCGCGAGGCCCTGGAGGCCTTCCGCGTGCTCTGCACCACGGAGGGGATCATCCCCGCCATGGAGAGCGCCCACGCCGTCGCCTACGCCATGAAGCTGGCCCCGGCGATGGGGAAGGACCGGATCGTCGTCGTCAACCTCTCGGGGCGGGGCGACAAGGACGCGGGGATCATCGAAGAAAACAGAATGTAAATCCTCTATAGAGATCTGAACCACAAATTCCCTCTTCCTTGACGGGAGAGGGCCAGGGTGAAGGTGAATAAAGGTGCGGGGAACAGTCCCCCTCACCTCAATCCTCTCCCGCGGAGGGGAGAGGAAGATTAGGGTACCGGGTTTTCACAGGGGATTTCAGATTTGAGGAATAGAGATCATGAAACGAATTGAAAAGACTTTCGTGGAGCTGAAGAAAAAAGGCGACAAGGCTCTCGTGGCCTACATCACGGCGGGCTACCCCGACCTGGAGACGACGCGGCGCCTGATCCCGGCCCTGGAGAGGGCCGGCGTGGACATCCTGGAGGTGGGCGTGCCTTTCTCGGACCCCACGGCCGACGGGCCCGTGATCCAGGCCGCATCCCAGGCGGCCCTGCAAAAGGGCGCGACACTCTCCCGCATCCTGGACCTCGTCGGCGATCTGCGGGGCGCCGTCGGGATCCCGATCGTGCTCTTCAGCTACTACAACCCCATCTTCTCCCTGGGGACCGAGACCTTCGCCCGGCGGGCCGCCGCCGCGGGGGTGGACGGGGTGCTCGTCGTGGACCTCCCGGCGGAGGAAGCGGCGGAGCTTCGCCGCCACACCGACCCGGCCGGCATCGACTTCATCTCCCTCGTGGCTCCGACGACGGGGGCAGACCGGGTTCCGAAGGTCGTGAAGGCCTCCACGGGCTTCGTCTACTACATCTCCGTCACCGGGGTCACGGGCACCCGCGGCCCCGAGATGGAAGAGACGCGCGCAAACGTCGAGACGATCCGCTCGCTGACGGAGCTGCCCGTCGTCGTCGGCTTCGGCGTCTCCACGCCCGAGCAGGCCCGCCAGGTAGGCGGCATGGCCGACGGCGCCGTCGTCGGGAGCGCCTTCGTGAGGCTCATCGGCGAGAAGACCGGCAGCGCGGAGCTGGTGGGCGACATGGAATCCTATGCCGCTTCCCTGAAGACGGCGCTGCGCCGGCCCGCTTCCGGCTGATCGAAAACCTTGTCGGCGGCAGGCGATCTCTGGTATAGGGGAATCACGGCGGTTGAAGCCGCTGCGCGAACTGGAGGCGATCTGTCCGCTTGAAACGAATCCTGGTTGTCGACAACGATGAGCCGGCGCGCGAGGCGCTGGCCGCCCTGCTTCGAGACGAGGGATACGAGATTGATGAAGCGACCACCGAGATCGAGGCCATGCAGCTCGTGGAGCGAAGCATCCCGGATCTGGTCGTTTCCGATCTGTGCGCCCCGGACTGCTTCTGCGTCGGTCTTCTGCACTGGATCAAGGAACACCATCCCCACCTGGACGTGATCATCGTCACGGCCTTCGGCTCCATCGACTGCGTCGTCAAGACGATCAAGATGGGCGCCCTCAACTACGTCATGAAACCCGTGAACAACGGCAAGTTCCTCGAGATCGTCCGCGACGCCCTGCACCGGCGCGAGCACGAGCTGAAATCGCTGCGCCGGGTCAACGAGCCTTACTGCTACCTCGTCGACGAGGTCGTGGGGGTCTCGCGCAGCATGGAGCAGGTCCTCAAGACGGCCCTCCGGGTCACCGACGTCGACAGCGGCATCCTCATCCACGGCGAGAGCGGCACGGGCAAGGAGCTCATCGCCCGGATCCTCCACAACCGCAGCACCCACCGGCGCAACCGGGAGTTTGTCGCCATCAACTGCGCCGCCATCCCCGGCGAGATCCTCGAGAGCGAGCTGTTCGGCTCCGTCCGGGGGGCCTTCACGGGGGCGACGCAGACCCGCAAGGGGCTCATCGAGGTCGCCGACGGGGGGACGCTGTTCATGGACGAGATCGGCGACACCTCGCCGCAGTTCCAGTCGAAACTGCTGCGGGTCATCCAGGAAAAGGAGATCCGGCGGGTGGGGGACACGGCGTCGCGCTCCGTCGATGTGCGTATTGTCGCCGCCACCAACCGGGACCTCAAGAAGATGATCGGCGAAGGGACCTTCCGCGAGGACCTGTACTACCGGCTGAGCGTCATCGACATCGTCATCCCGCCGCTGCGCGATCGCAAGGAAGACATTCATCCCCTAGTCGACTACTTCCTCCAGGACATCAACGGCAGGCTCGGCACCGAGGTCGAGGGGGTGTCCGCGCAGGCCATGGCGGTCCTCATGGCCTACCCATGGCCCGGAAACGTCCGGGAGCTGCGAAACAGCCTGGAGAGGGCGGCCCTGCTGTCGGGCCACAAGACGCTGCAGCCCGAGGACTTCCCCCTGGCCTGCGAGCACTATCTCCGGATCGCGGAGCAGCATCAGGACGACGAGATCATTCCCCTGAAGGAGATGGAACGCCGCCACCTGCTCAAGGCCATGCAGAAATACAACTACAACCAGAAACTCGTGGCGAAGAAACTCGGCATCGGCTACACGACGCTCTGGCGCAAGCTCAAGG
>CAYZKT010000133.1:3822-7357 GCA_964478885.1 uncultured Syntrophaceae bacterium | reverse complement strand
CGGCCGTCCTGTTCGGGGTCCGCGTCCAGCTCGATGCGCTGGTGCAGGACGGGGTCGTAGACCGTGATGATCTGCCCGTCCACCTCCACGGCGTAGGGGACCCAGACGGGGTCCAGGTCGAAGAGGTGCGTGAGCGAAAGGGCGATCGTCGTCTTGCCCGTCCCGGTGGGCCCGTACAGGAAGATGCCCCGCCCGGACGTTGCCGCAACGCCGAGGCGGTCGAGGGTCTCGTCGTCGAGCACCCACTCCTGGAAGGCATAGCGGACATCCTCCGGCGTGACCCGGATGCCGCGCACGCTCTGTGCCTCGATGCGCTCGGTGTAGTCCTCGAGCGACACGGGCGCGGGGCCCACGTACTGATTGTGGGCAAGCAGCTCGAGGGCCCGAGACTTCCCTCCGGAAGTTGCGACGATGCGGTGCGTGCCGCCCGTCATGCCCGTGACCTGGCAGAGATGCTCCTTGCGCAGGCGCTGGAAGAGCTCCTCCGCGATCCTGTAGGACAGCCCCATGTTTCGGGAGAGCTCGACGAGGGAAATCTCCCCCACGAGGTAGACCGTCTTGAGGGCCAGTTCCTCGAGCAGGTTCTTGCGGACGCCCGTTTCCTCGATGGACCGGGTGATGGCGATTTTTGCGGCTGTCATGGACAGGGGGCTCCTTTCCTCACTGGACCGTCGGGCGGGCCGTGATGGCCGACTCCGCCTTCTTGAGATTCTCCTGGGCCCTGGCGAAGTAGGTCGCCCGCAGGCCGATGGCCTTCTCGAAGGCAGCCTTGGCCTTGTCGTACTTCCTGTCCGCCAGGTAGAGGCAGCCCATGTTGTTATAGGCGGCCGCCTCGTCGCCCCCGTGCTTGAAGGCGAGCAGGGCATCGTCGTCGTGGCCCAGCCTGTAGAGCACGAGGGCCAGGTTGTTGTAGGCGCGGCGGTTGTTGACGTCGAGCTGGATCGCCCGCGCGTAGGCCTCGGCGGCGCCCTTGAGATCGCCCTTCAGGTATCGGGACATGCCCAGGTTGTTGAAGAGCAGGCTCGAATCCGGCTGCAGGCCGATCGCCTTCTCGTATTCCCCGACGGCCCTGTCGTGGTCCTTCTTCTGGTCGTAGAGGTACCCCCGGAGCGCATGGACCTGCCAGAGCTTCGGGTCGGAGGCCAGGGCGCTGTCGAAATCCGCCATGGCGGCGTAGTAGTGGTTCCTGGCCATGTGGACGCGGCCCCTGCCCTCGAGGGCCAGGGCGTTTTTCGGGTTGCGGGAGAGGATGTCCTCGAACTCCTTGAGGGCCTCGTCGTTCATCCCCCGGCTCAGCAGGAGCATCCCCCTTTTGTACCGGGCGCTCTCGAGCTTCGGGTCCTTGGCGAGCGCCTTGTCGTACTGGACAAACGCCATGGAGGGGTTGTTCTGGCGGACGTAGTTGTCCCCCACCTGCTCCATCGCCCGGGCATCCATCTCCGGCAGGTCCTTCAGGGGCGCCGAGTCGGCCCTGGCGGCCTCGGAATTCTTCTGCATCGTCATCATCCGCCGGTGCTCGTCCCGCACGGCCGTGTCCTTCGTCTCCGTGGAGGCGCACCCGCCCAGGACGGAGGCGGCAACGATCAGAGCCAGGGTACAGGTCAACGTCGCCCGTCGTTTTGCAATCATCATTTCTCCCTCTCTTTGAAGGCGTTCCGCTCGCCCGTCAGGTCCTTGCCGACGAGGACCTTCACCTGGACGTTGTCCCGGTCGAAGCCGCCGACCTTCTTCATCTGCGTGATGCCGGGGATGGCGTTCTTGACCCGCAGGGCCGTGAACTCCGCGTCGCCCCGGTAGTAGACGCTCGCCTTGCCGTACTGGAAGTGATCGGCGTTGGTCAGGCGGACGACGTTGAAGCCCTGCTTTTTCAGAAACGACCCGACGTCCTTGGCCATGTGCCGCACGCCGTTGCCGTTCGAGATCTCGACGCCGTCGCGGCCGAGGACGGCCATCTCGCCCTTGCCGTCGAGCACGAGGGAGCCGTCCTCGTTGATCGAGCGCTTCACGTCGGCCAGCAGGGTCGCCACCTCCGTCCCCTTGCGCGCCCCGCGCAGGTCCGGATCGAGGGCAAGCGCCCGGCTGTAGTGCTCGCGGGCCTCCTCGAAGCGCCCGTTTCTCAGCCGCATGTTGGCCGCCGTGAACTCGATCAGGGCCTGGTGCTTCGTGTCGCCGGGACGCTCCGCGGGGGTTTCCATCCCCAGGGCGCTCCGGGCGAGGGCCAGGTTGTTCTGGATGCGGCTGATCTTCCCCCCCGAAAGCTCGGCGGCCTTCTCGAAGGCCTCCGCCGCCTCCTCGTAGCGCTCCTGCAAGAGCAGCGAGTAGCCCATGTTGTTGTACAGGTAGTCGAGGTCGGGCTGGATCATCAAAGCGGCCTGGAACTGCTCCAGGGCGCGCTCGTGCTCGCCCATCTGGTCGAGCGACACGGCGATCCCGTTGTAGGCTCTCACGAAGCGGGGGTCGATCCGGATGGCCTTGTTGAACTCCTCGATCGCCTCGCGGTGGCGGCCCCGTCCCTGGTAGTAATCCGCGAGGAGGTAATGCGCGTCGGGGTTGCCCAGGGGCGCCCGGACCGAGCCCATGAAGTGGTCAAGCCCATCCCCCAGGGTGGCCCGGCCGGGCGCCTGGGATTCCCAGGATTTCACGTAGCCGGAAAAGTAGTTGATGAGACTGCAGCTGTTGACGGACATGAACAGCACGGCGACTGCTGCAATCAGGAGTGTGCGGGAGGTTTTCTTCATGGCCTGTCTCCTAGCGCGAGATGATCGTCTGGTAGATCTGGATGGCCGCCGGTCCGACGATAACCACGAGGATCGCCGGAAAAATAAACATGATCAGCGGGAACATGAGCTTCACGGGGAGCTTGGCGGCCAGCTCCTCGGCCCTGTGGTAGCGCTGGGTCCTCATGGCGTCGGAGTGCACCCGGAGGGCCTGTGCCACGCTGGTGCCGAAGCGGTCCGTCTGGATGAGCAGCGTGGCGAAGCTGCGGACCTCCTCCACGTCCGTGCGCGCCCCCAGGTTCCGCAGGGCGTCGGCGCGGGCCTTCCCCGCCCGGAGCTCCAGGTTGAGGAGGCGGAACTCGTCGCTCAGCACGGGGCTGCTAAGGCGGATCTCCTCGGCCACGCGGTTGATCGCCGCGTCGATCCCCATGCCGGCCTCGACGCAGACGACAAGGAGGTCCAGGGCGTCGGGGAACCCACGGACGATCTGCTCCTTGCGCCAGCGGATCCGCAGGCCGAGGATCACCTCGGGCAGGTAGAACCCCACGGCAGCCGCCACGAGGAGGATGAGCAGGATGTGGAGGGGCATGAGCTTCTTTTCCGCCACCAGGACCCCGAAAAAGACAAGCGCCGGCAACAGGGCTGCAAAGAGGGCCCTCGCCCCCCAGAAGATCCCCGGGGCGCCGGGGTGGCGGATGCCCGCCGTGAGGAACCTCTTCCGGAGATTCGAAAGATCGTTGCCCTTGTCGCCGGGCTTCACCCAGTTGCCGGTGCGGGCGAAAAGACCCAGCAGCGAATCCTTCACGCTATTCCCCGTT
>CAYZKT010000133.1:3456-3812 GCA_964478885.1 uncultured Syntrophaceae bacterium | reverse complement strand
GGGAACCGCGTCGCCCGAAAGCTCCGGCCGCACGATGCCGCCGGATTTCACCTTCTCGACCCCCTCCTGGTGCTCGCGGCGGAATCTCATGAACATGTACCCGGCCGCGAGGAAAAGCAGGGTCGCGAAGAAAACGAGAGCAGAGATGAGGATGGCCATGTCGAACATTGGGTGCCTCCCTTTCAGACCTTGATGGCAATCATGCGCTTCATGGCAATGATCCCGAAGACCATCATGACGAGGGCCAAACCGGCCATGATCCGCCCTACGGGAACCCGTAATAAAAACACACGAAAAGCCGGTTACGGAATAAATTTACGGTACCAAAAAAAAAGGAAAATAAGACAATTAAAAAC
>CAYZKT010000133.1:0-3446 GCA_964478885.1 uncultured Syntrophaceae bacterium | reverse complement strand
GATACAGATGACGGTCGCCATGAAGAAGGGAAGGAGCGACAGGATCACCGCCGAGATCCGCGCCTCGCCGGTCAGGGCCTGCACCTTCCCCATCAGTTTGAACCGCTCCCGGATCAGGTAGCTGATCTTGTCGAGGATCTCGGCGAGGTTTCCGCCGCTCTGGCGCTGGATGATCACCGAGAGGGCGAAGAATTTGAGGTCCGGGCAGTCCACCCGCTCGGCCATGCTGCGCAGGGCATCATCGTAGCTGACGCCGAAGTTGATCTCGTCGAGGGTCTTGCGGAACTCGGATCGGGCCGGGTCGGCAAACTCCATGACCACCATCTGCATCCCCCCCGTGAAGGCGTGGCCGGCCCGGAGGGAACGGGCGATCATGTCCAGGGCGTCGGGGAGCTGCTGCTCGAACTGGGCCAGCCGTCGCTTCTTGCGGATCGCCAGGTACCCCCAGGGAACCAGGGCCGCGAGCAGGGCAAAGAGGATCGCAACGGGGAGATTGCGGCTGATGACGAAAACGAGAGCGCCGGCCGTCGCCGCGCAGGCCGCCGTCAGCAGCAGGAAGAACCCCAGGGGCTGCTTCACGTCGGCCTGGACGACCATGCGCTCCAGGCGGTTCAGGGTCGGAACCTTGGCGTTGAGCAGCTTCGTGTTGAACCAGGGAATGTCGCTCAGGGTGCGCTTCTTGACGATATCAACGTTGCCTGCCGCCCGCCCGCCGGCAGCGAGGACGCTGATTTCCTTCCGCAGCCGGCCCACCTCCGGGCTGTAGCGAGCCCGGACGAGCATGATGACCATCTGCGTCAGGCCCAGGGCGACGATGAAAATGGTGACAAACAGGATCAGGTCCATCTGTGGTCCCCCCTCAGATCTCGAAGGTCTTGTTGGCGTCGAAGATGTTGTACGGGATCGGCACGCCGAGGGCCGCGAAGCGCTCCATGAACTTCGGCAGGAACCCCCTCATGACGAACCGCCCCTTCACGCGCCCGGCATCGTCGATCCCGGTCTGCTCGAAGGCGAAGATCTCCTGCATCGTGACGGTGTTGCCCTCCATGCCGGTGATCTCCTGGAAGCTGACCACCTTGCGGCTGCCGTCGACGAGGCGAGAGATGTGGACGATGACGTGGATGGCGGAGCTGATGTAGCGACGCACGGCCTCGTTGGGGATGTTGAGCCCCGTCATGGCCACGAGCGTCTCGAGGCGCAGCAGGGCATCGCGGGGCGAGTTGGCGTGGATGGTCGTGAGCGAGCCGTCGTGGCCCGTGTTCATGGCCTGGAGCATATCGAGCACCTCGGCGCCGCGCACCTCGCCCACGACGATGCGGTCGGGGCGCATGCGGAGGCTGTTTCGCACGAGGTCGCGCTGGGTCACCTCGCCCTTCCCTTCGATGTTCGGGGGCCGCGTCTCGAGCCGCACGACGTGCTCCTGCTTCATCTGCAGCTCCGCCGAGTCCTCGATGGTGACGATGCGCTCGTTGGGCGGGATGAACCGGGAGAGCACGTTGAGCAGCGTCGTCTTGCCGCTGCCCGTGCCGCCGGAGATCAGGACGTTGAGCCGCGAGCGGACGATCCCCTTGAAGAGCTCGCCGATCTCGGGGATGAGGGTCTTGAGGGTAAGCAGGTCGTCCATCTCCAGCGGGTCCACGGCGAAGCGGCGAATCGACAGCGACGGCCCGTCGACCGAGACGGGGGGGACGACGGCGTTGACGCGGGAGCCGTCGGGCAGGCGCGCGTCCACCATGGGCGAGGACTCGTCGATCCGGCGTCCCACGGCGGACACGATGCGGTCGATGATCTTCTTGAGATGGTTGTCGTCCTTGAAGCGCGTCCCCGTGAGGTGGATCTTCCCGTAGCGCTCCACGTAGACGTGGCGGTAGGAGTTCACCAGGATGTCCGAGACGGAGGGGTCGTGCATGAAGGGCTCGATGGGCCCCAGGCCGAGGACCTCGTTGTAGATCTCCTCGTGAAACTGCTCGCGCTCCTCGTAGTTGAGCGGCGTCTTCGACTCCTCGGCGAGGATCCGCTCCGTGAGCCGGCGGATCTCCTGCTTGAGGAGCTGCCGGTCGAGGGAGTCGATGAGCGAGAGGTCCAGCATGTCCACCAGGCGGTCGTGAACCTTGCCTTTCAGTTCGCTGTACTCGTCGGTGATGAGGAATACCATCGGCTTTTCTTTGGGGATGGCCATCGTCTTGTCCTTTCCTTGTTCAGTCCCTCTGTCTGGGCCCCAATTACGGGATTTCGTCCCTTCACGGCTGAAGAATCGGTCATTGAGAGCCGAGCCTTGCGAGGCGTGGCAATCTCCGAATCAGAAGTCTTGCCGCTGGCCTCGAGATTGCTTCGCTCCGTTCGCAATGACTCATGCTGATATCCGCTTTCTCCATAAACAACGGACGACTCTCAATAGAGCTTCAGCCCCAGGAATGCGCGTTTTTCCTTTTCCTTTTCCCGGCCTCCGCCCGTGTGCCGGCCCGCCAGCGCGGCGGCCATCTCGGCGATCGCCTCGGTGACCTCCGCCCCGGGCTCCACCGCCGACAGGGGCTTGCCCTGGTTGATGGCGCTCATCGTGGCGTTGAAGTCGTTGGGCACCGCCCAGAATGCCTTCTTGCCGGTGCTCTGCTCCGCCTCGCGCAGCGTGATGACGGACTTCCTGTCGAAGCGGTTGATGACCACCTCCACCGAGGGCTCGGGGGGGTAGCCCAGTTCGCGGAAAATCTTCACGAGTTTTTTCACGTTGATGAGGCACGGCAGGCTCAACCCGGCGACGAGCAGCACCTTGTCGGCGCTGCGCAGGATCGTCTTCGAGATGTCGTCCAGGGCCTGGCCGCCGTCGATGATCACGTAGTCGAACATGGTCCGCATGAGCCGCATCATCGACTCGATGACCTGCGGCGTCACCGTGACCTTGTCGTCCACGCGGTCCGGCGAGGGGAGGACCCGGAGACCCGAGCGGTGACGGTAGAGGATGCCCGTGAGATAGGTGGCGTCGAGGCGCGCGATGTTCTTCGAAATGTCCACCCAGTTGAACACGTGCTCGAGGCTCAGGAACAGCGGGATCTCTCCGAAGAGGCGGTTCATGTCGATCAGGGCCACCGACGGATGCCCGTCGAGCCTCACGAGACTGTCGGCGAGGTTCACGGCGATCGTCGTCGTCCCCACGCCGCCCTTGACGCCCAGGACGTTGATGATCTGCCCCTTGCGATCGGGGCCCTTCGGCTGGGCCGGTGCGGAGTCGGAGCCGTCGCGGTACTTCAACAGCGCCTTGCGCAGCTCGACCTCGTTGATGGGCTGGGTGATGAACTCCTTGACGCCCAAGCGCAGGGCCTGGATCAGCACCTCCGGGCTTGCGTTCTTGGAGGTGAGGAAGAAGTCCTTCGCCCTGCCCGTCGACCGCGCACGGGTGAGGTAATCGAAGTCCTGTTCCGTGTCGTCCCCGATTTCCAGGATGAGAAGAT
>CAYZKT010000132.1:0-7375 GCA_964478885.1 uncultured Syntrophaceae bacterium | reverse complement strand
AGTTCCTTCCGGGTGACCCTGCCGCGGACCTTCGCCAGGTAGGTGCGCGGGATCTTGTACCGCGGGTGCTGGACCCGCTCGGCAAAGGAGCCGTCGTTGGTCAGGATGAGCAGGCCCTCGGAGTCGTAATCCAGCCTTCCCACGGGATAGACGCGCTGGCCCACGTCGCGCACGAGGTCCGTGACGACCGGCCTGCCCTCGGGGTCCTTCAGCGTGGTCACGTATCCGGCAGGCTTGTTGAGCATCAGGTAGACGCGCTCCACCTCGGTCGTGATCAGCCGGCCGTCGATGCGGATCTCGTCCCGCCCGGGGTCGGCCTTGGTCCCCAGCTGCCGGACGACCCGGTCGTTGACCTGCACCTTCCCGGCAAGGATGAGCTCCTCGGCCGCCCGTCTCGAGCAGATGCCCGCGGCGGCGATGATCTTCTGGAGCCGCTCCTCCATGGGCTATTCCTCCATCTCCGTGATCTCCCGCAGCGTGGGCAGCTCGGAGAGATCCTTCAGATCGAAGACCTCGAGGAAGCGCTTCGTCGTGCCGTACATGATGGGCTTGCCGGGCACGTTCTTCCGGCCCACGATCCGGACGAGCTTCTTCTCCAGCAGGCCCTTGAGGGAGCCGCTCACGTCGACCCCGCGGATCTTCTCGATCTCCTGCCGCGTCACGGGCTGGCGGTACGCGACGACGGAGAGGGTTTCCATGGCCGCGGGCGAAAGCGGCACGGGGCGGATCCCCCGCAGCTTCCGGATCCAGGGGGAGAACTCCGCTTTGGTCCTGAACTGGTAGCCGCCGGCGACTTCCATGAGGCACAGCCCGCCGCGCCGCTGCCGGTATTCCAGCTCGATGTCCTGCAGGATCTCCAGGATCGCCTTGCGATCCACCTCCCCGAGGACATCCTTCAAACGGTCCACCGAGACGGGGGCGTCCGAAGCGAACACCAGCGCCTCGACAACGGATCTCATGTCATCCATCGGTTGACTCCTCCACCGCCGGGAATATTCGGATCGGCCCGAAGGGATCGGACTGAAAGGCCCTTACCACGCGCATCTTCATCAGCTCCAGGATGGCCAGCAGCGTGTAGATGATGCTCTTGCGGGTGCGGCTCGACTTCAGCAGATCGGTGAAGGAGAGGCTCTTCTCCCGCGAGAGATCCTCGAGGATCTCGTTGATCCGGTCCGAGAGCGAGATCCGCTCCGTGTCGATCTCCAGGAGGTCCTCCTTGTCCATCCGCTCGACGACCTGTTTGAAAGCCTCGATGAGCTCGAAGAGGCTCACTTCCATCATCGCTTCCTCCGGCTCGTCGGGGATTTCCTCGACGGGCAGGATCCGCTTGAACACGTCCCTGTCCAGCATCCTTCTCTTGTCCAGGCTGAGGGCCACTTCCTTGAAGGCCTGGTATTCCAGGAGCTGCCGCACCAGGTCCGCCCGCGGGTCCCGTTCCTCTTCCGTCTCCCCCGTTCCTTCCTCGACGGGCAGGAGCATGCGCGACTTGATGTGGATGAGGGTCGCCGCCAGCACCAGGTACTCCCCGGCCAGGTCGAGATTGAGGGCCTTCATCATCTCGAGATGCTCGAGATACTGCTCCGTGACGAGGGCCATGGGGATGTTGTAGATGTCGAGCTCGTTCTTCCGGATCAGGTACAGGAGAAGATCGAGGGGCCCCTCAAAAATGTCGAGTTTGACCTCGTAGCTCATAACGATCAGATCCGGATGGCGTCGCGAACCTCGGCCATCGTCGCCCGGGCCACCTGCCGGGCCCGCTCGTTTCCGTCGGCGATGATGTCGTGGACTTCCCGGATATGCGAGCGGTAGTAGTCCTGTTTGTCGTGAATCGGCCTGAGCCCTTCCGCGATGCGCCCGGCCAGCCGCTTCTTGCACTGCACGCAACCGATGGCCGCCCCGCGGCAGTCCCGGTCGATCTGGGCGACATCCTCGGCCGCCGAGTAGAGGTTGTGGAACGCGAAGACGTTGCAAACCTCAGGCCGGCCGGGGTCGCTCTTGCGCTGGCGCTGCGGGTCGGTGAACATGGACTCGACCTTCTTGCGCAGCTCCTCCCCGCGGTCGCCGAGGTAGATCGCGTTGTCGTAGGACTTGCTCATCTTGCGCCCGTCGATGCCCAGCAGCTTGGGCACCTCCGTCATGAGCGGCTCGGGGATCGGGAAGATCTCCCGGTAGAGGAAATTGAACCGCCGGGCGATCTCGCGGGTCAGCTCGACGTGGGGCAGCTGGTCGACGCCCACGGGCACGCCGTAGGCCTTGTACATGATGATGTCCGACGCCTGAAGGACGGGGTAGCCGAGAAACCCGAAGGTGGAGAGGTCCCGGTCGATGAGTTCCTGCTTCATCTCTTTATAGGTGGGGTTACGCTCGAGCCAGGGCAGCGGGGTGATCATGCACAGCAGCACGAAGAGCTCCGCATGCTCCATGACCGAGGACTGGACGAAGAGCGTGCTCTGCCTCGGGTCGAGCCCGGCGGCAAGCCAGTCGATGACGATGTCGATCCGGTTCTGGCGGATTTCCTCCGTCCGGTTGTAGTCCGACGTCAGGGCGTGCCAGTCGGCGATGAAGTAGAAGCACTCGTAACCGCCGTTGTTCTGCAGGTCCACCCAGTTTTTCAAGGCCCCGAGATAGTTGCCGAGGTGCAGCTTCCCCGTCGGCCGAATCCCGCTCAGTATTCTTCGTTTCGTTGCCATGTCCCCTCATCGACCCATCGGAAATCGCCCGGGCAGGGACCCGGGCGCCCCGCTCGTATAACAGAAATGCCTGCCCCTGTCAACGGCAAGCAAGGCCAAGTTCAAGAAAAAACACGGTAATTTGTTCAGCGATGCACCGCGTGAAGAACCTTGCCGATCATCGCGAGCGGTTTGTCCAGCGAAGGCTTTTCATGGCGCAGGCCTTCGAGCGCAGCGAGGGCCCCCAGTTGCGCCAGCCGTTGAAGGGGCCGCGCCGGATCGGGTTCCCGGAGGATCAGCCTCAGTTCGGCGGCGACCCGGTACTCCTCCAGCCTCCCCAACAGGGAGCGCGACAGGACCTCGCCGATCCGCTTCTCGTCGGCGGCGACGATCCGAAAGCCCAGCCTCGCCTCGAACCGGACGGCCCGGAAAATCCTCGTCGGGTCGTCGACGAAGCTTCGCTCGTGCAGCACGCGGATGCGCCGCCCGCGGATATCGCGAACGCCCCCGAACTCGTCGAGCAGTCTGCCGAATTCGCCGGGGGCGAGAGACAGGGCCATGGCGTTGATCGTGAAGTCGCGCCGGAAGAGATCGTCGCGGATGGAGCCGGGTGTGACGAGGGGAAGCGCGGCGGGCGCGGCGTAGATCTCCGTGCGGGCCGTCGCGACATCCACCCTGGCGCCGTCCGGCAGCGTGATCGTAGCCGTTCCGAACCGCTCGTAGCCCTTCACGCGGGCCTGCAGGCGTCCGGCGAGGGTCCTGGCGAACCGGATCCCCCCCCCCTTCCCCCACCATTGGCGTTAGTATGGGTGCCCCCTCACTAATAAGGCCCGCACCATGCCCCCCACGGCATAGGCGCAGAACCCCATCTCGGCGGCGAGGCTCCCCGCCGCCAGGAGGATGCCCCGCAGCTCGGGGCCCATTCCGGTTTCGATCCTGTCGGCAAGGCTTTTCATGGCACGCTGGCGCTCCGCATTTCCTGGCGCTTCAAAAAAAGACCTCCGGTCCCCAGCAGGCGGAGGTCCTTTCGGGTTGCAGGGTTCCTTCAGATATTGACGACGTCGGTCAGTCCCTTGCCGGCCTTGAACCGGACGACCTTCCGGGCCGGGATCTGGATGGCGCCTCCCGTCCTGGGATTCCTTCCCGTTCTCGCGCGGCGCTGCACGCAGTTGAACGTCCCGAAGCCGACCAGGCTGAGTTTTCCCGTCTTCTTGAGCTCATCCCCGACGGCATGGATGTACGCCTCCAGGGCCCTGCCGGCCGCCGCTTTCGAAACCCGGGCCTCCTTTGCCATCCGATCGATCATGTCCTTCTTTGTCATCACGAATCCCCCTTTCTCTCACGGTGAATCCTGCGAAGAAAAGGACCACGCGATGTGGCCCCCTCCCTGTCCTGTCGGGCACATGTCCGGATGCGGTTGCTGGAATACGCGGTGTTCGGGTTAGGCTTCTTTGGAACGGGGTTGCTCCGGGGTCTGACGCTTGGGAAGCACTTCGTGTCTATCACAGAAAAACGAAAGCTGGCAAGACAATTTCCGGCCGGGTGTGTCAACGGGCCTTTGCCCTTTTTTCGGCTTTCAGGACGAGGAAATACAGCTCCCCCTCCTCCTTCAGGTGCCCCGCCGCGATCTCCGCGTCGCGGCCCCTGCCGAAGAACAGGTCCACCCTGCCCGCCCCCGTGATGGCGCCCCCTGTGTCCTGATTGAGAACGAACCGGGAGAAGGAAACCCAGGAACGGATGTCGCCGCCCGGCCCGATCTCCGGCTTACGGGTCCTCACGAAGGCCAGCGCCCCCCGCGGGAACAGCGTCTGATCCGTCGCGATGGAGCGCCCGCCCGTCAGCGCAACCCCGATGCTCCCCACCGGGCCCTCCTCGACGGTACGGAAGAACACGTAGCTCTCGTTGTGGTTCAGGACCTCCTGGACCTCCTCGGGACGCTCGCGCAGATATTTCTTGATTCCCTGCATGGAGAGGTCCTCCCGGGTCGCCTTGCCCGAGTCGATCAGCAGCTTCCCGATGCTCCGATACGCCCTCCCGTTGGATTGCGCGTAGCTGACCTGAAAGCACGCCCCATCGGCAAGGCAGACCATCCCCGAGCCCTGGATGTGGAGAAAGAAGATGTCCACGGGGTCCGCAAACCAGGCGATCTCGAGTCCCCGGTTCTCGAGCGCCCCCGCCCCGTCGATTTCCTCGCGGCTGTAGTAGGGCACGAGCTCGCCGTTCTCGAGCCTGCCGATCAGCCGTTCGTTCCTGTATCGTTCGCGGAATTTTCCCAGATGGACGACGACCGAGTCGTCGGGTTTTCGGTAGATGGGGTAACGGTACCGGTCCGTTTTCTTGAGCGACCCCTTGAGGACGGGCTCGTAATAGCCGGTGAAGAGAACCCTGTTGGACGTGCCGCTCCCGGATGCCCGGTAGACGTCGAAGTCTTCCCGCACCCGTCTCTCGAGGACATCGCCGTCAGCGCCGCTCTCGACGATTTGCAGGAACGCCTCGAGGGATTCCTTCATGTCGCGGGCGGTGACGCGCCGGTCCCCCATCCGGTAGGGCGTGCGCTCCGGGAGTCGGGCATAGTACCCGAGGCTCTTCCGGAGGGCCCGCACCAGAGACGACCGGTCCAGGTCGTCCTGAAACCGCGGGAGGTCGCTTGCCGCGACGGCTGCAAGGGGCGGGACCGCTTTCGGAGGGACCGCGGGGGGCGGCGTGACGACAGGGGGCTTTCGGAAGAACGTGCAGCCGCCGAGGAGCACGAGCACGCAGCCGAGGATGATCAGGTTCCTTATCTTCATGGGATCCAACGGTAATCCCCCTCGAACAGAGGGAAGTCAGGAAGTGAAGAAGAGAAGAAGAGCGGAAAGGAGACGGGCCTCTTTCCTCCTCTGATCCGCTCTTCCTAACTTCAGCTCTTCCTAACTTCATCCACTTCGGGGCCTGCAGACAATCTCCTTACGGCATGCCGATCCGTGCGGGACCTGTGGCTCGGATCACAACTCGATGATCATCGCAAACTCGTCGCAAAAATCCGGATACTTCCAGCACTTGAAGCAGTCCGACCAGATCTTTTCCGGAAGCTCCGTGCGCTGGACCTCGTGAAACCCCATGCGCGCAAAAAAATCCTTCTGGTAGGTGAGCGCGAAGATCCGGTAGATCTCCAGGGTGATCGCCTCGGAGACGCAGGCCTCCACCAGCTTCTTGCCGATCCCCTTCTTGCGGACCTCGTCGGCCACGTAGAGGGAACGGATCTCGGCGAGGTTCTCCCAGAACAGGTGCATGGCGACGACCCCCACGATGGGGCCGTTGTCTTCCTCCATGTATACGTAGAAGTCCCGCAGGCAATTGTACAGGTCCACGAGAGGCCGGGGCAGCATTTCGCCCTTGGCCGCCGAGAGGTTGATGATTCGGTGGATTAACTTGACGTCGCTGGTTTTCGCTTTTCTGAGCATCTCGTTACTCGTCTGTTTCGTTCGTCGTTTATTTCGTTTGATTTGTCCTCAAAAGGGTATCGGGGCTCGGGTATCGGGAAAAGATGGAAGTTAAGAAGATAGGAAGTTAGGAAGCGCGGAATGTCCCTCAGCACTCCATCACCTGAAGGCTTTACCGAACTTCTCAGCTTCCCAACTTCACAGCTTCATCTTTATCCGGACCCTATACCCTACACCCGAAACCCTAGTCCCTTCGTTTCGCCGCCTTCAGCATCTCCCGCGCTGCGGCGCGCGTCTTGTCCGTGATCTCCACACCCCCGAGCATCCTCGTGATCTCCTCGAGTCTTTCGTCCTCGGTGAGCTGCCGGACATCCGTTCTCGTCCGACCGTCGGAAACCCGCTTCGTCACCTGGTAGTGCGTCCGGCCGAAGGATGCGATCTGGGGCAGGTGCGTGATGCAGATAACCTGGTGGTGCCTCGAGATGTCCCGGAGCTTGCGCCCCACGATCTCCGCCGTGGCGCCGCCGATCCCGCTGTCCACCTCGTCGAAGATGACCGTGCCGACGGAGCCCGCTTTCGCGAGGACCTTCTTCATGGCCAGCACGATCCGCGAGAGCTCCCCGCCCGACGCGACCCGGTTGAGCGGCTTGAGCGGCTCCCCCACGTTCGTGGAGAGGTGGAACTCGGGCTGATCGATGCCCTTCGGGTTCAGAGCGGCAAGTCCCTCCTCGTCCGGCGCCGTCTCCCGAAACAGGACCGAGAACCGGGCCTTCTCCATCTTCAGGGCGTGAATCTCGCCCTCGATCGCCTTCTCCATGGACTCGGCCGTGCGCCGCCTCTCTGCGGAGAGCCCTGCGGCCAGCTCCCGCAGCGCGCCCTTGCGCGCCGCCAGTTCCGCCTCGAGCGCCTCGATATCCTCGGTTGCGTTTGCGAGCCCCTGCAGCTCCGCTGTCAGCGACTGCGCGGTCGTGAGAACGCCCTCGATGGAGCCGCCGTGCTTCTTCTTCAGCCTGCCGATCGCCTCGAGGCGGTCGTCGATCCCCTCGAGCCGGCCGGGGTCGGAGGGGATCTTGCCGAGATAGTCCCGCAGCACCCGCGCCGCGTCCTCGAGCTGGATGGTCAGCGACTTCATTTCGTCCTCGGACACCGCGAAACCCGGGTCGATGCGCCGGATGTCCCGGATGCGGGCCGTCACGCGAGCGAGCGCCCCCAGCACCGACTCTTCGTTCCCGTAGAGCGCCTCCCAGGAATCTCGCGCCAGTTCCGCGAGCTTCGCGGCGTTGG
>CAYZKT010000131.1:0-7426 GCA_964478885.1 uncultured Syntrophaceae bacterium | reverse complement strand
GATCGGGGAGGCGTTGATCATCACGGGGAAGGTCCGCCCGTCCTTGCGCCGGGCCGTGTACTCCACGTCGGGAAGGACCTCGCCCTTCAGGATCCGGATGATGTTGCGCTGGATGCGCTCCTGGTCCTCGGGGATGAAGATGTCGAGGGCGTTGATGCCCCGCGCCAGGTCCTCCGTCGTGTACTGCAGCACCTCGAGGCCCCGGCGGTTGCCGAAGGTGATTTTGCCGACCACGTCCGTCTCGAAGACGATCTGCGGCAGCGAATCGGCCAGCTCCCGGGTTCGCTGCTCGCTGTCCTCGATGGCCCGCTGGACCCGCTTCTGCTCGGAGATGTCGACGAAGCTCTCGATGAGGCAGCGCCTGCCGTTCATGGACGCGGGGACCACGGTCTTGACGATCGGGATGTCCCGGCCGTCGGCGGTTCGCAGGAACCGCTCCGACCGGTGGACTGCCTGGCCGAGATCCGTGACGGGACAGGCGCCCTCCTCGGCGGGGCAGACGAAGCGGTGGCAGACAGAGCCGACGATCTCGGCGCGGGAAAGGCCGATCATGCGCGCCGCCGCGGGGTTGACGTCGACGATCCGGTGCGTGGCCGGATCGATGACGAGAATCCCCGTGTGCACCGCGTCGAAGAGAGCATTCAGGTACTCTTCGTGGCCGCTTGCCGGGTTCTGCTCGCTGTCGGGGGTTCTGCGGGCGTCGATTCTCATGCAGGCATCCTGTGTGCGTCTTGACGGGAGGCGCCCCGGGCCTCGGGCGCTGCTCTTTGCCTGCAGGCCGTACGCACCTCACCGTCAAGGAAACGATGCACGAAGCATACCAGCGAAACGGCGTCTTCCCCGCGCCGCATCCTTTATCGGATACCTCTTTTGTGTTAAGAAGATAAGCGAGGAGGACGGACCCCATGATCTGGAAAATCCTCGCCCGGATCGGCGGGCTTTTGGTCTGGGCGATCCCGGTCATGATGGCGCTCGGGTTTACGGCGGGACTCTTCATGAACGCGGCCCCTCTGAAGGGCCTGATCGTGCCCCTCACGTTCCTCATGGTCT
This sequence comes from uncultured Syntrophaceae bacterium, assembly GCA_964478885.1. Taxonomy (GTDB): domain Bacteria; phylum Desulfobacterota; class Syntrophia; order Syntrophales; family UBA2192; genus UBA2192. Next base: position 6,376 of record CAYZKT010000131.1, on the reverse strand, counting down.
ACCCCATGATGGTCACTCTGCGGGTGCGCAAGGTCTTCGAAGGGGGCGACGGGAAGGTGCAATGGGTCTCGCAGGCGATCAACTTCGGCCTCATCCCGTTCCTGGCGCTCGGCGTGGGCAGATGGTTCCTTGCCGATCACCCCTACATGGTGCTCGGCTTCCTGTTGGCGGGACTGGTTCCCACCAGCGGGATGACCATTTCCTGGACGGGGTTCGCCAGGGGCAATCTCGAGGCGGCGGTGAAGATGACGGTCATCGGGCTGACCCTGGGATCGCTCGCCACGCCGTTTTACGTGAAAACCCTCATGGGGGCGCGTGTGGAAGTCGATCTGGCGGGCGTGGCCTCCCAGATCGCGCTCATCGTCTTCCTGCCCATGGCGGCGGGTTATGCGACGCAGCGGGCCCTCGTCCGGCGGTACGGCCAGCAGGTCTTCCAGTCGGTCTGGGCGCCGCGCTTCCCGGGCCTCTCGACCCTGGGGGTGCTGGGCATCGTCTTCATCGCGCTCGCGCTCAAGGCGAAGGACATCGCGGCCTCGCCCGGGCTGCTCGCGACGCTGCTCGTCCCGCTCGTGATCGTCTACGGGGCCAACTTCTGCCTGAGCACCCTGGTCGGCAAGGCGTTCTTTTCGCGCGGCGATGCCGTCGCGCTCGTCTACGGCACGGTGATGCGCAACCTCTCCATCGCCCTGGCCGTCGCGATGAACGCCTTCGGCCCCGCGGGTTCCGAGGCGGCGCTCGTCATCGCCATGGCCTACATTGTCCAGGTGCAATCGGCCGCGTGGTATGTTAAGTTGACGGACCGGATTTTCGGCCCCCCCGCGCCGCCGGCAACGCCGTCCAGGGCGTCCTGAGGAAACCCGGGGAATGCAGCATGCAAAGACAGGGGCGACACCGTCCATGAAGACCTCGAAACTGATCCTGGCCTCGGCCTCCCCCCGCCGAAAGGAAATGCTGCGGATGCTGGGCGTGGAGTTCACTGTCATGCACGGCAACGTGGATGAAAGCCCGCATGCCGGCGAGGCCCCGGAAGCCTACGCCCTGCGGCTCTCCGAGGCAAAGGCAAGGGCCGTTGCCGGGATGAGGCCCGGACGCTGGGTCCTGGGCGCGGACACGATCGTGACGATCGACGGGGAGCTGCTGGGAAAGCCCCGCACCCCGGACGAGGCGCGCTGCATGATCCGCAAGCTGAGCGGGAGGGCGCACACGGTCATCACCGCCTTCACCCTCTTCAACAGCGAACGGGCCGAGCCCGTCTGCAGGGCCGTTTCGTCGCAGGTGCTCTTCAAGGAGATCCCCGACGACGAGCTGGAGTGGTACGTGGCGACCGACGAGCCCTACGACAAGGCCGGCGGGTACGCCGTCCAGGGGAAGGCCTCCGCCCTCGTCTCCGAGGTTTACGGGTCCTGGACCAACGTCGTGGGGCTGCCGCTCTGCGAGGTCGTCGAGGCGCTGAAGGGACTGGGCCTTGTGGATTTCACAAGGAGGGACGCATGGCCGACGTGAAGGAGAACATCCTCCGGATCCGGGAGAGGATCGCCGCCGCCGCCGCCCGCGCCGGCCGCGACCCTTCCGGGGTGCGGCTCATGGGAGTCACCAAGACGGTCGGCGACGACCGGATCCTGCAGGCCATCGAGGCGGGCATCGACATCATCGGGGAGAACTACGTCCAGGAGGCCAGGCGGAAGATCGAACTGATGGGCAAAAACGCGGAGTGGCACTTCATCGGCCACCTGCAGACCAACAAGGCCAAGTACGCCGTGCGCCTCTTCGACATGATCCACTCCGTCAACCGGATGAGTCTCGCCGAGGAGCTCAACCGCCGGGCGGCCGCTGCGGGGGTCGTCTGCCGCGTCCTCATCGAGGTGAACCTCGGGGGCGAGGAATCGAAGAGCGGGGCGCCTCCCGAAAAGGCTCCGGCGCTGATCCGCGCCGTCGCTCAGATGGCGAACCTTTCCATCCGGGGCCTCATGACCATGGCGCCCTGGTACGACGACCCCGAAAAGGCAAGACCGTGCTTCGCGGGCCTGCGGTCGATACGCGACCGGATCGCCGCCGAGAACATCCCGAACGTCACGATGCGGGAGCTCTCCATGGGGATGACGGACGATTTCGAGGTGGCCGTCGAGGAGGGCTCCACGATCGTCCGGATCGGGCGGGCCATTTTCGGGGAGAGAAGGTGAGGAGTACTGGAGTGTTGGAATAATGGAATATTGGGTTTTTTGTCAGATCCCTATTCCTGCCCAGTATTCCAGTATTCCATCATTCCAACATTCCTTCTTCACCTCCCTGCCTTTCGCCTTATGCCCTATGCCTTATGCCCTCCCTTGTACAGAAACCGCTCGAAGAACCGGTGGAAAAGGGTCCACTCCGAGTCCTCGGCGCCCGAGTTGCCGATGAACTCCCGGAAGGCCATCACCTTGGCGTCGAGGTCGTCGACGAAGTGGACGATGAGGGCCTCCACGGTCTTGGGTCTCTTGGGGGACCCGAAGTCGAGCTCGCCGTGGTGGGCGAGGACCACGTGCTTGATCTCCAGGGCCAGGTCAGCCGGGAACCCCTCGATCGACGCGATCTTGCGATCGACCATCTCGACCCCGAGCAGGATGTGCCCCACGAGCCGCCCCGGTGTCGAGTAGTCGATGGCCCTGTCGTAGGTGAACTCTTCGATCTTGCCGATGTCGTGCAGGATCCCGCCGGCGATCAGCATGTCGCGGTTCGTCGTGGGGTAGTGCCGCGCCAGGAAGTCCAGGATCCGCACCATGGACAGGGTGTGCTCCAGCAGGCCCCCGAGGTAGGCGTGGTGGAACCCCTTCGCGGCGGGCGCCCGCTTGAGCCGCGCAGCCAGCTCGTCGTCTCCCAGGAACCCCTCCAGGAGCTTTTTGAGCCAGGGGTTCTCCAGGGTACCCGCGTACCCCGCGAGCTCGGCAAACATCGCCTCCACGTCGCCCTTGGTGGCGGGGAAGTAGTCCCAGGGGTCGATCCCGTGCTCATCCATCTTGCGGATATCCAGGACGGCCAGCTGTGTGGCGTCGCGGTAGCTCACCGCGCGGCCCTGCACGGCGACGATGTCGCCCTTGCGGAAGAGCGGGTCGAGGGCCGTCACGTTGTCCCACACGCGCCCCTCGATGTCCCCCGTCCGGTCGCGGAGCTTCACGCTGAGATAGGGCGCCCCTTTCTGCGAGTAGGCGAGATTCTTTTCCATGACGAGAAAGGACGCTTTGATCTTCTCGCCCGCCTTGATGTCTCTTACGTAGATGGATTTCATCCGGTTCCTTTCCGACGTTTCGTTCCCGATGCCTGTGTCCGCTGGCTCTTCGTTCCTGCTCCCTGTCGCCTGCGGGGTTTGTCAGGCCTTGACGGCCTCACGCCCCGCGTAGACGATGAACGTCCCCCCCCGCACGTACCCGACGATCGCGATTCCCAAACCCTCCGCCAGCGCGACGGCCCTCGAGGTGGCCGCCGAGTGCGAGACGATGTACGGGACGCCCATCCGCCGGGCCTTGGCGACGATCTCCGAAGAGACGCGGCCCGTCGTCAGCAGGATCTTGTCGTCGAGATCGACCCTCTCGAGGAGCGCCCACCCGCAGAGCATGTCGATCGTGTTGTGGCGCCCGATGTCCTCCCGCGCCGCGAGGATTCCCTGCGGCCCCGCGATGGCCGAGCAGTGGGTGCCCCGCGTGCGTTCGTGGATGGCCGTGGCTGCAAGCAGCGCATCCATGAGATTCCGGATCGACCGCGCATCGAGTTCCGGGCAGGCCGCCGCGCCCGTCTTCCGCCGGCCGGGCGGCTCGAGCGTGCGGCTTCCCCGGGCGCCGCTCGAGGCGATCGTCCGTGCCGCCGCCGGAAGCGCCCGGCCCCTGCGCCCCCGCGTCCGGATTTCGACCCGGCCGGGCTTGAAGGCGATCTCCACGATATCCCCGGCCCCTTCGATCAGTCCTTCCTGCTTCAGAAACCCTGCGGCGAGTTCCCGCAGGTGGATCCCCGCGCAGGCGATCGTCACGACGGAGCGGCCGTCGGCGACGACCTCCAGCAGCTCCTCGCGCACCACGTCCACCCCGGCGGTGCGGAACCGCTTCCCGTCGAAGCGGCGCAGGCGGAGCCGATCGATCCCCTCCGCGACGGTCATCTTCCTCATCGCTACCGCCTTTCCCTCAGCGTCCGGTGATCGCCCACGCGGATCGTGAGCCTGGTCGCGTCGAAATATTCCATCAGGGGAATGATGTACTTGCGGGACAGCCCCGTAAGGTCCTTGAAGGTGGCCGGCGTGGCCTTTCCGGCCTTCACGAGAGCCGCCGTGTAATCCTCCCTGAGCCTGTTGAGCGGCCCGCTGTGGAAGTAGAGATCCTCGGTGACCTTCACGAGGACCCCCTCGTTGAGAAGGACACCGAGGACGCTGAGGACCTCGGCCTTCTTGCCGCCCAGCTGCTCGAGGACCTCCTTGACGGACGGCGCCGCGAGGCCCGCATCGCGGTAGATCGTCTCGATCCGACCTCCCAGGTCCCCCAGGCTGCCCTTGAGATCGACGCGGTGCGACGCGAGCCGGACGTGCTCCCGGTCGGCCAGGACCTTCTTCTCGTTTTCCAGCTCCTTCAGGGCCATGTTGTAGAGACGACCGTCGATCTCCTGGCCGGCGGTCATCCTGAGCTCTTCCTTGGGCACGCCTTCCTTGAGAGGAAACCGTTCGTGGTATTGCCCGATTTCCTGCAGCAGCGCCTCCTTCAACTGCTGGTAGGCGGGGAACGAGACGATCCGCGTCTCCTCCCGGTCGATGCGGAGCAGGGCCTTCTTCTCGGCCATGTCCTTGAGGACCCGGTTCAGGCCGGCCAGCGGGATCCCCATCCGAACGGCCAGCCGGCTCGACGTGAGCCCCTGGACCCCCGCGCGCCCCAGGATCACGGCCGCGCGCTCCGACTCGGTGCCCGTCCGGAGCGCCTCCAGCTCGGCGACAAACCGGTCCTTCGCCTTTTTCTGCTTCACCGCATCGGGATCGAGGATCTCCCCGCCGCCCACCGTGCGGATGGGCGAGTAGCTGCGGATGACAAAGCGGTCCCGCGCCATGGCCACGACGGGCGTCTCCAGCAGGAGCTGCGCGTGAACACGCTCCCCCGGCTTGAGCTCCTCCCGGTCCAGGAGGATGACCCGGGCCATGATCTCGCTCGTTCCCGCGTGGAAACGCACGAGCGCCCGGTTCTTCATCACCCGCCCGGCGCCCTTGAGGTATTCGAGGTGCACGTCGAGCCTCTCCGAGGGCTCGAAGATGCCGGGGTGGGCCACCACGTCGCCCCGGTTGAGGACGGCGCGCTCGATACCCTGCAGGTTGATGGCGGTCCGTTGGCCTGCCTCGGCGCTCTCCTGCGACTCGTTGTGAACCTGGATGCCGCGGACCTTGGCGTGGATGCGCTGGGGAAGGATTTCCACGGCGTCGCCCACGCTCACCCGGCCGGACACCAGGGTCCCCGTCACGACGCTGCCGAACCCCTTCATGGTGAAGACCCGGTCGACGGGAATCCGGAAGAGGCCGCTGTCGCCCCGCTCGCCGATGCGAAGGGCCAGCTCCTCGACGACGGCCGCAAGCTCCGCGATCCCTTCCCCCGTAACCGCGGACACCGGGATGATCGGCGCCCCGTCGAGGAAGGTCGTCTTCATGAACTGGCGGATGTCGTCCTGCACGAGGGTGAGCCAGTCGGTGTCGACGAGGTCGGTCTTGGTGAGCGCGATGACGCCGTTGCGGATCCCGAGCAGGGTGCAGATATCGAGGTGCTCGCTGGTCTGGGGCATGACGCCCTCGTCGGCGGCGATCACAAGGAGCACCAGGTCGATCCCGGTGGCGCCGGCCACCATGTTCTTGACGAACTTCTCGTGCCCCGGCACGTCGACGACCCCGAGGGTGCCGCCGCTCTTCAGGGGAAGGGACGCGAAGCCCAGCTCGATCGTGATGCCCCGCTCCTTCTCCTCCTTGAGCCGGTCCGTGTCCACGCCGGTCAGCGCCTTGACGAGCGAGGTCTTCCCGTGATCGACGTGGCCGGCGGTGCCGAGAATGATGTGCTTCATGAATGAACGTCCTGGGGGCGCGCTTCCCGCGCGAACAGGCTATGAGATAACAGAAATCCCCCCTTTCCTCAATGCCAAACCCGACCGCAAGGGCGGAAAGCACGCCTACTGAAAAGGAAAGGGCTGTGAAAGGGTTTTGCAAAGGCTCGTTTAAAGCGTCTTTGTCGCAACCTGCGGTTGCTCCCCGGCAAGGACACGAAGGGACATGATCGCGCCTCCTGGCGGGATGCGCCCCCGGTGTCGCGAACGGTTCTTAGCGAACCGGAACGGCCGCGGAGCCACATGTCTGAGCCCGAAGGGCGAGTTTGTGGCGGAGCAGTGAAGGGAG
>CAYZKT010000130.1:0-7458 GCA_964478885.1 uncultured Syntrophaceae bacterium | reverse complement strand
GCCGCCACGCGCATGTTCAAGGACTGGCACGCCGCCCTCAACCGGGGCGGCTTCGAAAGTCCTGCGGAATTCGACGCCTTCGCCGAGAGCCTGCCCCGCTACGCCTTCTACGGGGAACTGCGCGGGATCCTGTCAAGAGCCGGGCTCGGCGAGGCGAAGCCCGGGGCCGTCGGCGCGGAACGGGAGATCCTCGACTTCATCCTCAACGAGAAGGGGCTCAACTACGCCTGCAAGCCCAAGGCGCTGCTGAAATTCCACCGGTACGACGATGCCGCGCGAACGGCCCTGGAGGAACACCTCGTGGAGGCGGCCCTGTACGTGAGAGACCGGCAGGGTCTCTGCCGCATCCACGTGACGGTCTCCGCGGAGCACCTGGAGCCGGTCCGGGAATGGATCGGGCAGGTGCGCGGCGACTACGAGAGGCGCTTCGGCGTGCGGTACGACATCGGGCTTTCCGTCCAGAGCGAATCCACGGACACGATCGCCGTCGATCTGGACAACCGGCCCTTCCGTGCGCGCGACGGCCGTCTCCTGTTCCGGCCCGGGGGGCACGGTGCGCTGCTGTACAACCTCAGCGCGATCAAGGGGGACATCGTGTTCGTCAAGAACATCGACAACGTCGTGCCCGACCGTCTCAAGGACACGACGGTTCTCTACAAGAAGATCCTCGGGGGCTGCCTCGTTTCCCTCCAGCGGGAACTCTTCGGCCGCCTCCGGGCGCTGTCGGGTCCATCGGCCGGCGAAGCCCCGGTGGACGAGGCCGCCCGGTTCGCTGCCGAGCGCCTGACGTGCCTGCTGCCTCCCGGCTTCAAGGGCAGGCCGCTCGAAGAGCGCAGGGAGATCCTGATAAATGCTCTCGACAGACCTCTGCGCGTCTGCGGGATGGTGAAGAACGAGGGGGAGCCGGGCGGGGGGCCCTTCTGGGTAAGAGAGCCGGACGGCGGGTGCTCGCTGCAGATCGTCGAGGAGGTCCAGGTAAACAAGAAAAAAACGGGCCAGGCCGGCCTCTGGGCCTCGTCCACCCACTTCAACCCCGTCGACCTCGTCTGCGGGGTGCGCGATTTCCGGGGACGCCCCTTCGATCTCGAACGGTTCGTGGCCGCCGATCAGGTGTTCATCTCGGTCAAGTCGCACGAGGGCAGGGACATCAAGGCCCTCGAGCTGCCCGGCCTGTGGAACGGATCCATGGCCCGCTGGCACACGGTGTTCGTCGAGGTCCCCGTCGAGACCTTCAACCCCGTGAAGACCGTCGACGACCTGCTGCGCCCCGCGCACCTGCCTGAAAATGGCTAAGGGCGCAGGGCTAAGGGCTTAGGGCAAAAGGCAAAAAAAATGGGAAAGGCAAGGCGTCTGATTCCCCGCCCTTCGCCTTAAGCCATTTGCCTTATGCCCGTCTTTATATCATCCGCTCCTGCAGCTCCCGCTTGTCTGCCGGGACGACGCGCAGGAATGACGTTTCGCCGCCGCGCCGGCACTTCACGGTGACTTCATCCGCGTCTTTCGGCGCGTCTCCGTATGCCGCGCAGACGGCGGCGGCCGTACGGCAGACCTCCTCCGGTCCGCCCCCGGGGAGCATGCAGAGCGGCCCCGGGAAATCCCGCATCTGGAAGACGGCATCCCGCTCGTCCAGGAAGGATTCGAGAGCCTGGTTGTCCCTCTGGTTTCTCCCGACGATGACCTTGTGCCGCTCGTCGATGCGGATGTGCCGCCCCGCGCTCAGGAGCTCCAGGTCGCGCGTCGTGAAGTCGGCACGGCGGGCGAACAGGTCCTTGAGACGCCTCGAGAACATGGGGTCCGTCAGGAGGCACCCCCCGGCCGGGTTCGAGTACGACGTGACGCCGTACCGCTCCGCCATCTCCATCTGCCGCTTGCGGCCTCGTCCCGAGATGTCGAGGAGCCGCTCCCGGTCGACCTTGCCTTCCCGTTCCGGCAGGGTCTCGGGGAGCAGTCGCGCCGACAGGGGCCTGAGGATGCGGTCCGCGTACCCCGAGTTTTTCGCCACCACGTGCAGCATCTGCCGGCTCTGCGACATGGGCCGCTGGCCCAGGACTTCCCCGGTGAAGACGAAGTCGTACCCCCACTCCTCCATCTTCTCCCCCGCGATCCGCAGCATGAGGGTGTGGCAGTCGATGCAGGGATTCATGTTTTTCCCGTACCCGTAGCGGGGGGCCCTCACCACGCGGAGATGTTCCTCGGTGATGTCGAGGACCCGAATCGGCAGGGCGATCCTGTCGGCAGCCGCGCGCGCCTTCCCGGCGCCGAAAAACGGGGTGCGGAAGGTCAGTCCCAGCACCTCGATCCTCTGCTCCTGGACCAGCTTGACCGATATGATGCTGTCGAGGCCGCCCGAAAAGAGGGCGATGGCTTTCACGGATTTCTTCGTTTCGCTGCCAGTCAACGCTTTCGCACCTTTCAGCTTCCGCTCTTCCTAACGTCCGTGCTTCTTAACTACCGTGCCATCGTGTTCTCAGTACAGGACGATCCTGCGGTTCCAGCGCTCGCCGATGAACGCGCAGATCCCGCGGTCCGCGTCGTCGGGCACGAGGGCAAGCGTCCCTCCCGCGGACGTGACCTTGAAGGCGCTGAGCGTGAGCGCCCACCGGGGCGGGTTCCCGTCCCCGGGCGGCCGGAAGACCTCCGGCCCCGAGGTGTACGGCACATCGAGACCCTGGAGCACCCTTTCGACGACGTTTTTCCTGTCGTCGCTGCCCGCGATCTGGACGAGGCCCGTGCCCCGCTCGCTCAGTTTGACCCGGAAGGGCGTGGCCACGTCCCCGAAGTGGATGATCACCGTCCGGGTGCCGATGCTCACGGCGTAATCCGCGCGCAGCACGAGGGGGCCTCCCTCCTGCGAGGCGCCCGGCATCGGGATCTGCTGATCGGTCTTGTAGGCATACCCCAGCGCGTCGAGCAGCGAGCCGACAAGCACCCGGTTGCCTCCGCCCTGCAGGACGGGGACGTCCGGGGGCGCCGGGGTCTGCTGCGGGTCGCGAAGGGCTCCGTTTCCCTCGTCGATCTCGAGGATGGCAATGCCCTTGTCCTCGGCGTACCGGGCGACGGGACCCGGGATCGGCGGGGAATCAGCCGGGGCACGGAAGAGGCAGGCCAGGATCCGCTCCGCGCCGTCGGGCGATCTCCGGGCGAGAATCCAGTCCGCGCGAAGCTCGAGGCCCGCGGTCGTCCCCAGCGTCAGAGAAGCTTCGTGCCGGCGGAACACGGTGTCCCTCGAGGCGCCGAACAGGCGCTCCAGGGCGGAGAAGATTCCCCCGGTCCCCGGGTCGTGCAGCACGGTGAAGTGTTTCCATCGGGCGCGCACGAGTTCCGTCGTCCCGTCGGGTATCCGGCGCCCGAAATCGAGGAAGATCCGGCTGCCGTCGGCGAGCTCCGCCATGGGGATGTCCGCGCAGTCGACGGCCAGGTGCTCCGTTTCGGTGAGCGGCACGAAGTATTTCCCGCTGCGGACGAGCGATCCGCCGGAGCGCTTCACGACCGCCGAGACGACATCCAGTTCCCGCTCGGTGGGCTGGAAGGCCTTCGCCTCGACCCTTGCCGCCTGCTCCTCCGCCTGCTCGGCGGGGGCGGCGGGTGCCGGGCCTTTCCGGGGCAGCAGCAGCGCCTGCCCGGGGTAGATCCGGTCCGGGTTGGAAAGACCGGGGTTGAGCTTCCGGACGAGCCCGATCCAGGAGGCCATTTCGCCGGCCGTGATCCCCAGCCGGTCATGGAGGATCTGCGAGAGGGTGTCCCCCCTGCGGACTACATAGGCGGGACCGCCCGGCGCGTCGCCGAGGCGGGGCAGGGCGATCCGCTGGCCCGGGAAGATCCGGTCGGGGTTGCGGATCTGGGGGTTGAGCTTTCTGACCTGCCTGCGGACCGAGGTCGACTCCGCGGCGGTCTTTCCGAGCTTGCGCCGGATGATCGTCGAGAGGTTGTCGCCTTTCTGCACGATGTAGACGGAAGGGCTGCTCTTTGCCGCTGCCTTCTTTCTCAGGACCATGTGGGCCGTGTCTTCCTGGGAAAATGAAACAGGGGGGATCGAAAGGAGGCCGAGCCCTGCCAGGGCGGTGAAGGCAAGAGTCAGGCGCAACGTCCGTGGATGCATGAACGAAACCTCCGACGGCAATGGCGTCGGGCGGTATCTTACCCGGCGGTCCGCGGAATGTCAAACGCCCATCGCCGGACAAAAAAAGAGCCGTGGCTCTTTCGGGCCACGGCTCTTTCGATTTTCGGGACGTTTAGGATTACATGCCGCTCTTGAAGTTGTCCCTCATGAGCTCGCGGGCGATGATCATGCGGCGGATTTCGGAGGTGCCGGCGCCGATTTCCCACAGCTTCTGATCCAGGAAGTGACGGGTCACGCCGTACTCGGTGCAGTAGCCGTAACCGCCGTGGATCTGGATCGCATCGAGACCGATCTTCGTGCCCACCTCGCCGCAGTACAGCAGGGCGGCTGCGGCCATGCGGTCGAGGTCCGTGCCCTTGCCGCCGGCCTTGTTCGTCAGCGTGTCGCAGTAGGCGGCGGCGCTGTAGGCCATCCAGCGGGAGGCCTTGTAGCCGCAGTACATGTTCGCCAGCTTCTCCTGGATCGACTGGAAGGAGGCGATGGGCTTACCGAACTGCACGCGCTCCTGGGCGTACTTCAGGGAGAGCTCAAGGCAGCTTCTCATCGAGCCGAGGGTGCAGCCCGACAGGGTGATGCGCTCGGTGCAGAGGCCGGAGGTCAGAACGGCCACGCCCTTGTTGAGCCCGCCGATGAGGTACTCTTCGGGAACTTCCATGTCCTCGAAGGTCACGAGGCCCGTGGGGGAGGTTCTCATGCCCCACTTCTTAATCTTCTCGACGGACCAGCCTTTCTGCTTCTTGGGGTAGCACATGAACGTGGAGATGCCGTGGGGGCCCTTGTCGGGATCCGTCTTGGCGTAGAACACCATGAAGTCGGCCAGAGGTCCGTTGGTGATGAAAATCTTGCTGCCGTTGATGATCCACTTGTCGCCCTTCTTGATGGCGCGGGTCTTCATGCTCATGGCGTCGGAGCCGGCGTTGGGCTCGGTGATGCCGAGGCATCCGATGTACTCGCCCGTGCAGGACTTGGGCAGGACTTCCAGCTTCTGCTGCTCCGTCGCGTTGCGGCGGAAGTTGTCGAAGCACAGCGTCTGGCTGGCGCCGACGGTCATGGAAAGAGCGTTGCTCACGCGGGCGATCGTCTCGTAGGCCAGCAGGGTTTCCACGTAGCCCATGGCCGACCCGCCGTACTTCTCCTCGAACACGATGCCGTTGATGCCCAGCTTGCCGGTCTCCAGGAAGAGGCCCTCGGGCATCACGTCCAGTTCATAGGCGTGCTCCATCTGGGGCTCGAGCCAGGCGACAGCCCATTTGTACACGCTGTCCTCGAGCATCTTTTGTTCTTCGGTAAAATTGAAATTCAACGCCATAACCAACTACCTCCCTTTCTTAAAATTTGGCCCCAAAGCGCGAATTACGGATGTTTCCTGTGCTAGCGCAGAGCGTAAGCCTCATGATGTAAGTCGCCTCGGGTGATCCTCTCTCTCTGTCGTCTCAGGCGTGAAGCGTAAACGGCGGGTGAAATCTGCCCGAATGCTCTGCAACGGACATTCGGAGCGGCCTGTCAAAACGCGTGACATATACATAAATGCGGCCGTTCTGTCAAGGTTAAAAACGCGTCGCGGAGGCGAAATTCGCCCCGTTTCATGCCGGCGCGGCCCGTGCCGTTCGCGAGACGACGGGATCGCCGGGGCCGGTGGAAAGCGAGCACCCCCCCAGCCTCTCCAGCCATCTGCGAGGGTGTGCGATTGAGGAACGCTTGGTTCGATTATCGCACGAGCGCTGAGTGCTACGCCAAGCCGTGTTGCCGGGTGTTGCACACAAAGTGTGCATAATTCGCACAAATCACCCCGTTCCGGACGGGCGAAGGCCTGGCGGGTTTCTTTTCGCAGATGCGGGTCAGTTTTTAATTATCTGAAATAATTAAGGTATTGTCAGTCCTGGATCGCGATCTTTTTTTCTCGCCCCGATTTGTCATGGCATCGTTATTGCTACTTTGTAAGAGCGGCGCTTTAGGAAATACCCAAGACCCTGACAGACCCCTAATTTCCTGGCGCTTGTTTTGAAAGAGGTCGATCGGTGGATGGTTTTGGTCCCTCCTTTCCATCCACCGATACCCTTTCAAAAAAAGGATTCCGTTGATGTCGCTGCATCGATACATGGACAAACGGATCAAGCGCTGCCTCTCCAACCCGGCCGTACTGGTACTTGCGCTGGTATACCTCACTTCCGCATCATCCGCAAAGCGGCCGAAAGCCGAACTGCCTTACTGGGCAACGCAGGCCCTCTGATCGCTTTCCGGTAACGATTCCCCGCCGCGTTTTGCCCCCCTTCCGCCCCATCCCTTTCATTTCTCCGATCTGCGCACCGTGCCGTTTCCGCGAAGATTCGGGACCGTGCTCAGGAGACGGCGGGCGGAGCGGCTCCTTTGCGTTTGCCGACACCGTTTGGACCGGCCCATCAGACGGATTCCGATGCGAAAAAGGGAGATCTTCCGATGTTCGTCCGCGGCGAAAAGGCGCACAAGAAGATGCGTTCAGGAGGTGCATCATGTACGAAGAAAAGAGCGACGGCATCGTCGGCGTGCGTAAGGACGGAACCCGCAGACAGAGAGAACTCGACGGTGTGCGAAGGCCGACCGATTGGCTGGAGGACGATTTCGAGAAGACACGATGCTTCTGGCGATGTACGGGTTGATCGGCCCGCACGGAAGCTAGGAGGCTGTGTGTCGCACGCCGGGAGCCCCGGGTCAAAGGGGGGCTGTCCCCCCGCGCGATGGAGTGGCTGTGGCAGAGGAGCGACAGGCCGAACGAGGGATTGAAGGCTTCGTCGGCAGGCGAGGTCGCAACGGGAGAAGTCGGTATCGCGGCGCATAAAAAAACCGGCCCCCGAGGGAGCCGGTTTTCTTGCCTGCAGATCGTTAAACAGCCCCAGGCACTACATGACCCCGAAACCGATGAGCAGAGCGAAGAACGTCAGGATGGCGCCCCACCACAGGAGGATCATCGTGGTGTAGCCCATAATGTCCTTCGCGGAAAGCCCCGCGAGGCCCAGCAGCGGCAGGGCCCAGAAGGGCTGGATCATGTTCGTCCACTGGTCGCCCCAGGCCACCATCATGGCGGACTTGACCATGTCGATGTTCATCAGCTTGGCCGCCTCTACGGTGATCGGTCCCTGGACGGCCCACTGGCCGCCGCCGGAGGGCACGAACAGGTTGATCACGCCGGCGGACCAGAACTGGAACATGTAGAAGGTCTCTTTCGTGGAAACGGCCACGAACCACCCGGCGATGACCTTCGCGAGCCCCGTGCCGATCATCATCCCCATGATCCCGCCGTAGAGGGGGAACTGCAGGGCGATACCGCCGGCGGACTTGATGGCGATGTTCATGGCCCGAAC
>CAYZKT010000129.1:5209-7626 GCA_964478885.1 uncultured Syntrophaceae bacterium | reverse complement strand
TCGGCAGGAAGGCCGCGGGGATCTCCTCCGTCCCGATTTCGAGAAACAGCTCTTTAGCCATCTGAAACTCCAGTGAATGAGTGTCTGCGTGTCTATTTGCCTGGGTTCTGGGAGATGTTGCTTCCCTGTCCCCTGAACCCTATCTTTTGAATTTCCCCATCAGCGGGAAGCCCATCTGTTCGCGCTGCTTGAGGTAGCCCTCGGCGCTCAGGCGCGCGAGGTTGCGCACGCGGCCGATGTAGGTGGTGCGCTCGGCGACACTGATCGCCCCCCGGGCGTCGAGCAGGTTGAAGGTGTGGGAGCACTTCAGGCAGCAGTCGTAGGTGGGCAGCACAAAGCCCCTCTCGGCCATCCGCACGCCCTCGGCCTCGTACATGTCGAAGATCCTGCGGAGCATCTCCACGTTGGCTTCCTCGAAGTTGTAGTGCGACCACTCGACCTCGCCCCGGTGGTGGACGTCGCCGTACTTGACCCCGTGGGCCCATTCGAGCTCGTAGACGTTGTCGATGCCCTGGAGGTACATGGCGATGCGCTCGATCCCGTAGGTGATCTCGACGCAGATCGGGTTCAAATCGATGCCGCCCACCTGCTGGAAGTAGGTAAACTGGGTGATCTCCATCCCGTCGAGCCAGACCTCCCATCCCAGGCCCCAGGCGCCCACCGTGGGGGACTCCCAGTCGTCCTCGACGAAGCGGATGTCGTGCTCCAGGGGGTTGATCCCGAAGCTTCGGAGCGAGTTGAGGTAGAGATCCTGGATGTTCATGGGCGAGGGCTTCATGATGACCTGGTACTGGTAGTAGTGCTGCAGGCGGTTGGGGTTCTCCCCGTAGCGCCCGTCGGTGGGGCGCCGGGAAGGCTCCACATAGGCCACGTTCCAGGGCTCGGGGCCCAGGGAGCGCAGAAAGGTCGCCGGGTTGAAGGTGCCGGCGCCGACCTCGAGGTCATAGGGCTGCTGCAGGATGCAGCCCTGGCCGGCCCAGTACGTGTCGAGGGAAAGAACCAATTCCTGAAAGGTCACGTCCGTTACCTCCCGTCGTGCGGCCCGGAAGGCCGCCGGTGGTGATGAAAAAATCCTTTGAATACGGGGATATCCGTGTCAAGCGCGACAAGTAGCATTTAGAGGGGGCCGTGTCAACTAAAAAACGGGAAGCTGGGAAGTTGTGAAGCTGGGAAGCTTGGACAAAACGATGGCCGAACGCGTCCGCCCGGCCTTTCCGAACTTCTCAACTTCATAGCTTCTCAACTTCTGTCTGTATAGCGCTTCCGGATCTCCGCCAGAACACTCACGGACTTGAGCTCGCGGCCCGTGAGGTGGCGGATGAAGCAGCCGAGGATCTCCCTGCCTTCCCGCGCCATGGGGCCCGAGAGCGCGACGCGGGGCATCCTCTCGAAGTCGATGTCCCGGCCCATCAGCAGCGTTCGCAGGGTGCCTGCCGAGACGGGGATGAAGTCCGGGCTGTTCACGGAGCAGCGCGCGCAGCGGATGCCCCCCTCGCGGCAGTCGAACCGGGGCGACGCGATGCCTTCCAGGGGCGCCCCGCAGGTGACGCACCGGTCCAGCACGGGCTCGAATCCCGCCGCCTTCAGCAGGCGCAGCTCGAAGAACCGCTCCGCCGCCTCGGTCATCCGGCCGGACTCGATGAAGTCGAGGAAATCCGCGAGCAGGTCGAAGAGCGGGAGGTTCTTCTTCCCCTCTACGGAGAAATGTTCGGCCAGCTCCGACACGCAGGCCGCCACGAGGGTCCGGTCGAGGTCCTCCCGGATGCCGGCAAAGTGCCGGACGACGTCGGAGCCCTCGATGAAGGCAAGGCCGCCGCGGCCCCGTCGCGAAAACATCAGGGAGGTGAGCGAAAAGGGCTCCAGCGCGTTGGCGAATCGTTTCCGGCTGCGCCGCGCCCCCTTGGCGATGCCCTTGAGCTTGCCGAAGTCGTCGGTGAGAAAGGTCAGGATGCGGTCCGACTCGCCGTAGTCGAGCGAGCGAAGAACGATGGCCCGTACCTTGTGGCTTGATTTCGACGTCATGGAAGGGGTCTACAGTTCACTGTACTTGATCTCGCCGCCCACGATCGTGAGGACCGCCTTTGCGGGGAGCTTCCACCCCTCGAAGGGCGAGTTGCGGCTCCTGGACCGGAACTTCCGGATGTCCACGGTCCAGGGCTTCTTCGGGTCGATGACCGTCACGTCGGCGTCGGCCCCCTTCTTCAGCGTCCCCTTGGGGATCCGCAGCACCCGGGCGGCGTTCGCCGTCATCCGGGCGATGAGTTCCGACGGGGTCAGCACGCCCTCCTCGACCAGTTTCCAGCACAGGCCCAGCGAGGTCTCGAGGCCCACCATGCCGCTGGCGGCGTACTCGAACTCCACTTCCTTCTCGATGGCCGAGTGGGGGGCGTGGTCGCTGGCGATGACCTCGATCGTCG
>CAYZKT010000129.1:2392-5109 GCA_964478885.1 uncultured Syntrophaceae bacterium | reverse complement strand
TCCTTCTCGATGGCCGAGTGGGGGGCGTGGTCGCTGGCGATGACCTCGATCGTCGAGTCGCGGAGCCCCGCGCGCACGGCGGCCACGTCCTCGGCGCTGCGCAGGGGCGGATTCACCTTGTAAGAGGTTTCGAAGCCCTTGAGGGCCTCGTCGGTGAGCAGCAGGTAGTGGGGGGCCGTCTCGGCCGTCACCCGAACGCCGCGCTCCCGGGCCTGCCGGATGATCCGCACGGCGCCGGCCGAGCTGACGTGGCAGATGTGGACGGAAGTGCCCACGTACTCGGCGATCAGGATGTCCCGCATCACCATGATGTCCTCGGAGATCGTGGGGATTCCCGGCATGCCGAGCTGCGTCGAGGCGAGACCCTCGTTCATGAGACCGCCCTTCGAGAGCTGCCAGTCCTCGCAGTGGGCGACGACGGGCAGGTCCAGGGAGTGGGCGTACTCGAGGGCCCGCTTCATGAGCCCCGCGTGCATGACGGGCCTGCCGTCGTCGGAGAATCCCGCGGCGCCCGCCTCCTTGAGGTCGCCGAACTCGGTGAGCGTCTTCCCCTCGGAGCCCCTGCTGACGGCGGCGATGGGGTAGACGTTGGCGAGGCCCGCCTTCTGGGCCTGCCGCAGGATGAACTCCGTCACCGAGCGGTTGTCGTTGACGGGGTTCGTGTTGGGCATGCAGGCAATCGAGGTGAAGCCGCCCGCCACGGCCGCCGCGCACCCCGACTCGACGGTCTCCTTGTACTCGTAGCCCGGCTCCCGCAGGTGGGTGTGGATGTCGATGAGGCCCGGGACGACGAGCTTTCCCTTGAGGTCGAGGACCGTCAGGCCCGGGTCCTTCTTCTTTCCCTTGCCGTCCTCGACGAGGTTGCGCCCCGTCGCGGCGATCTTCCCCCCCTCGATGAGGACGTCCAGCACGTCGTCGATCTTCTGGGAGGGGTCGATGACCCGTCCTCCCCTGAGCAGCATCGTCATGATTTGCCTCCCGACAAGAGATAGAGAAGGGCCATCCGCACGGCGACACCGTTGGTGACCTGCTCGAGGATGACCGAGTAGGGG
The DNA here is from genome assembly GCA_964478885.1 of uncultured Syntrophaceae bacterium. GTDB lineage: Bacteria > Desulfobacterota > Syntrophia > Syntrophales > UBA2192 > UBA2192. Next base: position 4,057 of record CAYZKT010000129.1, on the reverse strand, counting down.
CCGTCGGCGATCTCCGGCGAGATCTCGACGCCGCGGTTCATGGGGCCCGGGTGCATGATGACGACGTCGCTCTTGGCCGCGGCGATGTTCCGGGGTGTCAGGCAGTAGTAGCGGGCGTACTCCCTGAGCGAGGGGAAGAGATTCGTCTCCTGCCGCTCGAGCTGAATGCGCAGCATCATGATGATGTCGGCGTTCCGGATGGCGTCCTCGAGCCGGTAGTGGACCTCGACGCCGAGGCGCTCGACGCAGCGGGGCATCATCGTGATGGGGCCGCCCACGCTCACCGTCGCCCCCATCTTGGTGAGGCCGTAAATGTTGGAGCGGGCCACCCGGCTGTGGGCGATGTCCCCCACGATGGCCACCTTGAGGCCCGCGAGTCGCTTTTTCTTTTCCCGCATGGTCATCATATCCAGCAGGGCCTGCGTGGGGTGCTCGTGGGCGCCGTCGCCCGCGTTGATCACGGACTGGCGGACCACCCTGGAGAGCATGTGCGGCGAGCCCGCGGCGCTGTGGCGCAGGACGATGATGTCCGGGTTCATGGCCTCGAGGTTCCGGGCCGTGTCGACGAAGGTCTCGCCCTTGACGACGCTGCTCGTCGAGGTGGCGATGTTGATCGTATCGGCGCTCAGGCGCTTGGCGGCGATCTCGAAGGAGGTCCGTGTCCTCGTGCTGGGCTCGTAGAAGAGGTTGACGACGGTCACGCCGCGCAGCGTGGGGACCTTCTTGATTTCCCGCGTGGAGACGTCGATGAAGGAATCCGCCGTGTCGAGGATGAGGTTGATCTCCTCGACGCTTAGTTCCTGGATGCCCAGGAGGTCTTTTCTGGCCAGTTTCATGTCAAACCCCGATGGATCAGAGTTGTAGGACAGGCGTCTCGCCTGTCTACATATAAAGGGTGGCAGGCGGGACGCCTGCCCTGCACCGGGTCGCCTGCCGTTCGGCCGCTAGAGCGCTTCTTCAATCGTGACCGAGTCGGAGGTCCTGCGTTTCGAAATCTTGACGAGCACCTCCTCGGAGTGGGACGAGGGGAGATTCTTCCCCACGAAGTCCGCCCGGATCGGCAGCTCCCGGTGGCCGCGGTCGATGAGGACGGCCAGCTGGATCAGCGTGGGCCGGCCGAAGTCCATCAGGGCGTCCATGGCCGCCCTGATCGTCCTGCCCGTGAAGAGCACGTCGTCGACGAGAACGACCTTCTTGCCGGTGAGCGAGAAGGGGATGTCCGTTTTGCCGATCTCGCGGGCCTTCCCGGACTTCATGATGTCGTCCCGGTACAGCGTGATGTCGAGCTTTCCCACGGGGATGGGGACCCCCTCGATCTGGGAGATCTTCTTCGCGAGGCGCTCCGCCAGCAGGACCCCGCCCTTCTGGATCCCCACGAGGACGAGGTCTTCGACCCCCTTGTTCTTCTCGAGGATCTGGTAGGCGACCCTCGTGAGGGAACGCTCGATCCCCTCGGCATCCATGACGACCTTTCGTTTCTTCATGCCCCACTCCTCTCCCGTTTGCGCCTTGCGAAGACCGGCGGCCTCCAAAAAAAAACCTTCCCGTCATCCGGGAAGGCCTTCCTTGTTCGGTCCGCAACATACACGTTTTACAGCCATGGGAGCGACCTTTTTCAATCTCACCGGATTGCTCTTAAAAGGGCGTGGGACGTTTATAGCAGAG
>CAYZKT010000129.1:0-2292 GCA_964478885.1 uncultured Syntrophaceae bacterium | reverse complement strand
TTCGCTCCATCGTCTCATCGCATTTGGGGACCGGCTCAATCGGACCCGGAGGTCGTCATGGGCACTCTCTTCGCGGTATCCGCCGTAGACTTCGGGGGGGAATTCCGGGGGAATCTCCTCCAGATGGTCGTCGATGCGGGACCGATGGTGCAGTTCGTCCTGCTTGCGCTTCTCATCTTCTCCATCGTTTCCTGGGCCATCATCCTGATGAAGTACCGCGTCGTCTCCAGGACGGAGAAGGAAAACAACCTGTTTCTCGACGCCTACATGAACTCGAGCAAGCTCTCCGACGTGCTGCCCGAATCGAAGCGCTATCCCAGCTCGACCATCGCCGAGGTCTTCCGGGCCGGCTACCTCGAACTGGGCAAGATCAGCCGGGCCCCCAAGGGTGCTTCGGGGGATCTCCTGGACGCGCCGGGCATCGAGATGCGGGGGCTCGACAACGTGGAGCGCGCCCTCCACCGGGCCTGCAGCACCGAGACCTCGAAGCTCGAGAGCCTGCTGGGGTTCCTGGCCACGACGGGCAGCGCCTGCCCCTTCATCGGCCTCTTCGGCACCGTGTGGGGCATCATGAACGCCTTTCGCGGGATCGGGGCGCGCGGGTCGGCCACCCTGGCAGTGGTGGCGCCCGGAATCTCCGAGGCCCTCATCGCGACCGCATTCGGCCTTGCGGCGGCCATCCCCGCGGTGGTATTTTACAACTACTATTTGAACCGCATCCGCTCCATTTCCCTGGAAATGGACAATTTCGCCTCCGAGTTTCTCAACATCGTCGAGAGGCACTACATGCAGAGATAGGCCATGGCCCGGTTCAGGCGAAGAAACGACAACGCAAACAAGCCGCTCGCCGAGATCAACGTGACCCCGCTGGTGGACGTGGTGCTCGTGCTGCTGATCATCTTCATGGTCACGGCGCCCATGCTCCAGATGGGGATTGACGTGAACCTGCCCCGCGTCAAGGCCAAGAGCATCAACGTCAGCGAAGAGAAACTCGTGCTCACGATCAACGGCAAGCAGGAGATCTACATCAACGAGTTCAAGACCACGCTCCCCGACCTGAGCGCCAAGCTCGAGAGCATCTTCAAGGCCAGAACGGACCGGGAGCTCTTCATGCGCGCCGACAAAGAGGTTCCTTACGGGTACGTCGTTCAGGTCATGTCCGAGGTCCGGAAAGCCGGCATCGACAAGCTGGGCATGATCACGGAACCGCCCAGGGATTCGAGATGACGGGTACTATCCTCAGATGGAGACCGGACGGCCCTTCGAGCCTGAATGCGGCCGTCCTGATGTCGCTTCTCATTCACGCCGTCGCCCTCGCCGTCCTTTTCTTCTCCCCTGCCTTCCCGTCGCGCACATGGACCTTCGGCCCGGCCTACTCCGTGGACCTGGTCAGCGCCCCGTCCAGCCTGGGAAAGAGCGCCACGGCAACCCTCTCCCGGGAGGTCATGAGCGAGGCCCTCAAGGAGAGCGTGCGGGACAACGCGATCGTCCTCAAGAAGAGCATCGTCACGAAGACGCCCACGCCGCTGCTCAAGTCCGATGCGCCGACGAAGAAGCAGGACGCGGCGCGGCTCAACCAGGCCATCGAGGAGATGCGCAGGAAGGCTGAGTCCGCCGATGCGGGCGGCCAGCCATTCTCCGGGCAGGGCAATGCGGCCTCGCTGATGAGCCAGTACTACTCCCAGATCTGGTCCAGGGTGAGGCAGAACTGGGCGCTGCCGCAGAGCATCCTGGCGGACAAGAACCTCGAGGCGATTCTCGATGTGCGGGTGCTGCGCAGCGGGCAGGTGACGGAGGTGCGGTTCGAGAAGCGCTCGGGGAACAGCTATTTCGACCAGTCGGCGTACCGGGCGATCAGGAAGTCCGACCCGTTTCCGCCGCTGCCGTCCTGGATCCAGGACTCGAGCGTGGATCTGGGGATACGATTCCGTTCGGCAGACTATAGAAAATGACGAAGTTGAGAAGTTGAGAAATTTGGAAGGGCCGCGGGCTTTCGAATCCCGGATGTGATCCTCCGAGCTTCATAACTTCGCAACTTCCTAACTTCCATCTTTTCAAAACGGGAGGGTTTGAAGGCACGATGAAAAAACACCGCATCGTTCTTTTTTTTGTGTGTGTTCTGCTGCTTGCCGCCGTGCCGGCGGCTCAGGCCAAGGTGTACATCAACATCGACTCCCCCTCGGCGCAGAAGTTTCCCATCGCCATCACGACCTTCAAGAACGTGAACGACGCCGCAAGCCAGGAGAGCCTCTCCCCCTGGTTTGCCGACACGCTGGGCAAGACCCTCGAGAT
>CAYZKT010000128.1:0-7711 GCA_964478885.1 uncultured Syntrophaceae bacterium | reverse complement strand
ACGCCAGCGGCAATATCTGGGTCTACTGGGGAACGGGCGACAAGGCCGAGCCGATTGTCGTGGGCGCCATTACCGACCGCTTCTATGCCGTGAAGGACTCCACGAAGAGCGGGTCCTACCAGATCGGAAACCTGGAGAACATCACGTCGTCGACCTACACGGACAACGCCGCGAAGCATGGCTGGTATATGAACCTGGCCGGGGTGGGAGAGAAGTGCCTCTCCGAGGCGTCCGTGTTTGCCGGCATCGTCTACTTCACGACCTACCTGCCGGCGGGCAGCGGCGGCGACCCCTGCGATCAGGCCGGTTCGGCGAAACTCTACGCCCTCTCGTTCATCGAAGGCGCCGGGTCGCTCACGGGCAACGCGAGGAGCATGACCCTCGGCGTGGGGATCCCCACGGCGCCGGTCCTTTCGATGAACCCCTACAGCAAGACGCCGGATCTCTACGTGACCGTGAGCGGAGGCGCCGGCACGGGGGCCACCACCATGCGCGCCAACGTCAACCCGCCGTCGATCGCCAACCGGACCAATCTCATTCACTGGCGCGATAGGCGGTTCCAGTGAGAACGTGCGTGCCGGCGGCGCGCGAAAAACCGCTTGACCCGCTCCGTCTGATGCAGTAGATTCCACCCAGTTCCGGGCGGGGCCCTTTCCCGAAGGGCCCCGCCTCCAAATCCTCCTTCCTGCAGTACATTCTTCCCTTCGGATTGCCCGGACGACGAGAACGGGTTGCCAATCGAAATGCGGGGATGCGCGTCCAGCCTTCATTCCGGGGGACCTCTGCGCTCGATCGTCGAGCGCGTTGTGATGGAGGTTTCCGCGATGTGCCGCTTCGCCCGCGTCTGGCTTTCCGCCGTTCTGGGCATCGCCGTGTCCTGCGGCGTCGCCGTCGCCGCCGACCCCGCCGACCAGGCGCTCTTCGCCGCCGTGTCGCCCGACGCCATGCTCGTCCTCGACCTGTCGGGCAGCATGCGTTGGAACCCCCGCGGCGAGGTCGACGGCTCCCAGGAGCCGATCCGGCGTTTCGGCAACGACACGTGCTCGGGCGACGCGTTTTACGACACTCCCCGGCCCGGTTTTGCCACTGACTGCGCCCGTTACCTCATCGCGAAGCGGGCGATCTACACTCTCCTCGACCATAACCGCGACGGGGTGATCGACAGCCGGGACGAGGCAGGTCTCGACGTACGCCTCGGGTTCTGGACGTTCAGCTCGGACAACCGGAGGCGGCGGGACATCGGGCAGCCTTACGCGGCGATCTGGTGCGGGGCGGGCGAATGCACGGGATCCGGGACGTACGCGGCGGGCGAAAACTCGGTCCTCTTCTGGACCGACAGGGCGCTGGAGCGGCAGCGCGTCTTCGGCAGCACGAGCCTGGCCGCCTGCCTGGAGGCCGTGAAGCCCTACCTGGACGGCCACAGGCAGGCGGACGCCTACCGAAATTGCCGCCAGAAGTTTGTCGTCCTCGTCACCGACGGGCAGGACACGCTCTCCTGCGGCGGCACGGGTTCCGGGACCCAGCCCGATCAGTACAAGCGCAGGCGATCCTCGGTGGCGAAGGTCAAGGCCCTGCGCGACGCGGGGCACCGGGTATTCGTGATCGGCCTCGGTGACCGGATGCCCGCGCACCTCCGGAACACGCTCAACTGGATGGCCTACTACGGGGGGACGGAAAGCCCCTTCGCCGTCCGAAGGGGAAACCCGCAGGCCCTCGACGTCGGCGCCGTCGCGTCCGACCCCTGCGCCGCGTCGGTGACGACGGGCTCCTGCAGCGGGTCGAGCGAACTCTGCTTCGCCGCCTCCGACGACCCCGGGGCGCTCGATCTGTCCGGTTACGCCTTCATCTCCGCGAACGCCGCCGAGCTCGAGGCGGCCCTGCGAGAGGCCGTGACCGCGATCCGCGACGCCGCCTACTCCTTCAGCGCGCCTTCGGTGGCCGCGTCGAGGACCCTGGAGCACAACCACCTGTTTGCGGCCTCGTTCCAGCCCTCGCACGCAGACCCCTTCTGGCGGGGCTCGCTGCGGAAATACGCGATCCTGTCGGACGAATCCGTCGGCGCCGTCCTGGCCGACGCGGGGACGGCCCTGCAGGCCACGGCGGCATGCGACCGGAAGATCCTGACCCTGAAAGGAGGCGCCCTGATCCCGTTTGCCCCGGAGTCCCTGGCGCCCGAGGATCTCGGGGTGAGTGACGCGCAACGGCGGGACGACGTGGTGGGCTACATCCGCGGGGAGGCGGCATTCAACCCGGACCGGGACGCCCGCGGGAACGTCTGGAAACTGGGCGACATCTTTCACTCCAACCTCGTCACGGTGGGCACGCCCTCGGCGTACTTCAGCGACCCCCGGGACAGGGGGAGGGCCTTCGAGCCCTACCGGGCCGCAAACCACCGCACCTCGGACAACGGCAGGCGGGTGATCGTGGCCGGCGCCAACGACGGCCAGTTGCACGCCTTCCGGACGTCGGACCTCGCAGAAGCCTGGAGTTTCATTCCCCCCAATCTCCTGCCCCGGCTCAAGGAGATCGCCCACCGGGAGCACCCGACGACCCGGACGCACCGGTTCTATGTCGACGGGCCCGTCACCGTGGCGGACGTGTGGACGGGGACGGGCGACGGAAAGGTGAAATCCCCGGGCGACTGGAAGACGCTGTTGGTTGCCGGGCTGGGGCGAGGCGGGGAGGGGACCCTCTGGAGCGCCTCGGCATCCTGCGATTCGCGCTTCAGCGGCCAGTACCTGCCGACCGGCGAGTTTCCCTCCTATTGCGGCTACCATGCCCTGGACATCACGGACACGCTCAACCCGCGGGCCGGATGGCGAATCCGCCCCTCGACTGCCCAGGCGCCCTTCCTGGGGGACCCCTGGAGCCGCATGGTGATCCGCAGGGTCCGGATCGGCCCGGACGAGAAGTGGGTCGGCTTCATCGGCGGCGGGCACAGGCTCTCCCCGTGCAGCGGGGCGGCCGATTGTGAGGCTCGGGGAAAGGGCTTTTTCACCGTCGACCTCGCGACGGGGAGCGTCCTGTGGGCCTTTACCCGCAACTCCCCGGGAGGCAGCCTCATGAGCGACCCCCTGCCGGCGACGGCGGCCGTGATCGATTCGGACATGGACGGGTTTGTCGACAGGGCCTACATCGGGGACCTGGGCGGGAACATCTGGCGCTTCACCTTCTGCCGGGCCTCCGACGGGGAGCGCTGTACGACGGCGGACTGGAAGGGGAGCCTGTTCTTTCAGCGCGACGGCATGACGGGGCCGGTTTATTTCGCTCCCGCCGTGGCGAGGGACGCCGTCGGGAACCTCTGGGTCTACTGGGGCACGGGCGACCGCCTCGAACCCGTTGCCCGGGGTGCGGGCCGGGACGGGTTCTTCGGCGTGCGGGACCTCGGGGCGTCGACCCCGCGGACGATCGCGTCCCTGCAGAACATCAGCGGCGCCTCGCAGCGATTTACCGAACTCGATGTCAGGGACGGCTGGTTCATCCTTTTCGGCGGGCAGGGGGAGAAGCTTCTCGCGACTCCCACCGTGTTCGGCGGCGTGGCGTATTTCACGACGTACACGCCCGAAGACGGCGCGGGGGACCCCTGCGAACGAACGGGCCTGGCGCGGCTCTACGGCATCTCCTACCTCGACGGGGCAGGGACCTTCACGGGGGGGCAGCGAAGCATGCCCCTGGGGAAAGGCATCGCGTCGGAGCCGCTCGTTTCCGCGGGGGTGGAACCGGGCAAGGGAGGCATGTTCGGCTGGGTGAGCGGCGGCGCCGGAACCTCCGGTGCGCCGTGGAGGGGCGCCCCCGCGCTGAGCTGGCCCGGAAGCCGGACGCACCTGCTGCAGTGGCGCGACGGACGCATACGCTAGGGTATCGGGTATAGGGTCTGGGGTATCGGGGGGAGATAAGATGGGAAAAGACAGCAACAGGGTAAGGGGGTTCACGCTCGTCGAGCTTGTCATGGCCGTGGCCGTGGGGCTGGTCATCCTCGCCGCGGTCCTGTCCGCAGTGGTGGCGGGGCAGCGTTCCTCCGCGGGGATCGAGCGCCGGGTCACGACGGGCCAGGATGCCCGGATCGCCCTGGAGATCATGGGCGCCGAAATCCGCATGGCGTCCTACAACCCCCTGTACGCGGCCGAACTGTGGGTCAACCCCGCGAACTGCAATCCCGCCGTCGATCCGGGCAGGCGGGGCATCCAGGAGGCGACGGCCTCGGCCCTGACGATCGAGATGGATCTGGACCCGGACGGCCTCTGCGGAAGCTCGCCCAACGAGATCATCCGCTATGCCTACGATCGACCGTCGCAGCGGATCACCCGGGAGACGGTCCGCTGTGCCGCGGGGAGCCGCACCTCGTCGGGGGCGCAGCCCTTCCTGGGCCCCATCCCCTCGAACCGGGCGGTGCGGACCCTGCGGGTGGTGAACGGCGCGATGCCGCTGTTTCGCTACTACGACGGCACGGGCGCAGAGATCGTCGACCTGCCCGCCGAGACCCGGCGGATCCGGCGCGTCGAGATCGCCCTGGTCGTCGAGTCGGCCGATGCCGACCCGCGCACGGGCGAGCCCCGGCGGATCGCCTTTTCGACCAGCGTCGTACCGAAAAACCACGGGGTTCAATTCTGAAAGGGGGACAGGGAAGATGGCGCGTCCGAACGAAAGCGGTTTTGCCCTGATCGCGGCCATCCTGGCGAACCTCATCCTTCTGGCCGTGGGGATCGTCGCGCTCAACCTGGCGACGGAGGACCTGCGCATCAGCACGAGGATCGTCGGCGAAAAGAAGGCGATGAGCGCCGCCGAGGCGGCGACCCACTGGCTGCTGCTTCACTTCGACCCCGCCAACCCCGGGGCCGTGGTGAAGACGAGCCGCCCGCTGACCGAATTGGCCGGGGGGCTCGAGCCCCGGGGCCGCGTGACCATCACGCAACCCGTGCCCCCGGCTGCGGGCCCGGTGCAGATCAGCGGCCCGGCAGGGTACGAGATGGCCTCGACGCCGTGGGTGCTCCTGCGATACGACGCGACGATCACGGGGCGAAACGACGCTTACCGGACGAACGTGACCGTCGATGTGGGCCTGGGGTACGGTCCCGTGGTGGCGGAGGGCTACCGGTGACGAACGGAAGATAGGAAGTTTTGAAGTTGGGAAGTTGCGAAACTCGGATGGTTGGATGCCGTTCGCGTGCCTGCTGATTATCCGAACTTCCCAGCTTCATAGCTTCCTAACTTCCTCCTGTGGGAGGTGCCCGCATTCTCGTTCCTGCGCGTCGGCTGCAGGAGGCCGGGCACGGCCGTGCAGCCGCTGGCCCTTCCCTTGAAAATCGCTTGACTTTACGCCATTGAGCGGTTAGTGTTGCCCCGGTTTCCGACAGGGGAAAACAACTCCCCCCGAGGGGGGAAACGGTGATAAAAGAATTGGCCGCCGGGCCTTTTTTTATTATAGTCGATAAGAGCGTGTCCGCATCATGAAAGAACGAATCATCAAGCTGCTGGAAGAGTCGACGGCGCTGTGCCGCGCCGAAGGCCTGTTCGAGGTGAAGAGCCTCCCCTTTATCGAACTGGAAGTGACGAGGGACGAGGCCCATGGGGACTACGCCTCGAACGTGGCCATGGTGATCGCTTCCCAGGCCCGGAAGAACCCCCGCGCGATCGCGCAGGCGATCGTCGCAAAGTTGAAAGACGACGGCGGTCTGCTCGGCAAAGTGGAGATCGCGGGCCCGGGATTTATCAACTTCTTTGTCCGGGAAGAGTGCTGGCGCGGGCTGCTCCTGGAGATCGAGCGCCTCGCGGAGCGCTACGGCACGCTGGCGATCGGGGCGGACCGGAAGGTCCAGGTCGAGTTCGTGAGCGCAAACCCGACGGGGCCCCTGCACATCGGCCATGCGCGGGGGGCCGTGACGGGCGACGTCATCGCCAACATCCTGAGGGTGAGCGGTCACGACGTCGTGAAGGAATACTACATCAACGACGTGGGCAACCAGATGCGAACCCTCGGCCGCTCGGTGTACCTGCGCTACCGGGAGACGTTCGGCGAGACGATCGAGTTCCCGTCGGATCACTACCAGGGAGACTACATCGCAGAGCTTGCGCGGGAAATCCTCGCCCAAGACGGGGAGCGCTACCGCGGGAAACCCGAGGACGAGGTCCTGCCGTTTTTCACGGCCTACGCCGCCGGCTCGATCATGCAGGGGATAAAGGACGACCTGGCGGCCTTCGGCGTCCTGTTCGACTGCTACTTCAGCGAGGGCAAGCTCTACGAGAACGACGGGGTCATGAAGCTGCTGGGCGAGCTGCAGGAAAAGGGATATGTGTACAGGGAAGGCGAAACGCTCTGGTTCCGCTCGACGGCCTTCGGCGACGAGAAGGACCGGGTCGTCATCCGGGATACGGGGACGCCAACGTATTTCGCGGCCGACATCGCCTACCACAAGAACAAGTTCGACCGCGGGTTCGACACGGTCATCGACGTGTGGGGTGCCGACCATCACGGCTACATCCCGAGGCTCAAGGCCAGCATCGAAGCCCTCGGCGGGAACCGCGAGGCCCTGCGGATTATTCTCGTGCAGCTCGTCAGCCTGCTTCGCGACGGGAAGCCCGTGGCCATGTCCACCCGGGCGGGGGAGTACGTGACGCTGCGGCAGGTGATCGACGAGGTCGGCCGGGACGCCGCCCGGTACAACTTCCTGATGCGCCGCTCCGACAGCCAGCTCGACTTCGACCTCGAACTGGCCAAGAGGCAGTCCAACGAGAACCCCGTCTACTACGTGCAGTACGCCCACGCGCGGATCTCGAGCATCATCCGGATGGCCGCCGATCGGGGGATGGGCGTGCCGACCGGCCAAAGCGCGGAGCTCAATCTGCTGAAACTCCCCGAGGAGACCCAGCTCATCAAGTCCATCACCCGCTACCCCGAGGTCATCGAGGGGGCCGCGAAAGCCCTCGAGCCTCACCGGGTGACGTTTTTCCTGAACGAGCTGGCGGGGATCTTCCACAGCTACTACAACAAGAACCGGGTCATCACCGATGATGAGGCCCTGAGCCGGGCAAGGCTCTTTCTCGTGAATTCGATCGGGCAGGTCCTGCGCAACGCCCTGGGAGTCCTCGGCGTCAGCGCTCCGGAGAAGATGTAAGCCCCGGAGGGGTCATGCGGCCGCAACGGATGAAAGAGTTCGAATTCCGTCTGGGGAAGATGGGGCTGGTGCTCTTCGTCCTGGGCATCTCCTTCCTGATCTTTCTCGCCTTCGCGACGGGCGTGATGGTGGGCGTCAACATGGAAGGCAACCCCGACCCGGCCGAGCAGGGCATCACGGCGATCCTGAAGCAGAAGGTGGGACGGTCGACGCCGGCCGGAGGGGGCGAGGCCGAGAAGGGACCGGGCGACGAGGGGAAGAAGGCGGGGGGCGACGACAAAGGCGATTTCAAGCTGACCTTCTTCGACACGCTGACGAAGAGCAAGGGGCCCGGCGCGGGCGAAGCGGGACAGCCCAGGGCGAAAAAGGAAGAGAAGGACGCCGCGGCGCCCGCTAAGGAGCAGGCGGCTGTGCCCTCGGCGGGCAAGTTCGTCATCCAGGTGGTATCCCTGCAGGAGAGGAAGAAGGCGGAGGAACTGCGCGACCGGCTCAACAGCATGGGATACGCGCCGTACATCGACTCGGCCGAGCTCAGCGACCGCGGCCGCTGGTACCGGGTCAAGCTCAAGGGGTTCGAGACGCGGGAGCAGGCACAGAAG
>CAYZKT010000127.1:4181-7750 GCA_964478885.1 uncultured Syntrophaceae bacterium | reverse complement strand
TCACGGCCATGCTGGTGATGGCGTTTTACAATTTCATCGACGTCTTCTGGCTTTCTCGTATCGGCCCCGACGCCATCGCGGCTGTGACCATCGCTTTCCCCATTCAGATGCTCTTCAGTGGCTTCGGCGTCGGCACCGGGGTGGGCGCCGGGTCCTTTGCGGCGCGCATGTTCGGTGCCGGCGAAACCGACCGGGCGAACCGGACGGCGGGACAGATCATCTTCCTTTCAGTGTTCATCAGCACCCTGGTCATCGTCCCGGGGCTGATCTTCCACGACACGATTCTGAGGCTCTTCGGCGCGACCGACGAGATCCTCCCGCTTTCGAGAGAATACTTCATCGTCTACCTTTTCACCACCCCGTTCCTGATCTTCATGATCTCGGCGGGCAATCTCTTCCGCGCCGAGGGCAACCCGAACCACTCCATGTACGCGCTCTCGACGGCGGCCCTGCTCGGGGCCCTGCTGGACCCCTTTCTGATCTTCGGCTGGGGGCCCTTCCCCGAGCTGGGCATCCGGGGGGCCGCGTGGTCGGCGGGGATCTCGCAGTTTGCGACCTGTGTGCTTTCCCTGTGGCTCTTCATGAAGCCCGCGTCGTCCTACCGCATACGCAGGGAACACCTGGCGCCCGACCTCGCCGTCATCCGCGCCATCTACCGCGTCGGGGTCCCCTCCATGGTCATGAACTTCGTCATCAGCATCGTGCTCACCTTCTACAACCATATCCTCGGCGGGTACGGGCCGGCGGCGGTGGCGACCCTGGGCATCATCTTCCGCGTGCAGGGGCTCATCGTCTGGGTGCTCGTGGGGATCGGGCACGGCGTGATGCCGCTTGTCGGGTTCAACTTCGGCGCCCGGCTGTACCGTCGGCTCATCGAGACGGTGCACGTGGCCGTGAAATACGCGGGCATCCTCACCATCGCCAGCTGCGCCTTCTTCCAGGTCTTCGCCGAGCCGCTGATCCGCACCTTCACGAAGGACCCCGACGTCATCGCCATCGCCGTGCCGGCGCTGCGCATCTTCGCCCTGTCGCTGCCCTTCGCGGGAGCCAATTTCACCTGGATCAGCATGTTCAACGGGCTGGGCAAGGGGGTCGTCTCCATGTCGCTTCTCGTGATGCGGGACGTGATCCTGCTCATCCCGCTGCTGCTCTTTCTGTCCGCGCAGTTCGGCCTGGCGGGCGTCTGGGCGGCGCAGCCCGTGGCCAACACCTGCCTCTTCCTCGGCGCCTGGTATCTGACCCGGCGGGAGTTCCGCAGTTTCCCCGCCACAGCCTTTCCCCCGACGGCGGACAAATAATCGTTGGGATTTTCACGCGGATTTTGCTAAACCAACAATCAACCGGGGTCCAGTGCTTCGGGTACAGGGCAGAGGAATAAGGGTGTAGGGGCCGAATCAGGGGTCAAGGGTCTAGGGTTTCGGGTATAGGGTCTGATAGACTAATCTTTTTCCACCCCGATACCCGATACCCTAAACCCGATACCCTTCTTTATATTCCCTGGACCCGATACCCAATTCCCGCCGCGTCGCGGCGCTGGCCACTTCTTTCAAAAGGAGGGGATCATGGAGCACCTCTTTTCTCCCGTCAAGGTCGGATCGCTCACCCTGAAGAACCGCATCGTCATGCCGGCCATGCACCTCGGCTACTGCAACGACCGCAGCGAGGTGACGGACCGTCTCGTGGCCTTCTACGAGGAACGCGCCCGCGGCGGGGCGGCCCTCCTCTTCGTCGGGGGCTGCACGATCGACCCCTGCGCGAGCAGCATGAAGGAGATGATCGGGATCAGCGACGACCGGTTCATCCCGGGCCTCTCGAAGCTCGTCGCGGCCGCTCACCGGCACGGCGCCCTCATGGCGGCCCAGCTGTTCCACGGCGGCCGGTACGTCCGCTCCGGCATGATCGGCCGGCAGCCCATCGCGCCCTCCCCCATTGCCTCGGCCATCACCCGGGAGGTCCCCCGCGAGATGAGCCTGGACGACATCCAGGACACGATCGCAAACTTCGCCGATGCGGCGGCCAGGGCGAAACGGGCGGGATTCGACGCCGTCGAGGTCCTGGCGGGCACGGGCTACCTGATCTCGGAATTCTTCTCGCCCCTGACCAATCACCGGACCGACGAGTACGGCGGCAGCCCCGACAGGCGGATGCGCTTCGGCATCGAGGTGGCCTGGGCGATCCGTGAGGCCGTGGGCCCGGGCTTTCCCGTCGTGTTCCGCATCGCAGGCCACGACTTCATGGCGGGCGGCAACACGAACAAGGAAGCCGCCCAGTTCGCCTACCTGCTGGAGCAGCACGGGGTGGACGCCTTCAGCGTCACGGGCGGGTGGCACGAGACCATGGTCCCCCAGATCACCATGGACGTGCCCCGGGGTGCCTTCGTCCACCTGGCAAGCGGAGTCAAGGCAGCCGTCACCGGGCCCGTCATCGCATGCAACCGCATCAACGACCCGGCCCTGGCGGAACAGATCCTCCGCGACGGCCGTGCCGACCTGGTCGGCCTCGCGCGCGCTCTCCTGGCGGACCCCGAGTTCCCCGTGAAGGCCATGACGGGAAGGGCGAAGGAGATCGTCCCCTGCATCGGGTGCAATCAGGGCTGTCTCGACCGGATCTTCAACTTCGAGCCCGTGGAGTGCCTCGTCAACCCCCGCGCCGGCAGGGAGTTCGAAGTCCCGCCCGTGCAGAAAGCCGCGGCGCCGAAGAAGGTCATGGTGGTCGGCGGCGGCCCCGCGGGCCTTTCGGCGGCCCGGACGGCCGCACAGGCCGGCCACAGGGTGACCCTGTACGAGAAGGAGCAGGCCCTCGGCGGTCAGCTGCCCATCGCCTCGGCGACGGAGGAGCGCCGCGAGATGGGCGCCTTCCTTCAGCCCTTTGCCGAAGGGGCGAAGGCCGCGGGGGCCGTCATCCGGACGGGCGTGGAAGTCGGCGAGGACCTCGTGAAAGCGGAAAAGCCCGATGTCGTCATCCTCGCCACGGGCGGCGAGCCCCTCTGCCCGCCCATCCCGGGAATCGACGACGACAACGTGGAGTACGCATGGGACGTGCTGACAGGGAGAGCCGCCACGGGAAAGGCCGTCGTGGTCATCGGCGGGGGCGCCGTCGGGATCGAGACGGCCCTGTGCCTGGCGAAAGTGGGCACCATCGATGCCGACACCCTGAAGTTCCTCCTCCTGAACAAGGCGGAGGAGCCCGAGCGCCTGCGAGAATACGCAACCCGGGGAGTGAAAAAAGTGACCATCGTCGAGATGCTCGACAAGGCCGGCGCCGACATCGGGCTGACCACGCGCTGGATCGCCCTGCGGCAGCTCTCGCAGTACGGGGTGCGCGTGATGACGCACACCAGGGCCGCCGAGATCACCCCGAAAGGCCTCTGGGTGGAGAAGAAGGAAGGCCGCGAGCTGATTCCCTGCGACACCGTCGTGATGGCCTGCGGAACGGTCCCGGTCAATCCCCTGGAGGAGAAGCTGCGCGGCCTCGCGGACAAGGTCATCGTCGTGGGGGACGCCAAAAAGGCGCGAAAGGCCTACGAGGCCATCCACGAGGCGTTCTTCGCCGCCCGGGAGCTGTGACAG
>CAYZKT010000127.1:0-4081 GCA_964478885.1 uncultured Syntrophaceae bacterium | reverse complement strand
AAAGGCCTACGAGGCCATCCACGAGGCGTTCTTCGCCGCCCGGGAGCTGTGACAGAAAATCCCCCTCCATCCCCCTTTGTTAAAGGGGGATGCCTCGGAGGTTACCCCTTTTTTGAAGGGGGCCGAGGGGAATGTGAATGCCATAGACCCAGATAGACTTAGACAGACCATCATGACCGAAGACGATTTTCTGGAAGCCCTCTTCAAGCGCATGCCCGTCCCGCCGGGCGACCTGGTCATCCCGCCCGGCGATGACTGCGCGGGATTCCGTTCGGCCGACGGCGGCATTCTGCTGATCGCCGTGGACCAGGTGGTCGAGGGCCGTCATTTCCTCGACGACGGTCCTTTCACGGCATCGCCGCAGCAGGTGGGCCGCAAGCTGCTGGCCCGCAATCTGAGCGACATCGCCGCGATGGGGGGCACGCCCCTGTATTGCCTGAGTTCCGTGGCCCTCGGGAGCCGTCACGACACGGCCTGGCTCGATCGCTTCTTCGACGGGATGCTGGAGCTGTGCAGGCGATGGGACACCCACCTCATCGGAGGGGACCTGGCCCGCGGTGCGGAGAGGACGGTGGCAAGCCTGACCATCGTCGGCCGCGCCGTCGAGCGGCAGGTGTTGCGCCGCAGCGGCGCAAGGGCGGGCGATGGGTTCTGGGCCACCGGGGTCTTCGGCCGCTCGTTCCCGACAGGGCACCATCTCGACTTCGCACCGAGAATCGAGGAAGGCCGGTGGCTTGCAGAACGGGGATTCGCAGGGGCGATGATCGACGTGAGCGACGGGCTGCTGATCGATGCGGGCCGCCTCTGCCGCGCCTCGGGTGTCGGGCTGTTCCTCGACCCTCGGGCCGTTCCCAGGCGCACGATCGACGCCATCCTGGAGGAAGCCCTGACGGACGGAGAGGACTACGAGCTGCTCTTCGCCGTGCCCAACGAAAAAGAGGAGCTCCTCAGGCGCGAGTGGCCCTTTCGGCAGCTCCCCTTGACAAAGCTGGGTGAATTCAGATCCGCCCCGTCACCGGGCGTCTTTGACCTCGACGGAAAACCGCTGGTTTTCGAGGGCCGGACCGGTTGGGACCACTTCACAAGAAGCGATTAGAATGTCCGCACTTCCTTCACTTCCTTCACTTCCTTCACTTCCCTCACTTCTTTCACTTCCCTCACTTCCCTCACTTCCTACCGTCCTCCAGGGAGCCTTTCGCGTCGCATGTCCCCGCCGTCCTTTTTCCGGAGGTCCCTGTAGACAAGCCGCAGGACCACCCTTGCATCCTTCTCGTTCGTGATGTCCCAGATGTTGACTTCCATGTTGATGTCGCTGGCCGTGAACCCGACGACGTAGTCTCCCCGAAGCACCTCGCGGACGATGAGGTTGCTGCCGCCGAGGTACTGCTTGGCCTTGATGACCCTGGCGTGGTCGTCCATCACTTCCCGGAGGGTCAGTTTCCCCAGATTTGCCAGGGGGATCCCCCCGCCTGTGATCACCTCGATGCCTTCCTTGTAGAGAAAGTATCCGAAGATCTGCTCGGCTTCGGGCCCGAAGGTTTCGAAACGGATCGTGTTCATTTTCTTGCCGCCCCGCTCGCCGCTCATCAACGCGGCGGCGTCGACCTGGTTCCACTTCAGGATGGTCCCCGACGCGCAGGCCGCAACGGCCAGTACAAGGGCAACCGCCAGCACGACCCTCGCCGTGCGAGACCCGCTCTTCCCGGTCACTGGATTCATACCCACCCTCCTTTCCTCATGTGATACGATAACCGGATTGCTTCTATTTTGATAAGGTTTTCACGAAAAGCAAGGGCAAACGTCAATCGAGGAGGTGACAGGCGACGAAATGCCCCTTCTCCCGCTCGACCAGGGCGGGAACGGCATCCCGGCATGCATCCGTCGAGCGGCTGCAGCGGGGGTGGAAGGCGCACCCTGCGGGCGGGTCGATGGGGCTCGGGACGTCGCCCCCCGTATGGAGGCGCGTCGATTTTCGCCCCGGGTCCGGGACGGGGATGGCCGAGATGAGGACCTGCGTGTAGGGGTGAAGTGGGCGTTTGTACAGATCGGCGCTCGGGGCAAGCTCGACGATCTTTCCCAGGTACATCACGGCCACGCGGTCGCTCATGTGCTCCACCACGCTCAGGTCGTGGGAGATGAACAGGTAGGTGAGGTCGAACTCCCGCTGGAGGCTTCTCAGCAGATTCAGGATCTGGGCCTGGATGGACACGTCCAGCGCCGAGACGGGCTCGTCGGCAATGATCAGCTTCGGCCGCAGGGCCAGCGCCCGGGCAATCCCGATCCGCTGACGCTGGCCGCCGCTGAACTCGTGGGGGTAACGGCCCATCTGCTCCCGCGTGAGCCCCACCTTCTCCATGAGCCTCGCCACTTCCTCGTCGCGCTCCCGCCCGGACGAGACGCCGTGTACGAGCAGGGGCTCGCCGATGGTGCTCCCCGCGCTGCGCCGCGGGTTCAGCGACGAGTAGGGGTCCTGGAAGATCATCTGGACCTCGCGGCGGAATGCCTTCAGCTTCTCCCTGTCGTAGCCCAGGATGTTCTCGCCTTCGAACAGGACCTCCCCTTCCGTGGGGCTCTCGAGCCTGACGACGAGCCTTCCCAGGGTGGTCTTGCCGCACCCGCTCTCCCCCACGAGGCCGAGGGTCTCGCCGCGATAGACGGCAAGGTCCACGCCGTCGACGGCCTTCACGACGGCCTTGCGACCGCCGAGCGGCCCGCCCTTCACGGGGAAATGCTTCCGGATGCCTTTGATGTCGACGAGAATGTCACTCATATATTGAAAGTTATGAGTTATGAGTTGTGAGTTTTGAGTTCTGGGTCAAGAGAGAATTACGCCGCTCAGTGGGCGTTTCGGTGTTTTTCGTTTCCGTCATTGCGAGGAGCGCCAGCGACGAAGTAATCCCTGAATTCATTGAGATTGCTTCGCTTCACTCGCAATGACTTCTCCTGTCTGGACTTCTTTCACTTCTTTCACTTCCCTCACTTCCCCCACTTCCCCCACTTCTTCAACTCTACGCATGCAGCCAGCAGCGCACCGTGTGCCCCGGTGTTTTCTCTAGCAGCTCCGGTTTCTTCTCCGCACAGACAGGCATGGCTTGCGGGCAGCGGTCCCGGAACTTGCAGCCCGATGGCAGCTCGAGCAGATCGGGGATCGTCCCGGGGATGACGTTGAGGTAGCCGTCTTGCGCGTGATTCTTCCCGATCCGCGGGATCGAGTTCATCAGCCCCACGGTATAGGGGTGGAGCGGCGCGGAAAAGATCGAACCGACGGGCCCCTGCTCGACCACCCAGCCCGCGTACATGACGGCCGCATACTGCGCCGCCTCGGCGATGACCCCGAGATCGTGCGTGATCAGGATCACCGAGGTGCCCACTTCCCGCTTCAGATCCTGGATCAGCTCCAGGATCTGCGCCTGGATCGTCACGTCCAGGGCCGTCGTGGGCTCGTCGGCCAGCATGAGCCGCGGCCTGCAGGACAGGGCCATGGCGATCATCACGCGCTGGCGCATCCCGCCGCTCATCTGGTGGGGATAGTCCCTGGCCCGTGCCTCCGGGGCCGGGATGCCGACCATCCTGAGCATTTCCACGGCCCTTTCGTGGGCGTCCGCGGCGGAGAGCCCCTCGTGGAGCCGGAGGGTTTCCGCGACCTGGTCGCCGATGCGGAACACGGGATTGAGCGAGGTCATGGGCTCCTGGAAGATCATGGAGATCCGCTTGCCCCTCACGCGGCGCATCTCCTCTTCCGGAAATCCCAGGAGGTCCTGCCCCTCGAACAGGATCCGCCCCGACACGATCCGCCCGGGAGGCCTCGGGATGAGGCGCATCACGGACAGGGCAAGGACCGTCTTGCCGCAGCCGGACTCGCCGGCGATCCCCAGCGTGTCCCCTTCGTTTAGATGGAGATCCACGCCGTCGACGGCCTTCACGGTTCCCCGCGCCGTCTCGAAATGGGTGCTCAGGTTTTCGATCCGAAGAATATTCGACATAAAGGCACTTTGTGCGCGTCTCTTAGCCCGACGGAGTATTCTCCTTCAACAATTCAAAACTCAACACTCAAAACTCTGCTCTTCTCCACTTCCCTCAC
>CAYZKT010000126.1:0-7828 GCA_964478885.1 uncultured Syntrophaceae bacterium | reverse complement strand
TGCTGATCGCGGCGTGCCGCGGGTTGATGACCCCGTCGATGCCCACCCGGGAGACGAGCGGCATGTACTCGACGCGGTTGATGAGGGCAAGCGTCTTCTTCACCCCCAGGCGCTTGGCGAGCAGCGCCCCGAGGATGTTGGCTTCCTCGTCGTTGGTCACGGCGGCGAAGACGTCCATGTCCCGGATGTTCTCCTCCAGCAGCAGGTCCTGGCTCGTGCCGTCGCCGTGCAGGACGACGGCCCTGTCGAGTTTCTCGGCGAGGAGGCGGCAGCGGTCCTTGCGCTTTTCGATGATCTTGACGGCGACGCCCTTCCCCTCGAGTGCCTCGGCGAGCATCCGCCCCGTGTTGCCCCCGCCCATGATGACGATCCGCCGGGCCGGTTCCGTCTTGCGGCCGAAGATCCGCAGCAGCTCCTTTGCCTCCTCCGCGGCGGCGACGGCGAAGAAGTAGTCGTTCTCCCGGATGACGGAGTCCCCCCTGGGCTCGATGAGCATCTCGTCGCGGATGATGGACGTGATGAGCATTTTGCTGTCGGGATGGATCTCGCGGAGTTGCTGGAGGGTCTTCCCGGTCACCGCGCTGCTCAGGACGGGGAACCCGATCAGCTTGATGCGGCCGTCGTGGAAATCCGTCACCTCCGTCGCGCCGGGGAACTCGATGAGGTCCAGGGCGTTCTTGACGGCCTCGCGTTCCGGGTTGATGCAGAGGTTGATGTTGAGGTGGTCCTTGCCGAAAATGACGGAGTACTCGTCGAGCTCGGGGTTTCGGATCCGGGCGATCTTGAAGGAGACCCGGGACTGCGTCGATGCAAGCAGGCACGCCACCATATTGGTCTCGTCGCTGTCCGTGACGGCAATGACCATGTCGGCCTCGGCGAGGCCCGCCTTCTTGAGGACCTCGGGGCTGCTCCCGCTGCCGTGCAGCGTCATGACGTCGAGGGTCTCCGCGAGTTCGTTCAGCCGCTCCTCGTTGCGGTCGACGAGGATGACGTCCTGTTTTTCCTTGGAGAGGATGTCGGCGATGTGATACCCGACCTCGCCCGCCCCGATAATGATGACCTTCATGGGTTCTCCCCGCCGTTCTCTCCTATCCGCCGATCGGAAGAGCCCCTTCCTCCCGCACAATGCGGATGTCGATCTGGGCCTTGTCTTTGACGTTGATACGCAGCTTGTGGATCCCCAGCAGGGTTTTCTGGAAGAAGGATTCGTCGGACAGCAGGCAGGGGGCTGCGGCGGCAAGGGTCTGAAGATCGCCGGAGAGGAACTCGAACATCCCCGTCGTGAAGGCCGTCGTCATCTCGGCCACCTCCAGCAGCGACCGGTCCGCCGCGGGAACCTCGACGGCGAAATCGAAGCAATGGATCCGCACGGCCGTTTCGGCCATGCGGGCCCCGGCATCCCGCAGGGTCTCGTAGCTGAGATCCCGGCGCTTTCCCAGCCCGAAGAGGACGATCTTTTGAGGGGGGATCCGCCGCTGCGATTCGATGAGCACCCTCTCCGAGAATTCCCCCCGGATCCGCCCCTCGGCGATCAGCCTCGACACGAGTCCGTTGAGGCGCCAGTCCACGAAGCCCCCGTTTCCCCGGGGGGGGCGCTCGTCGGAGAAAAAGCCGAGGACCAGGCACTCATGCTGAAGCCGGTCCAGGTTTTCCGTTGTCACCTTGATCTGCATGGTCCTTCAGCAGTTTCGAGTACAGGGCATCGAGAATGCCGTTGATAAAGGAACCCGAGTTTTCCGAGCCGAATTCCTTGCCGAGGTCGATGGCCTCGTTGAGGGCCACCTTGGGGGGGATGCCCTGGCCGTAAAGGAGCTCGTAGACGGCAAGCCGCAGGATGTTGCGGTCGACCCGCGCCATCCGCTCGAGGGACCAGTTCTCCGAACAGGTGCTGATCAACCGGTCGATCGCCTCCCGGTGGGCCCACGTCCCCTCGACGAGCTCCGAGGCGAACTCGCGGGCCTCCGCGGGCGCATGGAAGTGACCCCAGAAAAGCTCGATGGCCTCCCTGGGATCGATTCTCAGGACATCAAGCTGATAAAGAACCTGCAAGGCAATTTCCCTTGCCTTCCTTCTGAGACGCATGGCATTTCCTGCCGGGCCCTGTGAACCGGCCGCCGGGCCGCAGGCGGCTTTCGGCGTGCCGGGGTTGCCCGGGACCCGTTTTTACATTTTTCTGAACAGATCCACCATCTCGATGGCCGACAGGGCGGCATCCCACCCCTTGTTGCCGGACTTGGTGCCGGCCCGTTCGATGGCCTGCTCGATCGAATCGGTGGTCAACACCCCGAACACGATGGGGACCTCCGTCTCCAGGGCCGCCTGGGCCACCCCCTTGGAGACCTCGGACGCGACGTAGTCGAAGTGGGGTGTCGCCCCCCGGATCACCGCTCCCAGGCAGATCACGGCGTCGAACTTGCCCGACTTCGCGATCTTCTTGGCCACCAGCGGGATTTCGAAGGCCCCCGGGCACTTGAAGATTCGTATGTCCTGTTCCCGGGCTCCCGCGCGGACGAGCCCGTCCAGGGCGCCGTCGATCAGCTTGCCGCTGATGAAGTCGTTGAACCGGCTCGCCACGATGGCGAACTTCATCCCCTGGGCAACGATCTTTCCTTCGGTGATGTTCTTCATGTCTCCCTCTTTGTCTGTCTTTCTGTTCCTGGACCCTGACCCCTGTCCCCTGAACCTATATTTTCAGAATGTGCCCCATCTTTTCCTTCTTCGTCTTGAGGTACCGGAGATTCACCTCGTTGGGCTTGATCTCGATGGACGCCCGCCCGACGATCGTCATCCCGTACCCCTCGAGGCCCACGATTTTCTTGGGGTTGTTCGTGAGCAGGCGGATTTTCCTGACGCCGAGGTCCACGAGGATCTGGGCGCCGATGCCGTAGTCCCGCAGGTCCTCCTTGAACCCCAGTTCGATGTTGGCCTCCACGGTGTCGCGGCCGTGTTCCTGAAGGTCGTAAGCCTTGACCTTGTTGACGAGGCCGATCCCCCGGCCCTCCTGGTGCATGTAGACGATGACCCCCTTGCCCTCCTCGTTGATCATCTCCATGGCCGTGTGGAGCTGATCGCCGCAGTCGCAGCGCATGGAGCCGAAGACGTCGCCCGTCATGCACTCGGAGTGCACCCGGACGAGCACGGCATCGTCGGGCCCGATGTCCCCCTTCACCAGGGCCACGTGCTTCATGTCGTCCACGTCGTTTTCGTAAACGATGAACGTGAAGTCGCCGCCGAAGGCGGTGGGCAGGGTGGCGGACGCCGCGCGACGGACGAAGGATTCCGTCTTCATCCGGAAGTTGATGAGGTCGGCGATGGTGACGATCTTGAGCCCGTGCTCCTTCGCGAAGACTTCGAGGTCCGGCATCCTCGCCATGGTGCCGTCGTCCTTCATGATCTCGCAGATCACCCCGCTGGGCTTGAGCCCCGCGAGCCGCGCCAGGTCGACGGAGCCCTCCGTCTGCCCCGTGCGCACCAGGACCCCGCCCTTGCGCGCCAGGATGGGGAAGACGTGCCCCGGGCTCACGATGTCGTCGGGCTTGACGTGGTCCGCGATGGCCGTGCGGATCGTCGTGGCCCGGTCGTGGGCGGAGATGCCGGTCGTGACGCCTTTTCTCGCCTCGATGGAGACGGTGAAGGCCGTCTTGAACCGCGACTGGTTGTCGTTGACCATGAGGTGGAGGCTGATCTTCTGGGCCAGCTCCTCGTTGAGGGTCAGGCAGATGAGCCCCCGGCCGTGCTTGGCCATGAAGTTGATGGCCTCGGGGGTGACGAACTCGGCGGCCATGCAGAGATCGCCTTCGTTCTCGCGGTCTTCGTCGTCGACGAGGATGACCATTTTTCCGTTCTTGATGTCTTCGATTGCTTCGGGGATGGTGCTGATCGCCATGGTACACACCTAATGACGGCTAAAGGCTCAGGGCAAAGGGCAAAAGGTAGGGAAGAGATCCCGAGCCGTTCGCCATTCGCCTTACGCCATTTGCCATTTATTTGATAAATCCGTGTTCCCGGAGGAAGTCCATGTCGACTCCCTTGCCGGGGTGCAGGAGCTTTTCCACGTACTTGCCGAGGATGTCCGTCTCGATGTTCACGGAATCCCCCGCCTTCTTGCCCTCGAGTGTCGTCTTTTCAGCCGTGTGGGGGATGATATTAACATAAAACCGGTCGCCTTCACACGAATTTACCGTGAGGCTGATCCCGTCGACGGTGACGGACCCCTTGGCCACGACGTACTTCGAAAGACCCGCCTCCAGGGTGAACCCGTAGACGATCGATCCCGCCCGCGCCGTTCGCTCGACGATCCGGCCGACGCAGTCCACGTGCCCCAGGACGAGGTGCCCGCCGAGGAAGTCGCTCATCCGAAGGGCCTTTTCCAGGTTCACGCGGTCGCCGGCCTTGAGCCTGCCGAGCGTGGTTTTCGAGAGCGTCTCGGCGGAGACGTCGAAGGTGAAGCTCTGCGCCCCCAGGGTCGTCACGGTCAGGCAGGCACCGCTCACGGCGATGCTGTCGCCGATCTTGACGTCATCGAGGGGCAGCGCCGTCGTCACCTCGAGCAGGGCGTCCCCGCCCTTGCGGGTGAGCTTCCGGACCGTGCCCATGTCCTGGATGATGCCGGTGAACATTTCGTCTATTTCGTCTGTTTGGTCTGTTTCGTCCCCTGGACCCTGTCCCCTGTGCCCGGTACCCTGTCCCCTGCGACTACTTTGACTTCAACAAATCCTTCAGCTCGTCGAAGAACTCGTTGGCGTCGCGGAACTGCCGGTACACCGAGGCGAACCGCACGTAGGCGACCTTGTCGAGGTCGTGAAGCTCCTGCATGACCCGCTCGCCCACGAAGGTCGAGGGGACTTCCTTGAGCTGCGACTCCTGGCAGGCCCGCTCGATGCGGTCCACGACGGCCTCGATGGCGTCGATACTCACGGGCCGCTTCTCGCAGGCCTTCTTGATGCCCGTGAGGATCTTGGAGCGGTCGAAGGCTTCCCGCCGGCCGTCCTTCTTGACGACCATGGGGAGGACTTCCTCCACGAACTCGTAGGTCGTGAACCGCTTGCCGCAGGCTGCGCACTCCCGCCGTCTGCGGATGGCGTTGCCTTCCTTGCTGATCCGGGAGTCGATCACCCGGTTTTCCGTGTCGGCGCAAAAGGGGCACTTCATCGCTTTCTCACCTGGATGCCCGACTCCTCGAGCAGGCGGGCGGCCAGCTCGTCGCTGTAGCCCTCCCGGTAGACGATCTCCGCGATCCCGGCATTGATGAGCATCTTGAGGCAGATGCTGCAGGGGTGGTTGGTGCAGTACAGCGTCGCCCCCCGGATGCTCACGCCGTGGACGGCGGCCTGGATGATCGCATTCTGCTCGGCGTGGAGCCCGCGGCAGAGCTCGTGGCGCTCGCCGGAGGACACGTTCCGTTCCTCGCGGAGGCACCCGACCTCGAGGCAGTGCCTGAGCCCGCTTGGCGCGCCGTTGTATCCCGTCGTCAGCAAACGCTTGTCCTTGACCAGGACGGCCCCCACGCGGCGCCTCAGGCAGGTGGAGCGCCGCGAGACGAGCTCCACGATGTCCATGAAGTACTCGTCCCAGCTGGGGCGGTGGACGCCCTGTCTCGACTTTTGCTTAGCGTCGGTCATCGTGCTGCCTGTGCGGCCTCGGCGACCGGGGGTACAGGGTACCGGGTTCAGGGTACAGGGCGTGGAAAAATCCTTTGTACCTTCCCTGGACCCTGGTCCCTGGACCCTGGCCCCTGCGGTTTTATCCTTTGGCGATGCGCTCTGCGTACAGCGGGAATCGCCCGCAGAGTTCGCTCACGTCCCCGCGGACTTTCCGGATCGTCGCCTCGCTCTTGAGATCCTTGAGGACCGTCGAGATGAACCGGCCCACGAGCTTCATCTCTGCTTCCTTCATCCCGCGGGAGGTGATGGCCGGTGTGCCGACGCGGATGCCGCTGGTCACCTGCGGGCCCCTCGTGTCGAAGGGGATCATGTTCTTGTTGGTCGTGATGCCCGCCCGGTCCAGGGCGTCGGCGCCCTCGGCGCCGGTCACCCCGATCGAGGTCACGTCGATGAGCATCAGGTGGTTGTCCGTGCCCCCCGAGACGAGGCGGAACCCCTCGGCCATCAGCGTTTCCGCCAGGGTGCGGGCATTTTTCTGGATCTGGACCTGGTAGAGCCGGAACTCCTCCGTCAGGGCCTCCTGGAGGGCCACGGCCTTCGCGGCGATGACGTGCATGAGCGGCCCGCCCTGCATGCCGGGGAAAACCCTGCCGTCCAGGGCCTTCTGATAGTTATTCTTGCACAGGATCATGCCGCCGCGGGGGCCCCGCAGCGTCTTGTGGGTCGTGGTCGTCACGAACTCGCAAAGCGGGACGGGGCTGGGGTGGACCCCCGCCGCCACGAGCCCGGCGATGTGCGCGATGTCGAAGAGCACCACGGCCCCGACCTGGTCGGCGATCCGCCGGAAGGGCTCGGAGGGGATCTCCCGGGGGTAGGCGCTCGCGCCGACGACGATGACCTTTGGCTTGTGCTTCTTCGCCTGGGCCTCCACCTCGTTGAAGTCGATCCGCTCCGTCGCCTTGTCGACGCCGTAGTGCACGACGTTGTAGAAGCGCCCCGAGAAGTTGGCGGGGCTGCCGTGGGAGAGATGCCCGCCGTGGGCGAGATTCATCCCCAGGATCGTGTCCCCCGGCTGCAGCATGGCGAAATACACGGCCATGTTGGCCTGCGTGCCCGAGTGGGGCTGCACGTTGGCGTGGTCGGCCCCGAAGAGTTTCTTGGCCCTCTCGATGGCCAGCGCCTCGACGACATCGACGAACTCGCAGCCGTGGTAGTACCGCTTGCCGGGGTATCCCTCGGCGTACTTGTTCGTCATGATGCAGCCCTGCGCCTCCAGGACCGCCTCGTCGACGAAATTCTCCGACGGGATCAGTTCCAGCTTGCCGGCCTGCCGCTTCGTCTCTTCCAGGATGGCGGCCGCCACCTCGGGGTCCACTTTCTTCAGCAATGACATCGTCTCCTCACCCTCCTGCGTTACTTGCAGAGTCGTTGTTCCAGTTCCCGGATCTTGTCGAGGCGCTTCTGGTGGCGCCCCCCCTCGAAGGGGGTTTCCAGCCAGGCCCGGACGATCCTCGCGGCCGTCTCGGGGTCCGTCTTGCGCCCGGCCAGCACGAGCACGTTCGAATCGTTGTGCTGCCTGGAGAGCCTCGCCGTTTCCTCTTCGAGGCACAGGGCCGCCCGCACGCCGGGGAACTTGTTGGCCACGATCGCCATCCCGACGCCGGAACCGCAGACGAGGATCCCCCGCTCGAACCGGCCCGAGGATACCTTTTCCGCAGCAAGGACCCCGTAATCGGGGTAATCGACGGACTCTTCCCGATGGGTGCCCGCATCGAACACCTTGCAGCCTGCCGAGGCCAGCGGTCCCTTGAGCGCCTCCTTCAGGGCGAACCCGGCATGATCGGAACCGATGATGATGTTCACGCCTCCTCCTCAGCCCCTGTATTTACGGAAGACAAGGACCGCGTTGACGCCGCCGAACCCGAAGGTGTTGGACAGGGCGGCCTCGACGTTTATTTCCCTCGCCCGGTGCGCCACGTAGTCCAGGTCGCACCCCTCGTCGGGGTCGTCGAGGTTGATCGTGGGCGGAACGATTCCGTCGCAGAGGACCTTGGCGGCCACGATGGCCTCGAGGCCCCCCGCGCCCCCCAGCATGTGCCCCGTCATCGATTTCGTGGAGGAGACGGCCAGCCTGCGGCTGTGCTCCCCGAAGACCCTCTTGATGGCCTGGGTTTCGTAGACGTCGTTGAGCGGGGTGGCCGTCCCGTGGGCGTTGATGTAGCCGA
>CAYZKT010000125.1:0-7951 GCA_964478885.1 uncultured Syntrophaceae bacterium | reverse complement strand
CAGCCCCGTTTTTTGGACCCGCCGCCGGTCGGCCTGCGCCCTCGGGTTGGCCGTCCTCTTCCTGGCCGGCCACACCCTTTGGATTCACCTCAGGCTTCAGAACCGGGATCGACTGAGCGTCACCTTCCTCGACGTGGGCCATGCCTCGTGCACAGTCGTTGAGCTGCCCGGCGGAAGGCGGATGCTCGTCGACGGGGGCGGGTTCCCCAACGACCGGTTTGACGTGGGCCGCTACGTCGTCGCCCCCTTCCTGTGGCACAGCCGGATCGGGAAGATCGACATCGTCGTCGCGACCCACCCCCACCCCGACCACATCAACGGCCTTCCCTATATCCTGGAATACTTCGGCGTGGAGGAGGTCTGGTCAAACGGCGACGAGGCTGCCGTCGACGAGGGCATGGCCCTGCGCGAGAAGATAGGGGAGAAGGGCATCGCGCACCGCCTCGTGACGTCCCGTTCGCCGGCGCTCGAGGTGGACGGCGTGCGCGTCCGCATCCTCAACCCCGACACGCCGGGGCCCCCGGGGGCGGACCTCGGCGATCGGGAACTCAACGAACGCTCCCTCGTCCTGCATCTGCAATGGAAGGACGCGTCCTTTCTTCTTCCCGCGGATATCGGCGACCCGACGGAGGCGGCCCTTGTTGCCCGTCGCGTCATACCGGCAGCCGGCGTCCTCCTGGCGCCGCACCACGGCTCCGCCGGGTCGAGTTCTCCGCCCTTCCTGCGGGCGGTGCGGCCCTCGACCGTCGTCATCAGCACGGGACGGAACATCCGCGAAGAGGTCCTCGAGAGATTCCGGAAAACGGGGGCGGTCGTTTATCGCACCGACGTCAACGGGGCCGTCCGCGTCACGACGGACGGAATGCGTTACGAGGTTGTACCCTTCAAAAGCACATGATTTCTATTGCCTTTCCGCGGGCAATGTGTTAGCAAAACAGGTTCATAATCCGCAGTCGGGTACCGAG
Organism: uncultured Syntrophaceae bacterium; assembly: GCA_964478885.1. Classification (GTDB taxonomy): domain Bacteria; phylum Desulfobacterota; class Syntrophia; order Syntrophales; family UBA2192; genus UBA2192. The sequence goes on along the minus strand of CAYZKT010000125.1, from coordinate 6,986 downwards.
GTATCATGAAGATCATCACCGCCGTCCGGGGGTTCAAGGACATCCTGCCGGGCGAATCGGAAAAATGGCAATACGTGGAGGGCAAGGCCCGGGAAGTCTTCGGGGCCTTCGGGTTCCGGGAGATCGTGCTGCCCATCCTGGAAAAGACGGAGCTCTTCAAGCGCTCCATCGGCGAGATGACGGACATCGTCGAGAAGGAGATGTACACCTTCGTCGATCGCGGGGACGAGTCCCTGACGATGCGCCCCGAGGCGACGGCCTCGGTCATGCGCGCCTACCTCGAGCACGGCCTCTTCGCGTCGGAGAGCCTGGTGAAGCTCTACACCATCGGGCCCATGTTCCGCCGCGAGCGCCCGCAGAAGGGACGGTTCCGCCAGTTCAACCAGCTCAACGCGGAGCTGCTCGGCACGAAGGACCCGCGCGTCGACGCCGAAGTCATCCTGATGCTCATCGCCTTTCTCCGCAGTGTCGGGGTCACGGATGCCCGCCTCGAGATCAACTCCCTCGGCTGCCCGGCCTGCCGGCCGGCCTTCCGGGAGGTGATCCACACCTACCTGGCAGGCAGGCAGGAAGGCCTGTGCGAGGACTGCCGGCGGCGCCTCTCGACGAATCCCCTCCGGGTTTTCGACTGCAAGGTGGAGGGCTGCGGGGAAATCGTGTCCACGGCCCCCCTGTTGATCGAGTTTCTCTGCGCGGAGTGCCGGGAGCACTTCGACGAGGTCCAGACGGGGCTCAAGCGCTTCGACACCCCCTTCGAGGTCAACGCCCGGATGGTCCGCGGCCTGGACTACTACACGAAAACGGCCTTCGAGGTCACCACGGGCGCCCTGGGCGCGCAGAACGCCATCGCGGGCGGCGGCCGCTACGACCGTCTCGTTGCGGACCTGGGCGGCCCCGAGAGCCCCGGGATCGGCTTTGCCGTGGGCCTGGAGCGGCTTGTCGCCGTGGCGCCCATCCCCGACGATGCGGTAATCCCCGCGCCCGATCTCTTCATCGCCGCCCTCGGGAAGGAGGCCCAGGATTTCGCCTTCGTCCTCTGCAACCGCCTGCGGATGAAAAGCGTCCTCGTCGAGACGGACTACGGTGCGCGGAGCCTCAAGAGCCAGATGAAGCGCTCCGACAAGCTCAAGTGCCGCTACACCCTCATCCTGGGCGAGCGGGAGCTCCAAGAGAATAAGGCCCTGCTGCGGGACATGAAGGACAGCTCCCAGCAGCCTCTCGGGCTCGACGATGCCGAGAACACGATACTGAGCATCCTGTCGAAGAAATGACAGTGGACCGTTCGACAACGGCGGGATGCTGAACCCTCTGAAAGAATAGAAGTTCAGAAGCTATGAAGTTGGGAAGTTCGGATCAGCTTGCGCTTGCACTCGGCTCACCCACATTTCACAACTTCTCAACTTCCCAGCTTCTCTTACTTATGAAAGGGAGGTTATAACCCTTGTCAGACTTCATCACGAAAATAAAAAGAACCCACTACTGCGGCCACCTGACGGCCGGGGATGCGGGAAAAGAAGTGGTTCTGATGGGATGGGTGCACCGCCGCCGCGACCACGGCGGGGTCATCTTCGTCGATTTGCGCGACCGCGAGGGGATCGTGCAGGTTGTCTTCAACCCCGAGGTCCAGGCCGACGTGCACCGCGAAGCACACCGGATCCGAAGCGAATTCGTCCTCGCCCTGAAGGGGACGGTGCGCAAGCGGCCCGAGGGGATGGAGAACCCCGAGCTCGCCACGGGCGGCGTCGAGGTGATGGTGAACACGCTCGAGATCCTGAGCGAGGCGAAGACGCCCCCCTTCGTGCTCGACGCGGAGACGGACATCTCGGAGACCATCCGGCTCAAGTACCGCTACCTCGACCTGCGCAGGCCCGAGCTGCAGCGCAACATCATCCTTCGCAGCCGCGTGGCAGCGGCCACGAGGGAATACTTCCTCTCCAAGGGGTTCCTCGAGGTGGAGACGCCCATGCTCGCGAAGAGCACCCCCGAGGGGGCCCGGGACTACCTCGTGCCCAGCCGCGTCAACCTGGGGACGTTCTACGCCCTGCCCCAGTCGCCGCAGACCTTCAAGCAGCTTCTCATGATCTCGGGGTTCGACCGCTACTTCCAGATCGCCCGGTGCTTCCGCGACGAGGATCTCCGGGCGGACCGGCAGCCCGAGTTCACCCAGATCGACGTGGAGATGTCCTTCATCGACGAGGAGGACATCATCTCCACCATGGAAGGCCTCATGGCCCACATCTTCAGGGCCGGGACGGGGCGCGAGCTCCGGATCCCCTTCCCGCGGATCACCTACAGGGACGCCATGGAGCGCTACGGGCGGGACAACCCCGACACGCGATTTGCCATGGAGCTGCGCGAGGTGACGGAAATCGTGAGGGAATGCGGTTTCAAGGCGTTCAACGAGGTGGCCGCAAGCGGCGGGATCGTGAAGGCCATCAAGATCGAGGACGAGCGCAGGCTGTCCCGCAAGGACATCGACGGGCTGACGAACTTCGTCGCCGACTACGGCGCCAAGGGGCTGGCCTGGGCCCGCGTGAACGCCGACGGGTGGACCTCACCCATCGTGAAGTTCCTCAAGCCCGAAGAGGTCGATGCCCTCAACAGGGCCATGGAAGCCCGCGAGGGGGACCTGATCGTCTTCGTGGCCGACAACCCCGGCATCGTCAACGACGCGCTCGCGAACTTGAGAATCCACGTGGCCCGCAAGCTCGACCTGATCAAGCCCGACCAGCTCGCCTTCACGTGGATCGTCGAGTTCCCGCTGCTGGAGTACAGCGACACGGAGAAGCGGTTCGTGGCCAAGCACCACCCCTTCACGTCGCCCGTGCCGGAGGATCTCCCGCTGCTGGACTCGGACCCCGGCAAGGCGCGCGCCCGGGCCTACGACCTCGTCCTGAACGGCACCGAGATCGGCGGCGGCAGCATCCGGATCCACCGCACCGACGTCCAGCAGAAGCTCTTCCAAACGTTAGGGCTCACCCCCGAGGACACGCGGCTCAAGTTCGGGTTTCTGCTCGACGCCCTCGAGTTCGGCACGCCGCCGCACGGCGGCATCGCCTTCGGTTTCGACCGCCTGATCATGATCATGACCGGGGCCCCGTCGATCCGCGACGTCATCGCCTTCCCCAAGACGCAGAAGGCAACCGACGCCATGACCGACGCGCCGTCGAAGGTGAGCATCGAGCAGCTCATGGAGCTGTCCCTGAAAATCGTGCAGTGAGCATCCCGCGGGGAACTATTTTTACCTATTGACAAAGGCGCGGCAATTCATTATTGCAGTCACAGGAAAGGATTCAGCAGGCATGGCGCAGGGAATCATCGACCGCCGTTTCGCAACCAGGCCGGGCTCGGAGCGCCCGACGGCGGGTGAACCGCGGCCTATGAGCGAACCGGCGCGTCAGGGTCCCTCCATGACAGGTTGAATCCATCGTTCATACGGAAGAGACACGGGAGGGAACCTCAGAGCGTTCCCTCCCTTTTTTATTCCCGCGGGACCGGGCAACGGGCAGTCGGCCGGCCGATTCATCATTTATCCAACACAGGTGCAGGGAGAAGCAACATGGCCAAGTGGAACAAGGAAAAAAGGGTCCTCGATCACGAGCACACGAAATTCTGGCGCTACGAGGTGAAGGACGTCGAACAGCCCAACCTCCAGAAGGACGTGTTCCCCTATGATGAAGTCTGCCGCATCGTCTTCGACCACAAGCTCGTATCGATGAGCCCCGCCGAGGACATCTTCATCACCGACACGACCTTCCGCGACGGCCAGCAGGCGCGCCCGCCCTACACGGTCAAGCAGATCGCCGATCTCTACCGCATGATGAGCCGCCTGGGCGGCGAGAAGGGCGTCATCCGCCAGACCGAGTTCTTCCTGTACAGCCAGCGCGACCGCGAGGCCCTCGATGCCTGCCGCAGCATGAACCTCCGCTACCCGGAGATCACGGGCTGGATCCGCGCCGTAAAGGAAGACGTGCCCCTGGTCAAGGAGGCGGGCCTCAAGGAGACGGGCATCCTCACCTCCGTGTCGGATTACCATGTCTTCCTCAAGTTGGGTGTGACGCGCAAGCAGGCCATGGAGATGTACCTCGACGTGGTGCGCTCCATTCTCGAGGCCGGGATTGTCGCCCGCTGCCATTTCGAGGATCTCACCCGGTCGGACATCTACGGCTTCGTGATCCCCTTCGCCATCGAGCTGATGAAGCTGCGCGAGCAGAGCGGGATCGACGTCAAGATCCGCCTATGCGACACCATGGGCTACGGCATCACCTACCCCGGGGCGGCCCTGCCGCGCAGCGTGGACAAGATCGTGCGCGCCTTCATCGAGGACGCCGGGGTCCCCGGGCACCTGCTCGAGTGGCACGGCCACAACGACTTCCACAAGGCCCTGATCAACGCCACCACGGCCTGGCTCTACGGCTGCAGCGGCGCCAACGGAACCCTGATGGGCATCGGCGAGCGCACGGGGAACCCCCCCGTCGAGGGCCTCATTTTCGAGTACATCCAGCTCCACGGCGAAAACCACGGGATCGACACGACGGTGATCACGGAGATCGCCGACTACGTTCGGCGAGAGATGAAGTTCAAGATCGCCCCGAACTACCCCTTCGTGGGCTCCGAGTTCAACGTCACCCGCGCCGGCGTGCATCTCGACGGACTTGTGAAGAACGAGGAGATCTACAACATCTTCGACACCACGAAGATCCTGAAGCGCCCCATCATGCTCGAGATCACCGACAAATCGGGAAAGGCCGGGATCGTCCACTGGATCAACTCCCGGCTCGACCTCAAGAACGGCGAGGCGATCGACAAGCGCCACCCGGGGATTTCGGCGATCCACAAGTGGGTCATGAAACAGTACGAGGGCGGCCGCATGACGAGCATCTCCAACGACGAAATGGAGAAGGTCGTGCGGAAGTTCCTGCCCGAACTGTTCATGTCCGAGCTCGAGAAGATCAAGTACCGCGCGGCCCAGGCCGCCGTGGCGGTCGTGCAGCAGGTGATCGAGCACCCCGTGATGAAGGGGATGAACCCGGAGATGCAGGAGCCGATCATGCAGCAGTTCATCGACGAGAACCCGTCGATCCAGTTCTCTTACGTCGTGGACACGCACGGCAAGAAGGTCACCCGGAACATCACCCACATCACGGACCGGGCCAAGTACGAGAATTTCGGCGTCGGAACGGACTACTCGAACCGCGAGTGGTTCATCCGCCCCATGGAGTCCGGAAAGATCCACGTGACGGACTTCTACATCTCCAAGATGACCGGCGCCCTCTGCATCACCGTGTCGGCCCCGATCGTCGACGAGCACGACGAGATCCGGGGCGTCTTCGGCGTCGACATCCGCTTCGAGGAGTGGACGAAGAGCGTGGACCTGATCTCCGAAGCCACTGAGAGGGCCCTGAAGGCGGAGTACGAGGCCAAGAAGAAATCGGACCACTGGTTTTAAAAGCGCTCGCCTTCAGGGGCCAGGGTTCAGGGTACAGGTTTATCAAGGGAAAGGGCGGCTGAAGAAAGGGCCGCCCTTTTTTACCTTGAGACTCAGGATTGTCGTACGATATATTATTTATACTTATTTGTATTTTGATTTAATTGATTAAACATATTTGTATCCGTATTTCGCCTTTTTCCCGCCTCTCATTCGTTTCGTCTATTTCGTTTATTCCATTCTATTCCAGCTAGTTACACTTATTCTTTCGCCTTTTTTTTGATGTGGCACGAGCTTTGTTCTATGGGGATCCAGAACGCCGGCGACGAGAACACCCTCACGCCGCAGGCCTTGCCGCCCCCCCCCCGGCAGGGCTTGCGGCCTCCTCCACGGAGCGGCGCATGGGTCCCCGGCGGAACATGCGCGATTCTTCACGCGGCGGCGATCGGACGGATCATAAAACCTGGAAGGGAGAATTCCTATGACAGTGGCCTTGATGGATCGGATCCTCAGACTGATGATTGTGTCGCTCCTCATCGCGGGCATTACGGCGAGCCTGCTCTCCGAGGCGATGGCCCAGGAGACGAAGCCCGCCCCGGTTGCAGCGGAAGAAAAGCCGACGGCCGATCTCACCCTGTCGGCTCTCAGCGCCTATATCTGGCGAGGTCAGCAGCAGACGAGGGACAGCCTCGTGCTGCAGCCGTCCATGACGGTCGGTTACAGGGGCTTCAGCGCGAATGTGTGGGGCAACCTGGACACGAACCCCTACTCCCAGACCGACGCCTCGTACTCGAGCAATTGGACGGAAACGGACCTGACCCTTTCCTACAGCAAGGCCTTCGGGCCCATGACGGCCGGTCTCGGCTACATCTACTACTCCCTGAATGCCCCGTACTCCGGCGCCGTCGACCCGCTGGATTCCCAGGAGCTGTTCGTCAGCCTTGCCGGCAACGTCCTGCTGACCCCGACGCTGACCGTGTACAGGGAGATCGATCATTACCACCAGTGGTACATTCTCTTCGGGGTCTCCCACACCTTCGAGCTTACAAAGACGGTCGGGCTGAAGCTCGCCGGTTCCGTGAGCTACCTCAAGAGCGAGGATGCGACGACGTACCCGAAATACGATGACAACGCGTTGCCGACGGCGGACAAGTTCAGCAACTTCCACGACGGGGTCCTCTCGGCGACCCTGCCCATCACGTCGTTCAAATACGTCACGATCGCCCCGACGCTTTCCTGGGTGTTCCCTCTCTCCGACGACGCCAAGAACGAGATGAAGGGACGCAGCAAGAACGGTAACGAATACAACTATTTCTACGGCGGCGTGAACCTGAGCTTCTCTTTCTAAAAACAAGGGTATCGGGTCTAGGGTATAGGGTCAAAAAAAAGATCGGGGACATGCCGTCCTCGATCTTTTTTGTGGAATCTTATTCCTTCCCGAGACCCGAGCCCCTATACCCGATACCCCTTTTCACAGCCCCGATACCCAATACCCGATACCCTAGTCTTCGTCGATGATCCACTGCTCATAAGGCAGCTCCGTCGGGTGAAACGTATC
>CAYZKT010000124.1:0-8007 GCA_964478885.1 uncultured Syntrophaceae bacterium | reverse complement strand
AAGAAATTGTAGATCGTGTTGCACTTGCGGCAGTAGAACTCGTAGATGGGCATGGGGACCTACCTCGCTGGATCGTTGAGCATCATTGTAGCGATTCACGAGTCAAAATCAAGAGCGCTCGCTGAAAGCAAGGGGCTGGGGGCCGGCAAATCCGAGTACCGGTGACATCCCCGCGGCCGGAAGCCCACCCGACCTTCTTACCCTCTCGCCTTCTCACCTTCTGTTCGATCGAGGACCAACAGGCGCTCCACGCGCTCGGCGAGCGGCGGGTGGGAGTAGTAGAACGCGACGTAAGCCGGGTGGGGGTGCAGGTTGGCCAGGTTCTCCTTTGCCAGGCGCTTGAGGGCCTCCGCGAGGAAGCGGGTCGTGCCGACAAGCCCGAGCGCGTAGCGGTCGGCATCCCGCTCGTACTTGCGCGAAACGGAGGCGCCCAGCGGGGTGAAGAAGAACGCGGCGGGCTTCAGGACGATTGCCGCGAGCATCAGCCCCGCGTAGGGCAGGGGCGCTGCAAAGCCGAAGGTCTCGTAGAGCAGCGGCCAGCCCATGAGCCGGAAGACCAGGTAGAAGCCCGCGAAGGTCACGGCCTCCATGGCGAGGAGCTGCTTGAACACGTGGCGCAGCTTCCAGTGGCCGATCTCGTGGGCCAGCACGGAGGCGATCTCGTCGTGGCTGTGGGTGGCGAGGAGCGTGTCGAAGAGCACGATCCGCTTGGAGCGGCCCAGGCCCGTGAAGTAGGCGTTGGAGTGACGGCTCCGCCTCCCCGCATCGACCTCGAAGATCCCCTCGGCCCTGAGTCCCGCCTTGGCGGCGAGGGCCAGGATGCGGTCCCGCAGCGCCTCGTCCCTCACGGGGACGTACGTGTTGAACAGCGGGGCGATCACCAGGGGGTAGAGCCAGATCATGAGCATCTGGAAGAGGGCGAAGAACACCCAGGCGGCAAGCCACCACGCCTGCGGGAGCCAGTGGATCAGCGCAAAGAAGGGGACGAACAGCAGGGCCAGCAGGACGACGGAGACGGCCGCGGACTTGGCCAGGTCCGCGAGCCAGAGACCTGGCGTGATCGTGCTGAACCCGTATTTCCTTTCGATGACGAAGGTGCCGTAGAGGCTGAAGGGGATGTCGAGCACGACGCTCGCCCCGTAGAGGGCGCCGAAGAACAGCGTTCCCGACCAGACAGGGTGGAGACCCAGGGACTCGATCGCGCCGGCCAGCCAGGGGAGGGCCCCGGCGAACAGCACAACGAGCAGGATCGCGTCGTCGGCGAGCGACTCGAGCGAGTGGAAGCGCGACGACTCGACGGTGTAGTCCCGCATGCGGGCCAGGGTCGCCTCGTCGATCTCGTCCCGGAAGGCCTCGGGGACAATGTGCCCATGCCTGCGCAGGTGCGCGATGTTCGCCCGGGCCAGGGCGTACCGCGTGAGGGCGGCGGCGGCAAAGAGCGCAATGAATACAACGGAAAGGGCGTTGAATTGGATCATTCCGGTCGCATCCTGGATCACGCGGGCGGGAAGGCGTCCCGGCGGATCTCCGCGAAGCGGTCCTTGCCCCCGGCCATCATGAGTGTGAGCGGCATGGCCTCGCGCCCCAGGGCGAGCATCCGCTCCGTGAGCCGGCGTATGTCCCACTGGGCGTGGCGGTCGGCCCGGAGCCGCGCGATGTGGTAGAGCTCGCGGGCGTTCATCTTCATCAGGACGCGCTTGCGGTGCGCATTGGTCAGGATGTAGGGCGCCGCCGCGGGGGCTGCGCGCCGGATCGCCTCGTAGGTCTCCTCGGTGCGGGCCATCATCCCGCGGAAGGCGTTCTCCATGCCGATGGCGGCAATGGAGGGAGGCACGGTCACGGAGAGCGACGGGTCATAGTCCTGGCTCACCAGTGTGGCCATCCGGTGGCGCTTGAGCTGCGCGAAGCACGATGCGCTCACGACGAGGTCGAACTGCAGGTCGGCGTTCTCGAACTCCCTCAGCGGGGTGTCCCAGGCCTTCATGCAGCGGAAGGAGGCCTTGAAAAGGCCGGCCCGGTCCTCGGCGGACATCGACCCGGCGGCCCGCAGGCACTCGTCCAGGGGCATCCTGGAGGCGCCGTGCAGGAGGGCGGCGGCGACGCGGGCGTCGGCATCGGGGGTGGCCCAGGCGAGGCGGACCTCCTCCACGGGCCCGGCGGCCCGGGGTTGCCCCGCCCGGCCGAGGATCGATTCAGCCGCTGCGCGGAGGTCGTCCCTCGTTGCACAGTCGAATTCCGTGGCCTCCGTGTAGCGGACGAGCGAGGGCGCGATGCCCTTCGTCGCGTCGTAGAGCCGCCGGCTGTACTCCTTCGCCTCGTCGAGCGGGTGGGCGGCGAGCCTGCGCAGCATGAGCTCGAGGTTGCGCGTGTTGAGCGTCATCCCCAGCTGGGCCTCCGTGGCCAGGCACAGGACGTAGCGCGCGTCCTCCTTGGCCCAGCCCTCCAGCATGGAGCGGTTGGCGGGGACGGCGGCCAGCTCCCGGTTCTCGGCGAGGACCCAGGGAAGCAGTCCCTCGTAGATGCGGTGGTAGAACTCGTTCTGGGCCTTCACGGTCCCCGTGAACGTCTCGGCGAGGCCGGCCTCGCCGATCTCCCGGGGGACGATGAAATCGTCCTGCAGCAGCACGTAGCGCTGGGACTTCTCCGTGTAGGAGCAGAGGCGGAACTTCTCGATCTCCTCGACGAGCAAACGGGAGACCCCCAGGACATCGATGTTGAAGACGGCGTGCTCGGCGATCGAGCTGTGCCCCATGTCGAAGACGATGGACTGGTTGGAGCGCCTCGCCTTTTCCACTTCCCCGCGGGCGGCGGCGCGCAGCTCGTTGACGGGCGCCGGGTTGCGGCTGATGCGCGCGTAGGCCGCGGAGATCGTCTCGGGCGTGAAGTGTTCCGCCCCGGGGTGCGCGGCCTGGAGTTCGCGGATGGTTTCGTAATCGAGATTGAAGCCGGCGAGGATGATGTTCAAGCGGTGCCTTCCTTCCCGACGGGGGCTGGTGTGGGCCATTGTATAACAGCATTTCCCGAACCGGTCAAACCGCTTTTCGACGCCCGCGGAGGCCTGCAGCAGGGCCGCAGGCGGCTGTTTCGGGCCGCCGGGCAAAAATAGAGTAGCGTTTTGGGAAAAATGTGTTACATAAAGATGGCGCCTGTTTCCCGGCGCTCGACGGAAACGGGGATGGCACTCAGCGAGCTCGACGGGGTGGAGATTCCCTCCCTTCAGGACAACAACATCGACATCACCGCCGTGGACGACAGCGACGTCGTCCGGAGGGCCCGGAACGTCCGGGACGGCGTGATCTGCAACTCCATCCAGGCCGAGCACGGTTTTTCGGCCCTTGTCCGGTTGAGACGCGAAGGCCGGACGAGAACGCTCCTGTTCGACTTCGGCATCTCCGAACACGGCTCGGCGTTCAACGCCGAGGCCCTCGGCGCGGATTTGCGCCAGGTCGATACGCTCATTTTTTCCCACGGCCACGGCGACCACACGGGCAATATGAAGAGGCTGCTTGCGAAAATCGGCAGGAAAGGCCTCGATCTCGTCCTGCACCCCGGGGCCTTCAAACCCGACCGCCTGATCATGTCCGGGACGACCCTGACGTTTCATGCCTGATCGGCTCCCCGGGAAGCCGATTCCGGCGCGCAGCTTGCATGGTGAGGATGCGGCCGGTCACGGGACAAACCGAAACGAACGCGGACGACGATGGAGATCACGACCCTCGTACACAGCTTCCGGATCCAGGACTTCTTCGACATCCTCCTGATCACCTTCATGATCTACGGGCTCCTCGTCTGGTTCCGCGACGCCGCCTCGCGGTTCGTCCTCGTCGGGATCGGCATTCTGGGCATCATTTATTACCTGGCCCGTTCCTTTCAGCTCTACCTTTCGGCGGCGGTGCTGCAGGGGTTCTTCGCCGTCATCCTGCTGGCGATGGTGATCATCTTCCAGGAGGAATTCCGGCGGTTTTTCGAGCGCATCGCCACCTGGGGCCGCTTCCGCAAGAGCGGCCGGGTCTCCTCGCTCCACGAGGAGGTGGAGATCATCGTCCAGTCCGTGGCCACGCTGGCCCGCCAGCACACGGGCGCCCTGATCGTCATAAAGGGAGATGACCCCCTGGACCGGCATCTGGCCGGGGGGGTTCCCCTCGACGGCGTGCTCAGCCAGCCCCTGCTGGAGAGCATCTTCGACCCCCACTCCATCGGCCACGACGGGGCCGTCGTCATCGACCACGGGCGCGTCGTCAGCTTCGGCTGCCACCTTCCCCTGTCGACCAACGCCGACAAGATCGGCAACCTCGGCCTGCGGCACACGGCGGCCCTCGGTTTCTCGGAGCGCACCGACGCGACCTGCATCGTCGTCTCCGAGGAGCGGGGAACCGTTTCCGTGGCCTTCGGGGGCCGGATCGACGTCCTGAAGAGCCCCCCCGAGCTCGGCATGATCCTCGAGCGCCTCTACGGGAAGAAGATGCCGAAGGGCAAGGCCGGGCTCATCCTGGGCTGGTTCAGGCGCAACCCCCTGGAGAAGGCGACGGCCATCCTGCTGGCCTCCCTGCTGTGGTTCGCCTTCGGCTACCAGAAGGACCTCGTCCGGCGCGACTTCACCCTGCCCATCGAGTACCGCAACCTCTCGCCCCAGTGGGTCATCGAGGGCACGAAGGTCACCGAGGCCAAGGTCACCCTGTCGGGCCCCGAGCAGGCCTTCAACCTGCTGAACCCCGCCAGCCTCAGGGTGTCCGTCGACCTATCGAGTGTCCGGGAAGGCCGTCAGGAGATCGAGCTCACCAACGACATGATCAAGACGCCGGCCAACGTCTCCGTGGTGAGCGTGTCGCCTTCACGAATCGTCGTCAATGCCTCGCGGCTGCGCTCCGCGGTGCTTCCCGTGGATGTGCGTTCCGAGGGAAATCTGCCCCCGGGCGTGGCGCTGCAGCGTATCGAGGTGAAGCCGAGCCATGTCTCCGTGCTCGTGCCGAAACGGTTTGTCGGCACGGACCTGCAAATCCCCACGGAGGCCGTCGACCTGCGGAAAGTGAACGCAACGACCACCCTGTCGGCAAAGCTCATCACCCCCCCGGAGGTCTCCTTCGAGGGGGGCAAGCCCCTGTCCGTGGAGGTGACCATCCGGGTGAGGCCCAGGGCCGCCGCGTCCAAGGGCGCGGATTGACCGCGGAAGCAAATTCCGGAATGATGGAGTAATGGAATGTCGGAATGATGGGTCTTTCCGGGCATTCCAGTTTTTTGCCCATTATTCCATTGTTCCAACACTCCAATATTCCATGTGCCGAGTAACCTCCTGTGCCTGAACTCCCCGAAGTCGAAACCCTCTGCCGCCAGCTGCGGCCGGTGATCGTGGGCCGGGAAATCCGGTCCCTGAGGGTCATCGACCGGAAGCTCGGGCACCTGCCGCCGCTTGCGGGCCGGGAGGTCAGCGCGGTCGAACGTCACGGCAAGCGAATGGTCTGGATGCTGTCGGACGGGCAGTGCCTCGCCTTCCAGCTGCGCATGACGGGACGCCTCTTCTGGATCGAGGGGGGCGAAACCCCGCCCCATGCGAGGCTTGTTTTTTCCTTTCCCTCCGGCCGCCTCGTCCTCTCCGATCCCCGTCGCTTTGCCACGGTGGAGCTCTGCAGCCCCCCGGCGGCAAGTCCCGTCGCCGACGGGCTCGAGCCGCTCGACCCGAAAACCCTTGCGGCATCGGCACGCCGGAGACGGCTTCCCGTCAAGAGCTTCCTCATGGACCAGAAGGCCGTGGCAGGCATCGGCAACATCTACGCCAGCGAGATCCTGCACGGGGCGGGAATCGACCCGACGCGACCGGCTTGCAGCCTCACGCCGGCCCAGTGGAGACGGGTCGCAAGCGTGTCGGCCCGCATCCTGGCGAAGGCCGTCGAGGCCCGCGGGACATCCATTTCCGACTGGCGGGACCTCTTTGCCGGCCCGGGGGAGTACCAGCATCAGCTGCGCGTGTACGGCAGGAAGGGGGAACGATGCAGGGCGTGCCGCTGCGAGATCCTCCGGGTCGTCATCGCCGGCCGCAGCACGTTCTACTGTCCGACGTGCCAGAAGTGACCTGCCGGTTCGAAGCTTCCGTTCCGCCATGCCGCCTGCAACCTGGCATCTTGTAGTTCATCTGCGTTTCGGGTATACATTTCACGTACCGGATCTCATTCTCCCTGGAAAGGACACCATCCATGAAAAAATACGAATGTTCCGTCTGCGGCTACATCTACAACCCCGAGGAAGGGGACCCCGATGGCGGGATCGCCCCCGGCACGCCTTTCGAGAAAATTCCCGACACCTGGGTTTGCCCGATCTGCGGGGCGGCTAAGAGCGAGTTCACACCGGTGGACTGAAGAGGGGTAAAGGGTTCAGGGGACAGGGTCCAGGGAAGAAAAAGCCGGGACCCGACCCGCTAGTTCTACCGATCACGACGTCCAGCCGGCAGTGATGCTGCCGGACGTGTAACATGATTGAGATCGACGGCTCGATGCACTCGGGAAGCGGCACAATTCTCCGATATGCCGTTGCCCTTGCCGCGCTCCGGGCGGAGCCCCTGCGCATCCGAAACATCCGGGCACGGCGAGCCAAGCCCGGCCTGAGGCCCCAGCATCTGCAGGCCGTGCGCGCCTGCGCCGCCTTCTGCGGCGGGAGGCTGCAGGGCGACGAGGCGGGCTCCCGGGAGATCGTCTTTCACCCGGGCCGCACCCGGAGAGGCGGCGAGTTTAGCTTCGACATCGGGACGGCCGGCTCGGCCACCATGCTCGCCTTCACCCTGATCCCCCTGGCCCTCTTTGCGGAAACCCCCTGCCGCTTTACCCTCACGGGAGGCGTCTTCCAGGACTTTGCGCCGGGCGCCTTCCACATGCGCCACGTTCTTCTGGCTCACCTGGAAAGCATGGGGGCAGGGGCCAGGATGAGAGTCGAGCGCCCCGGTTACGTCCCGAAGGGCGGCGGGAAACTGCTGCTCGAGGTGGAGCCGCTGCGGTCGACCCTGGGTCCCCTCCGACGGCTCGAACCGGGCAAGCCCCGGCGATTCCGCGGCATCGCGCTTGCCTCCCGCCTGGCCGAAGAGAAGGTCGCCGAGAGGATGGCCGCACGCTGCCGGGAACTCCTGGCGGGAGAAGCTCCCGTGGAGATGGACGTCCGGCAGGATTCCTCGGCCCTGCAGAGAGGAGCGGCCCTCTATCTCGGGGTGGAGACGACGACGGGGTGCATTCTCGGTGCCGACCGGGCGGGCAAGCGGGGCCGGCGCTCGGAGGCCATCGCCGAGTTCGTCGTGTCGTCCCTGCAGGAGGATATTGCCGCGGGCGCCACGGTGGATCGCCACCTGGCGGATCAGCTCATCCTCTTTGCCGCCCTGGCAGGCGGCGAGACGCGGTACCGCATCCCCGCGATGACCGACCACGTGGAGTCGAACCTGTGGCTCGTGGAGACGATCCTGGGGGCGCGCACGGCTCGGGAGGGAACCGTGATCGCCGTCGAAGGCATCGGGCTTGCGCCGGCGGAGAGAGGAAGTTGAGAAGCTGGGAAGTTAGGAAGCTTGGAGGGTCTGTCGGGGTGGCGTCAACGGGAAGCCCCTCCGAACTTCTCAACTTCATAACTTCCCAATTTCGTTCGCTTTCAACGGATCGCATGCCGAGTCCAGAAGGCCACCATGAACCACGACAACCGGGATAAACGACCGGGAAGACACATCGGCCAAAGATTGCGGGAAAGCCTCGAGAGGGCAAGCGAGGTCGTCGTCACCGAGCGGGAGCCCGCGACGGCTGCGAGGCCCTTCGGCGCCGCCTGGGTCGACGTTCGGGAGTTCCACGAGGCCCAGCGGCTCAAGCAGGACCTGATGCGGCGGTACTGGGGGAAAAGACTGGAAGACGTTCTGCCCGGGGAGGAAGTCCGCACGGAGCGCGGGGTCTGCTACCGCCTGGTGAGCAGCGAAGGCGGGCGCCTGCGCACTATCGATCCCGACACGGTTCGCCGCCGCATCCTGGCCGACCTCAAGCTCCTCTTCGG
>CAYZKT010000123.1:1415-8036 GCA_964478885.1 uncultured Syntrophaceae bacterium | reverse complement strand
CTCGTGGCGCCCCACGCGGCGGAAGAGCTCGCCGGGGGTCTCGACGCCGTTTCGCCCGTCGTCCTTGGTGAGGTATCGCTTCTTCAGGACCTCCATGGCGTTGATGGGGAATTTCAGGTCGTCCCGCAGCCCCAGGGCCGCCTTGGCCTGCCGCATCTCGGCGCGGCGCTCGCGGTAGAGGATGTAGGCCCGGGCGATGGGGCCGTAGCCGGCCTTCATGAGGCCCTGCTCGACGAGATCCTGGACGGCCTCGACGCCGGGGGGCGCCTTGCGGGACAGGCGGCTCACGTCGGCCAGCACGGCATCGGTCACCGCCTCGGACACGGCGATCGAGCGCAGGCGGTCCTGGAGGACCTCGAAGGCCGCCCGCTCGACGGCGTAGCGGATCTTTTCCTTCTCGAAGGGGACGATCGAGCCGTCGCGCTTCCTGATCTTCCGGGGAAGGACGAGTTTCGGCATGGCGCTCTCCCTTTGGCGCGGTTGTGTCTTTGCCCTGTTGCCCTTGGCCTTTCGCCCTTCGCCTTCTTTCACAGGCCCCTTCCCGCGATGTAGTCCGCCAGGTCCGCCACGCGGCACGAGTATCCCCACTCGTTGTCGTACCAGGCCACCACCTTGGCCATGTTGCCGCGGAAGACCTGGGTGAACTCCATGTCCACGATGGAGGAGTGCGTATCGCCCTTGTAATCCATGGAGACCAGGGGCTCCTCCTCGCAGGCCATGATGTCCTTGAGCGATTTCCTTGCCGCCTGCCGCAGGACCTCGTGCAGCTCCTCCGTCGAAGCCGGTTTTTTCAGCTCGGCGGTGAAATCGGCCACGGAGACCGTCGGCGTGGGGACGCGCAGCGAGTAGCCGTCGAAACGCCCCTCCAGCTCGGGGATGATCAGGGCCAGCGCCCGGGCCGCGCCCGTCGTCGTCGGGATGATGTTGCAGCCCGCCGCGCGGGCCCGCCTCAGGTCCTTGTGGGGCAGGTCGAGGATCCGCTGGTCATTCGTGTAGGAGTGCACCGTCGTCATCATCCCCTTCTCGATCCCGAAGGCCGCGTGGACGATGCTCACCGGGGGGGCGAGGCAGTTCGTCGTGCACGAGGCGTTGGAGACGATGTGGTGCTTTCTGGGGTTGTAGGCGCCGTGGTTGACGCCCATCACCACCGTGATGTCCTCGCCCCTGGCCGGGGCCGAGATGATGACCTTCTTCGCCCCCGCCTCGAGATGGGCCCGGGCCTTCGCGGCATCGGTGAAGAGGCCCGTGCTCTCGACGACGATTTCGACCCCCTCGTCGTCCCAGGGAATCTGGGCGGGGTCGCGGAAGGCGAAGCTCTTGATCGGCCGGCCGTCGATGATGAACCGGTCCTTTGCCTCGGCCACGGTCCCCTGGAAGCGCCCGTAATTGGTGTCGTATTTGAAGAGATGGGCGTTGGTCTCCACGTCGAAGAGGTCGTTGACGGCCGCGACCTGCAGCGTGTCCGGATAGCGCTCGAGGATCGCCTTGAGCACCTGACGCCCGATCCGCCCGAACCCGTTTATTCCTATTTTTGTCATGGTATTGCCCTTTCTAAAATCCTCTTCCATCCCTGTACCCTGAACCCTGGTCCCCGTCCCCCGTTTTCAGTTGTCATCGATCCGGTACTTGTGCTCGACCACCAGGTCGAAATTCGTCTTGAGGGCACTGTAGAGGCGGGCGTTGTCCAGGGCGATGGCGCTCAGGTTGGCCACGGCCTCGAGAAACCGGATCTCCTGCCTGTCGAACTTCCGCTCTTCCCTCGTGTACACCCGGAGTACCCCGATGACCTTCTTCCCCACCAGCAGGGGGACGACGAGGACGGACCGGATCTTCTCTTTTTTTGCCTCGGCGTTGTACTGGAACCCCTTGTCCGATTGGGCATCCCGAACCCAGATCGTCTTGCCGCCCAGCGCCTTGCGGTCCACGCCGCTTTCCCGGACCAGTACGGGCCCCTTGACGAGGTAACCCTTCGACAGGCCGCAGGCCGCCCCCATCATCAGGCGCTTGCCCCGGGCGTCGAGGAGCCGGATGGCGCAGGCCTTGACGCCCATGGCCTCCGTCACGCAGCAGGCGATCTTCTCGAGGACCTCCGCCGGCTCCAGGGAGGCGTTGATCACCTTCGCCACCTCGTAGAGGGCCGTGAAGTAATCTCTTTCCTTGCTCGTCATGGCATCACCTTTTCATGTCTGTGCTCTGTTGGCTGTCTCCCTGCCTGTCGTCGGCCGGGTAACCGCGAGCCCGTCGTGAACCGTGTACGAAGTTGAGCAGTTTTGAAGTTGGGAAGCTTGGACAGGCCGAGGACTGAACCCGCGGCTCTGCGCATTTCCTAACTTCTCAGCTTCCCAGCTTCCTGACTTCCTCCCTTTCACGGCGCCTGGGCACCCTTCGACTCACCGATGGCCCTGTGAACGTCCGCCAGAAGGGCCGCCGAGAATTTCCGCATGGCCCCGCTCATGGCCTCGGCCAGCGCCAGCGCCGATTTCTCCTTCATGGCCTCCTCGACGGCATAGGTCTTCTGGAAGACGACGCGATGCGTGATCTCCCGCTGCGTCGTGTCCAGCAGCGCCACGTCGGCGGCCAGGCGCGCCGCGGGCCCCCTGCCCCCGTCCGTCTCCAGGAACTCGGCGACGGTGCCCGCCAGGACGAACCGCCCCTCGCCGGGGTCCTCGTAGCCGAGCACGGCCCTGAAGGCGCCGGAGGCGCGCAGGTCCCTCAGCAGGAAGTCCGTGATCATGTCGCCCGGCGCCACGCGCCAGCGCTCCCGGCTGTAGGAGCTCAGCTCGAAAGGGGACGGCCGGTAGACCATGGCCGTCCCCGCGAAGGCCTGGGCCGTGGAGAACGGCTCGACGCGGATCGCCTCGTCGACTCTCTGCAGGCCGGACACCACAGGCGGAGAATACCCGGGGAGAAACTGCTTCACCACGTAGGCCGACTTCCCGCCCCCGCAACCCATCAACAGGATGAATGCCGCAAACAGATATAGGATCCGCTTCATATCTCCTCTGTCTCTTGGCTTCCTAACTTCAGAACTTCCCAACTTCCCTCTTTCAGGGGTCTTGCCTCTCCGAGCTTCTTACCTTCCCAGCTTCCCAACTTCCCTCTTTCAGGGGTCCCGTCTCTCCGAACTTCTTAACTTCGCAGCTTCCTAACTTCCGTCTTTCAGGGGTCTTGCCTCTCCGAGCTTCTTAACTTCGCAGCTTCCTAACTTCCCTCTTTCAGGGGTCCCGCCTGCCCGCCGGGGGGCTGCCGCTGAAAATGAGGTCCGAGGGGTTTGACTCCAGCCTCTCGAGGAGCCTCTCGAGAGTCTCCGAGGCGCGCCGCAGGTTGTCGCTCATGACCTGGACATCCCGGGCCGTCGTCCGCGACGTCCTCGAGAGATGATCCACGGCCCGGTTCGCCTTTTCCGCCGTTTCGGCCAGCCGCAGGGCCCTGATCTCGTCGCGGGTCGTTGCGATCAGCGAGCGGGCCTCGGCAAGGACCGCCCGTGTCTCCTCGGCGATCCCCTCGAGCCTGCCCTCCGCCGTGATCTTTTCGACGCGGGCCGCGGTCCGGTCGAGGTTGGCCGAGATCGACTCCAGGTTTGCCAGGACCTTCTGCGTCCGGGGACCCGAAAGGAGATCCTCCGCCGCCTTGGCCGAACGGGTGACGCTCTTCGAGATGCCCTCGAGGTCGATCTGCTTGATCTTTTCGACGATCTCGTCGATGCCCGAGAAGATCTGGCGGATCTGGGACGGCCTCGACGGGATGATAGGGTATTCGGAGGCGAAGTCCAGCCGGGGCGAAAGGTCGGGCTCCTCGGGGTCGCGCCGGTCGAGTTCGACGAAGACGATGCCCGTGATCCCCGCGACCTTCAGGGAGGCCACGGTGTCCTTCTCCACGTCATCGCGCAGCCGGATCTTCATGACGATCTCGATGAGGCGGTTGTCGGGCGCCACCCGGATCTCCTCGACGCGCCCCACGTCCACCCCCCGGTACTTCACGGCGGAGTCGCGCTGGAGCCCCTGCACGCTCTCGTCGAAGTAGGTGGCGTAGCGGATCCCCTTCTCGAAATACTTCGACGCGCCGACCCAGATGATGGCGGCCACCCCGAGGAGGGCGCCCGCGGTCACGAAGATGCCGAGGGCCCTGCTGGATACTTTTCTGGCCATGGCAATCGTTCTCCCTCTAGTCCGCCTGGCGGTTGAAGAAATGGTTGACCCTCGGGTCCGTGGACGTCTCCCGGAGCTCCTGCGGCGTGCCCCGGGCGATGATGCCCCTGGCGTCCTTGTGCAGCATGATGACCCTCTGCCCGAGGCTGAAGATGGAGGCCAGTTCCTGCGTGACGAAGACCATCGTCGTCCCGATCCCCTCGTTGAGGCTGCGGATCAGGATGTCGAGCTCGGCGGCCGTGACGGGGTCGAGACCCGCCCAGGGCTCGTCGAAGAACAGGAACATGGGGTCCAACGCCATGGCCCGCGCCAGCCCCGCCCGCTTCCGCATGCCCCCGGAGAGCTCGGCGGGCGCGTGGTTGTCGTAGCCCGCCAGGCCGACGAGGCCGAGCTTCATCCGGACGATCTCCCGGATCAGCTCCGGCGGCAGGTCGGTGTACTCCGCAAGCGGCAGGGCCACGTTCTCGGCCAGCGACATGGACCCGAAGAGGGCGTCGGCCTGGAAGAGCACGCCGATCCGGCTCCGGACCCTGTGCAGCGTCTTTTCGTCGGCCCGGGTGATGTCGACGCCGTCGATGACGACCCGGCCCGCGTGGGGCCGGAGGAGCCCGATCATGTGCTTCAGGAGCGTCGACTTCCCGCAGCCGCTGCCCCCGAGGATCATGAAGCGCTCGCCCCGGTGGACCTCGAAGCTCACGTCCTCGAGAATCGTCACGTCGCCGTAACGCGCGGTGAGCCCCTCGACGATGATGACCGGGTCCGAGTTCGGCGATGCCATCCTTTCGATGCCCCCTGTCACTGCCGGATGTAGTGCAGCATGATGGCGAAGGCCGAGTCGGCCACGATGATCAGGAAGATCGCCGAGACCACCGCCGAAGTCGTCGACTGCCCCACGCCCTCGGCGCCGCCCCGCACCTGGAACCCCCGCTGGCAGCCGATCCCGGCGATCAGCATGGCGAAGACCACCGCTTTGACCAGGCTCGTGGCGAAGTCGAAGACCCGGATGCTGGCCTTTGTCTGCTGGATGTAGGTGAAGGCCGTGAGGTCCAGCCCCGTGACCCCCACGATGAGACCGCCGAGGATGGCGAAAAAGTCGGCGTAGACGGTCAGGATGGGGACCACGAGCATCGCCGCCAGCACCTTCGGGACGGCCAGGAACCGGATCGGGTCAAACCCCATGGTCACCAGCGCGTTCACTTCGTCGTTGACGACCATGGTGCCGATCTCGGCGGCGAAGGCCGACCCCGACCGGCCCGCCACGAGGATCGCCGTCATGATGGGCCCCAGCTCGCGCACCATGGCGATGGTCACGAGGTTGGCCACGTAGAGGTTGGCCCCGAACTGCTTGAGCTGCAGCGACGACATGAAGGCCATGATGAGGCCCAGCAGCAGGCTGATGAGCGCCACGATGGGAAGCCCGTCGGCACCGGCCCGTTTCATGGTGAATTTGACTTCGTCCCATCGCACGCTGCGCGGGTGCGCCAGGCAGAAGGCGAGGGCCGCTACGAGTTCCCCGACGAAGGACATGACCTCCAGGAAGTCCCGGTACTGGAGACGGGCTATCTCGCCCAGCTTCGCCACGATGGACGGCCTCTCGGACTCGGGCCTCAGCGGCGGCCGCTGGAGCGCCTCCCGGTCGATGAGGCCCAGCAGGCCGTGGTCCTTTTCGGACACGCCGAGGAGCTCGAAGGGGATCCCGCGCGACCGGGAGAGGTTCTCCATCTCGATCAGGGCCAGCGCCCCGGCACTGTCGAGGTACTCCACGCCGGAGACGTCGACGGCGATCTTCCGGGGCTCGAGGCGCCCCGGGATGGCCTGAAGCTCCGTCATGAGGGGCTTGAGGTCCTCGAGGGCGAGGCGTCCTGCGAGGCGCACCGTTGCCTGGGCACCCCGGGTGCCCTCGACGCTCAACCTGTATCCGGCGTTGCTGATCTCTGGCATCGTTCCCGTTCCGGGCTGTGCTCAGCGGCCGAGGTCGACCCGCTGGAACTCCTCTTCGGTGAGACCGTGGCGGTTCATGAGGTCCGACTGATCGAACGCCAGCACGAGGAGCCCCACCGCCTCGCCCCGCCGTTCCAGGGGGATCGCCACCACGTAGAGCGCCGTGCGGTCCTGCAGGTAGAGCTTCGTCTTGACGACCCTTCGTTCCTTCAAGGCCGTTGACACGACGTCGTATCGCGAATAGTCGAGGCGGCGGATCGGCGCCCCGGGCGTTGCGGAGGCAAGGGTGATGCCGTGATGGTCCAGGACGGTGATGCCGCAGGCAAAGGGGCGGCCGCTCTCACGGGCCAGGGAGCAGGTCTGTTCCAGGATGCGCCCGGCTGCCTGGGGTTCCCGGTTGGCCGCGGCATCGGTCAGGGAAGCCGAGAGGGACTCCCGGGCCGCCAGGACCTCCGTCCGGAAGGCCTCTGCGGCCTTCGAGGGGCCGGGCCCCTGGGGGGCGCACGCCGATGCGAGCGCCGCCGCGAGCGCC
>CAYZKT010000123.1:0-1315 GCA_964478885.1 uncultured Syntrophaceae bacterium | reverse complement strand
GCGAGCGCCGCCGCGAGCGCCAATGCCGCACCCCAGAACCGCCTCCCGGGCCTTCGCGCCGCCGGGTAACCCGCCACTTCACGCCCCCTCGGGGAGAGTCGAACGCGCCGAATCGACCGCGCTCCGGTTCGAAGTATAGCAAAAAGAAACGCCGAATTCACGGTTTCTTGAAGGGACGGCATGCGCGGCCGCCCGGAAACGGACAGGGGGCCGCCGGTCCTGCAGGCGGCCCCCTGTCGCAGGGTATTCGGCCCGTTACGGGTCAGCGCAGCCTGATCTGGAGTGAGCCCCTGTCCCGGGTGCGCCCGTCCACGATCGAAACCAGGACCTGCTCCCCCGGCTTCACCAGGGCCAAGGCCGCCGACAGGTCCTGCGCGCTCGAGAGCGTCATCTCGTTGACTTCCAGGATCGCATCCCCGGGTTCCAGTCCCGCCTTGGCGCCGGGGCTCCCCGTCTCGACGCGGGTGACGATCACGCCCTGGCCCGGCCGGAGCTTCAGCCGGGACACCTCCCTGGACGTGGCGGACCTCACCGTGATGCCCAGTCTCTCCTGGATCGGGACGGCGGTGGCCTGGGCGCGGCTCTCCAGGGACTCGATCCGCAGGGGAACGTCGCGCCTCTTCCCCTCGCGCAGCACCGTCACCTTCACCTCCTTGCCGATGGGCGAGGAGGCCGCCTCGTTGCGGAGCTGCGAGGCGTCGCGGATCTCCTTGCCGTTGTAGGCGACGACGACGTCGCCCTGCTTGAGACCGGCTTTTTCCGCCGGGCTCGCCCTGTGGATCTCGGTGACGAGGGCGCCGCGCGCCCCCTCGATGCCCATGGTCCTGGCGAGGTCGTGGGTGAGATCCTGCACGGAGACGCCGATCCAGCCGCGCTCGACCTTCCCCCTGGCGATCAGTTCTCGGGAGATGTAGATGGCCATATTGCTCGGGATCGCGAAGCCGATCCCCTCGAAGCCGCCCGACGTGGAGGCGATGGCGGCATTGACGCCCACGACCTCGCCGCGCAGGTTCAGCAGGGGCCCGCCGCTGTTGCCGGGGTTGATGGCCGCGTCGGTCTGCAGGAAGTCCTGGTAGCCCGAGGGATCCGTGATCCCCCGGCGGTGCTTGGCGCTGACGATGCCGGTGGTCACGGTCTGATCGAGCCCGCGGGGGTGGCCGATGGCGACGACCCACTCGCCCACCTCGACGGCGTCCGAGTCACCGAACCGCACGTGGGGAAGGGGCTTGCCGGTGTCGATGTTGACAACGGCGTGGTCGGTTTTCGGGTCCGTCCGCACGACGCGGGCCTAGTTGCGGGTCCCTTCGGCGAGCAG
>CAYZKT010000122.1:3642-8055 GCA_964478885.1 uncultured Syntrophaceae bacterium | reverse complement strand
GTACCAGGAAAAATACGGTCAAGAGAAGGCCTCGGCCATCCAGGAGAGATTCTGGCAGCAGAGGGAACGCGTCGTCGCGGAAAGCGCCGCGGACATCGACTGGTTCCCCTCGTGGAAGAAGAATCAGATCCTCGAGTCCCTGCTCGAGAAAACGTACCGGGACCTCATCGTGGAAATGGAGCGCGAGGGGCTTTCCTGACGGCGGCATTCTCTCGGGGCAAATGAAGCCCGCGCTTCCGGGACAGATCCCGCCGCCCCGCGGCGGGAAACCGTCATCTCTTGCCATTCGCGGCCCGCGAAGGCCGGCGGGAGGTCAACATGGAATTCAATGTTCTGATCGGCGGGGAGGCCGGACAAGGGATGTTTTCCGTGGAGCTTGAGCTCTCGGAGACCCTCTCGAGACTGGGGTATCATTTCTTCGCGACCAAAAACTACATGTCGCGGATCCGGGGCGGCCACAACCACCACATGATCCGCGTGGCCGAACGGCCCGTTCACGCCCTCAGCGGACAGCCCTGGGACATGGTGATCGCCATGGACGGTTCGGAAACGGAGCGGAGGCATCGCCCGGCCCTCCGGGAGGGGGGCGTTTTCATCGGAACGGACCGGATCGGGCAGATCGAAGCGGAGGCAACGGAAACGTTTCAGGACGTGACGGCCACGAGCCCCATCCTGGCAGGCCTGATCCTCGCCTGCCTCGGCGCCGACCCCGCGGCGGCGCAGGCAACGGCGCCCGATGAGCCGGCCCGCCTGGCGCTGGCGAAGGGCAGAGAGTTTGCCGCCCGCTGGGGGCTCGAAGGCCGAAAGGCCCTCTCCCCGAATGCGGGCGATCACTGCAAGCTCGACGGGAACCAGGCCCTTGCCCTCGGGGCTCTCCTGGGGGGCTGCCAGTTCGCAGCGGGATACCCTATGACCCCCGCCACGTCGATCCTGCACTACTTCTCCTCCGTCGCAGGGGAGATCCCCGTTCATTTCGAGCAGGCCGAAGACGAAATCGCGGCGCTGAACATGGCCCTCGGGGCCTCCTACGCGGGTCTGCGATCCATGGTGGCCACCTCCGGCGGGGGGTTCGCCCTGATGACGGAAGGAGTCTCGCTTGCCGGCATGACGGAGACGCCGATCGTCGTGATCGATGCCCAGCGGCCCGGGCCGGCCACAGGCCTCCCCACGAGGACCGAGCAGGGGGACCTGGAATTTGTCCTCCACGCAGGCCACGGGGAGTTCCCGCGCGTGATTTTCGCGCCGGGGTCCATCGAGGAGGCAATCTCGCTGGCCCGAAGGGCCTTCGACGTGGCCGACCGCTGGCAGATCCCCGTGTTCATCCTGACGGATCAGTACCTGGCCGACTCCGTCCAGGTCCTGGAAGGCCGCGTGCCGACGAAAATACTCCGGCGTGAATACCCCGTCTTCGGGGCGGGCTACCGGCGCTATGAGCTCACGGACAGCGGGGTCTCGCCGCTGACCTTCCCGGGCCTCTCAGAGGCCCGGGTCGAGGTGGACTCCGACGAGCACACGGAGGACGGCAAGATCACGGAAGATCCCGGCCTGAGGGTCCGGATGGTCGAAAAGCGGCTCCGGAAACTCGAGGGGCTGCGGAAGGAGGCTGTGCTGCCGACCCGCATCGGGGATCGGCGGGCGGCAACCGTCCTCGTTTCGTGGGGCTCGAACCGGCAGATCGTGAACGAGGCGGTCGAGGCCCTCCGGGCCGAGGGGGCTGCCGTGTCGGCTGCGCACTTCGGTCAGGTCTATCCGCTCACCCCGCCGATGGCCCGCGGGCTTGCCCGCAAGAGGCTGATCTGTATCGAAAACAACGCCACGGGGCAGTTCGAGAGGCTTCTCCGGCGCGAACTGGGCCTGAAGGCCGCCCACCGGATCCTGAAATGCAACGGCGAGTGTTTCACCGTTGCGGAACTGGTCGAACGGGTCAGAAAGATCCTGGGTTGACGGAATCGGGAAGGAGAAACCCCATGCAGAAGCAAGACATCGCCTGGTGCCCGGGTTGCGGGGATTTCCCGATCCGGGCCGCCTTCGAGAAGGTTCTCCGGAAGTTGCCGGTCCCGCAAAGGAACATCGTCCTCACATCAGGGATCGGGCAGGCGGCGAAGATGCCCCACTACCTGCCTTGCAGCTATTTCAACGGCCTCCACGGCCGGTCGCTCCCGCTCGCCGTGGGCATTAAACTGGCGCGACCCGATCTGACGGTCATCGCTGTCTCGGGCGACGGGTGCCATTACGGCGAGGGCGGAAATCACTTCCTCCACACGATCCGGCGGCGGCTCGACATCACGATTCTCGTGTGTGACAACAAGGTGTACGGGCTGACGAAGGGGCAAAGTTCCCCGACAACGGACCTGGGGGCGAAGAATGCACTCGACCCCCGGGGAAACGAGAACACATCGTTGAGCCCGCTTGCGCTGTCCCTCATCGCGGGGGCGCCCTTCGTGGCCAGGACCTTTGCCGGAGAGCCCCAGCACATGGAGCAGATCTTTCGCGAAGCGATCCTCTTCAAGGGACCGTCCGTCGTTGACATCCTTCAGCCCTGCGTGAGCTTCAACAAGGTGAACACCTACGCCTGGTATCGCGAGCGGGTCTACAAACTGGAAAAGCAACCGGGGGACCGGTACGAGGCCATCCGCCTGGCGGAAAGCTGGGGGGAACGGATCCCCATCGGGATCTTCTGGCGGGACGGGCAGTTCACCTGCAGGCAGGGCCGGGAGATCTTCCGCAAGCCCGTGACGGAAGAGGCTGTGGCGCGGCTCCTGAACGCGTCGTGCGTCATGATGCGGTAGGGAGATGGGGGGGTAAAAGAAGGGGGATCGTCAAATTTTCGGCGACGGAGCCGGATGAAATGACAAAATTCCGTCACAGGCCTCCAATGACGCGCCAGTAGTTTTCGTCCCTTTCGGGTTCGCTCTTCTTCTTTCCCTTCTTGTTCATGGAGAGAAAGAGAATAAGGAGAACGATGAGAAAGGGCTGCTTGCCCGAGCTTTTCATCAGCCGACGGACCAGCGATTTTTCTATGCCTTCGAGAAGCCCCACGAGCCCTGCCGCCGCTGTCTTTGAATTTGCGCCCGCCGCGCATGACGGTATTTATATCTGATAAAACGGAGGCCTTGTAAAGACAAAAGAAAAGGGGCAAAAAAAAAGATTGGGTGCCAGGTGAAGGAGGGGAAACTGGCACCCAGAGAGAGATAAATGGGGTTTCAAGTTATCGGATTCGCCTTAATGATTATGCAACAAGTATGACAAAACACGTCAGTCTTCACTATATTTTTGAAAATAGTGAATGGAGAACCCAAACCGGTCAAGCGCTGACCGACAAGGGGAACGAGGAAACCGCCATGGGCGGGCGTTTATCGATTGCCTCTCAGGCGGATACGGCGGATGATGTACGACGGGCAAGGATAAACGGCAAAACCATAAGGCCAGAAATATACTTGATAATCGCCTGTCCCACGATGGCGGGCCAGACGGGCCCGAAGGCAAGCAGGACGAAGACGAGGGAATCTACCGGGCAGGAGACAAGATTGGACCAGACGACCCTGGAGGCGAAGGACCGCTTCAATACACGGAAGAAGAGCCAATCGAGACTTTCGGACACGAAAAAGGCGGCCATCGAGGCAAGTGCGATCTCGAGATTGAAAAGCAGGGTGAACAGCGAGGCCGCGATCATCCAGGCCCAGGTTGCCCAGTCTCCCCAGTAGCGTTGGACAAAGTCTCGAAATGAAAAGGTAAGTCCGATCCAGACGACCCCGGCCGGGAAGGAAAGGCCGGCAACGGTCACGATCCCGAACCAGATGACGAAGGCATTGCCCAGAAGGATGCTCAGGAGGTAGAGCAGCCCCCACATCCATTTTTTCATGACACCCGTCCTACATTTTTTGTAGGGCTATCTACAAAGAGAGGCTTTTTATTTCATAGAACGCCACCCGATTCAAGGTTTTTCGCCTTGGAAGCGGTGGGCGGATCGCCGGGGTTCGACCAGGATGACTTCAGCCGGAACTGCCTTCAAGGGGACCACGGTGACTGCCGCGGTGATGGAGAAGGACGGAAGGGTTCTCATCGCCCGTCGCAAACGGGGGGACCGCATGGAGAACAAGTGGGAATTCCCGGGCGGGAAACTCGAGAGGGGGGAGACGCCGGAAGCCTGCCTGCGCCGGGAGATGCGGGAAGAGTTCGGGATCGACGTCGCCGTGGGCCCCCTCGTCGGCCGCAGCCTCCATGCCTATCCCCATGGAAAGATCGACCTTATGGCCTACCGGGTAACCCACCTCTCGGGGGACTTCCGCCTCCACGACCACGAGGAGATCCTGTGGGTCAGGCCTTCCGAGCTGAAATCCTACGATTTTTCCGCAGCCGACGTCCCGATCGCGGCAATTCTCATGAGGGGAAGCGGTACATTGCCGGTCGACC
>CAYZKT010000122.1:443-3632 GCA_964478885.1 uncultured Syntrophaceae bacterium | reverse complement strand
ACCGCCCGCCGGCCGAGCACTACCTTCAACTCGGCGCCCTGCGGGTTCACCTTCTGGACCGGGGCGCCGGCAGGCCCTTGCTCCTTCTTCACGGCACAGGGGACAACGCCCGCACCTGGGATCTCCTGGCGCCCGGCCTTGCGAAATCATTCAGGGTCCTGGCCATGGACCAGCGCGGGCACGGCGAAAGCGACTGGGCCGTTCCGCCGGCTTACGGGTGCGAGGATTACCTGCGCGATCTTACCGCCGTGATAAACATCCTCGGCCTTGACGGCCTGGTCCTGCTGGGACACTCCATGGGGGCGCTGCACGCAAGCCTCTACGCGGCACTCAACCCCGGGAGGGTTGCAGCCCTCATCCATGTGGACATCGAACCCTTTCCGCCGGACTGGAACCGCAAGTACCTCCTCGGGTTGCACAAAAGCCTCCCTGACGCCTACGCCTCCCCGGAAGACTTCGTCGACGAGATCGCCCGGAACGCCCCTTACGCCCGGCGGGAGCACCTGCGCGAGCTGGCGTCGAGGGCCCTCGCCCGGAAGGGGGACCGATGGCACCGGACCTATGACCGGGAGATCCTCGCCCGGTTCGACCATTACGACCTCAGGGGCCGCCTGGCCGAAATCCGATGCCCGACCCTCGTGATCCGCGGTACCGAGAGCCGCGTCCTCGGGCGCGAAGCGGCGGAGCGGATGGTCCGGGCCCTGCCGGCGGGCGAACTGGCCGAGATCCCGAAGGCGACGCACCCGGCCCACCTGGACAACCCCGGGGCGTTCCGGGAGGCGGTCTTGGGGTTCCTGGCGCGGCATGGATTTCTGTGAAATCTGAAGTTAGGAAGCCATGAAGTTGAGAAGTTCGGAGAAGCGGAGCCGAGCGGTTTGTATTGATGTCCCGAGCTTCAAAACTTCCCAGCTTCAAAGCTTCCGCATCCATACAGGATAGGTACTGTTGAATTGCACGAGAGATATCAGGAGGAACACATGGACGTTTTCGAGGCTATCACGGGACGCAGAAGCTGCAGGAAGTTCCAACCCGAGGCGGTGAGCGACGCGGACATCGAGAAGATCCTCGAGGCCGGCAACTGGGCCCCGTCGCCCGCCAACCAGCAGCCCTGGGAGTTCGTCGTCATCACGAGCCCCGGCATCAAGGAGCGGATCTTTGCCGAAAGCGAGGTTTGCAAAAAGAAGCTCTTCGAGCGAAGCGGTTGGAAGTGGCTGGAGAAATTCCCCATCGACTTCGTGAAGCAGGCCCCCGTCATCATCGCGGTGGTGGGCGACCCGAAGAAGAGCGGCGCCGACCTGTTCCTCGACGAAGGGACCGGCCGGGGATACCTGGAGGGCTGCTCGGCGGCCGTCCAGAACATGATGCTCGCGGCCCACGCCCTGGGCCTGGGGAGCCTGTGGTTCTCCCTGTACGAGCCCGCTGCGGTGCGGCCGATCCTCGGGCTCGACGCCGGAAAGGACCCCGTCGCCCTGCTCTGCGTCGGGAAGCCGGTCTCCACGGCAGCGTCGAAGCGAAAGGACTTCCGTGAGAAGACGACGTATCGCCGCTAGCGGGCCGGACCCGGGGCCGCTCCGCAATCTCGTGCTCGTCCTGGGCGACCAGCTCGACCGGCGCTCGTCGGCTTTCGACGGCTTCGATGCGAGGCTCGACGCCGTCTGGATGGCCGAGGCGGCGGCCGAGGCCGGGCATGTGCCGTCCCACAAGGCCCGGATCGTGCTTTTCCTCTCCGCCATGCGCCACTTCCGAGGGGCCCTGGAAGCCGAAGGGGCGCGCGTGCACTACCGCCGTCTCGAAGACCCGGAAAACCGAGGCACCCTGGCGATGGAACTCGAGGAGGCCGCCCTGCGCCTCAAGCCCCGGAAGCTCGTCATCGTCGAGCCGGGCGAGTGGCGGGTGCGCGAGGACATCAGGACCGCGTCGAAAAAGGCGGGGGCCGATCTCGAGATCCGTGAGGACCGGCACTTCCTCGCCTCCCATGACGACTTCGACCGTTTCGCCCGGGGAAGAAAGCAGCTCCGGATGGAGTTCTTCTACCGGGAGATGCGCCGCAGGACGGGCCTCCTGATGAAGGGGGGTGCGCCCGAGGGCGGCCGCTGGAATTACGACGCCGACAACCGGGGGGCCTTCCCGAAGGAAGGGCCGGGCAAGGTCCCGGCGCCCGTTTCCTTCCTGCCCGATGCGATCACCCGCGACGTCATCGACCTGGTGGAGAACCGTTTTGCCGGCCACCCGGGAACCCTCCGGCACTTCGACTGGCCCGTCACCCCCGGGGAAGCCGGCAAGGCCCTGCGAGATTTCGTCGCAAACCGTCTCTGGCTTTTCGGGCCCTTCCAGGACGCGCTCTGGACCGGCCAGCCCTGGCTGTACCACTCGCGGCTCTCCTCCTCGATGAACCTGAAACTGCTCGACCCGCGGGAGGTGGTGCAGTCCGTCACCGAAGCCTACGGGCAACGGGCTGCGGCGCTTGCCTGCGCCGAAGGGTTCATCCGGCAGGTGATCGGCTGGAGGGAGTATGTCCGGGGCGTCTACTGGCGCCACATGCCCGGCTACATCGGAATGAACGCCCTGGAGGCAACGCTTCCTCTGCCGAGGTTCTACTGGACGGCGGACACGGAGATGAGCTGCCTGCGGGAGGTGATCGGACAGACCCTGGAGTACGGCTACGCCCACCACATCCAGCGACTCATGGTGACGGGGCTCTTCGCCCTCATGCTGGGGGTCGCGCCCCGGGAGGTCCATCGCTGGTATCTTGCCGTCTACGTCGACGCCGTCGAATGGGTGGAATTGCCGAACACGCTGGGCATGTCGCAGTTCGCCGACGGCGGCATCATGGCCTCCAAGCCCTACGCCGCCACGGGGAAGTACATCGACCGGATGAGCAACTACTGCCGGGCGTGCCGCTACGACCCCGCCCGGACGGACGGGGAGTCGCCCTGTCCCTTCTCCGTTCTGTACTGGGATTTTCTTCTGAGGAACCGGGCACGGCTTGCCCGCAACCCCCGGATGGGTCTTCAGCTCCGAAACGCCGACCGCCTCGCGGCGGCCGAGGCAAAGGCCCTCCGGCGCAGGGCGGGCGCGATCCGGGACAAAATCGACTTCCGGGAGTACCGCCCATGATCCACCCCTCGCGCATCCAGCCCTTGAACCGCCGGAGCATCCAGGACGGCCGGTACGTCCTGTACTGGATGC
>CAYZKT010000122.1:0-433 GCA_964478885.1 uncultured Syntrophaceae bacterium | reverse complement strand
AGTGCAATCACGCCCTCGAGTACGCCGTCGGCGAGGCCAACGCCCTCCATCTGCCCGTCGTCGTCGCCTTCGGCCTCACCGACCGGTTCCCCGAGGCCAACCTGAGGCACTACGCCTTCATGCTCGATGGGCTCGGGGAGGTTCGCAACGCACTGAGGGACAGGGGAATCCGCTTCGTGCTCCTGCACCGCTCGCCCGAGCGGGCCGCCGTGGAGCTGGCCGACGAGGCGGCCCTCGTCGTGGCCGACCGCGGATACCTGCGCATCCAGCGGCAGTGGCGCAGCCACGTCGCGGCCAACGCCCCCTGCGCCGTCGTGCAGGTGGAGTCCGACGTTGTCGTTCCCGCCGAAACGGCCACGCCGAAGGAGGAGTACGCGGCGGGCACCCTGCGGCCCAAGCTGCACCGGGTCCTCGAGGGGCACATGGCCCCTCT
>CAYZKT010000121.1:0-8060 GCA_964478885.1 uncultured Syntrophaceae bacterium | reverse complement strand
CCAGGTAGATGCCGGCCGCCTCCCCCGCAAAGACGATGTCGCCGACCTTGAAGGCGAGATGATGGGGGGCGTGGCCGGGCGTGTCGATGCACTCGATCCCCACCCCCGCGATTTCGAAACGCTCCTTGTATTGGAGACACTCCGCGGGGACCGGCCTCGGCTCGCCGTACATCTCCGCAATCCAGCCCAGGTTCCTCCGCGAAACCTCCCAGAGCCTCTCCGGCTTTGCCAGGTGTTCCATGCCGCGCGGGTGGC
Source organism: uncultured Syntrophaceae bacterium (assembly GCA_964478885.1). Lineage (GTDB taxonomy): Bacteria > Desulfobacterota > Syntrophia > Syntrophales > UBA2192 > UBA2192. The sequence goes on along the minus strand of CAYZKT010000121.1, from coordinate 7,805 downwards.
AGAGAACGGGCGTGCCCGGGTAGGCGTCCAGAAGCTCCGCCACGCCTCCCCCGTGATCGAGGTGAACGTGGGTCAGCAGGATCCAGTCCAGCCGCCGGACGTTGAGATCGGCGAGGGCCCCGATCAAGGCCGGGATGGTGCCGGCAGGGCCGGGATCGACGAGGAGGTTCGTCCCTTCCGCCTGCAGGAGCCAGCTCGAAATGAATCGGCTGAACCCCGGGCGGGGTTGCTCGAGATCGATGAGTCTCAGGGTTTCGCGGGGCATCGTCTGTTCCATGGGGCCGTGCCGGTTCCGGTCATGTCTTTTCCGCGGTTCCCCGCGACGTCACTGTAATGCAGCCGTCTCGAGCCGTCAACGATTATCGTCGCGAATCGGGTTCGGGGCGCCGGACACAGGCACGCCCGTCGGGAACGTTACCGCCCCGGGCCGGATTCGTTCACGAAACCATGCCCCGGGGTCGTTCCCTCAAGCCTTTCGACTCCTGTGATGCTCCATCCACTCGCAGGTGATCAGGATCAGGACACAGAGCAATGTCAGTGCGGCAAAAGCGTCCCACATTGCCAGGGCCTCCTTCCCGCCTCCGTATCGAGGGCGCATCCTTATGGAAAATCTACATCCCGTGGAGAGGTTTTCAAGGCGGTGTACAATCCCGTTGACTCTGCCGGCATGCATGGGTATTCTAAAAAAAGAATTTTCATAACATTCTTCAGATACGGCGGGTCGGCCCCTGTTTCCATTCGCACACCGGGAGGCGTTCATGAAAGCGGTCCTGATGGAAGGATTCGGAGGCGTCGAGGTCCTGAAAGTGGGAGATGCGCCCAGGCCGCAGCCGGCGGCAGGCCAGGTGCTCATCCGTGTCAAGGCCACGTCGGTCAACCGGCCCGACCTGGTGCAGAGGGGGGGCAAGTACCCGCCGCCGCCCGGGGAATCGGATATCCTGGGCCTGGAGGTGGCGGGCGTCATCGAAGAACTCGGTGGCGGCGTAAGCGGCTGGAAGAAGGGCGACCGCGTCATGTCCCTCGTGGGGGGAGGCGGCTACGCCGAGTATGCCGTGGCCAACGCGAACCACCCCATGCGCATCCCCGAGAGCATGAGCTTCGAAGAGGCGGCCTGCGTCTGCGAGTCCTACATCACGGCCTTCCTGAACGTGTTCATCCTGGGGGAGCTGGGCGACGGGCAGATCGCGCTGCTCCACGGGGGCGGGGGAGGAGTCAACACGGCGGCCGTGCAGCTCTGCAGGGCTCTCGTTCCGAACACGAAGCTCATTGTCACGGCATCCCCCGAAAAGATGGATCGCGTCAGAGCCCTGGGCGTGGATCGGGTCATCAACTACAAGGAAACCCCCGATTTCTCGGATGCCGTGAAGGAGTTCACCGGCAAGCGCGGCGTCGACGTGATCCTGGACCACATCGGGGCCAGGTACCTCGAGCCGAACATGAACTCGCTGGCCTACGCGGGCAGGCTGGTCCTCATCGGCGTGACGAGCGGCATCAAGGCCGAGCTGAACCTGGGCCTCATGATGGTGAAGCGACAGCGGATCATCGGCTCGGTCCTGCGCTCGCGGCCCGTTTCCGAGAAGGGCGAGATCGTGGCCGAGTTTACGCGCCGGGCTCTTCCGAAGTTCGCGGACCGGTCGATCGTACCCCTCATCGAGAAGGTGTTCCCGCTCGAGGAGGTGCAGGCCGCCCACCGGATGATGGAGGAAGACAGGCACTTCGGCAAGATCGTGCTGAGAGCAAGCTCATAAAAAGGGTCTAGGGTCCGGGAGAAGAGGAAGCTGTGAGGTTGGGAAGCTGAGAAGTTCGGTAAAGCCTCCACGTGATGGAGTGCGGTGGAACACTCCGCGCTTCCTAACTTCCTGGCTTCTGAACTTCCATCTTTTTCCGATACCCGATACCCGATGTCTTGGAGGGCAGGATGAAAGTCATGACGCGCAAGGGATGGTCCCCCTACATCGCAGGGGGGCTGGCGGGAGTGCTGCTCGTAATGTCCGTTTTCCTGACGGGCAAGTATTTTGGCGCCTCGACGACCTTTGTCCGGACGGCGGGCATGATCGAGCAGGTTGTCGTGCCGGAGCATGCGGCGGGCCAGGAATACTACAAGAAGGAAAAAATCAAGATCGAGTGGCAGTGGATGTTCGTCGTGGGGATCTTCTTCGGTGCCCTGGCGGCGGCGGTATTCACGAAAGACTTTCGGTCGACCCCCGTGCCGCCCATGTGGGAAGCCCGGTTCGGGCCCTCGAAAGCCAGGCGATGGATTACGGCTTTCCTCGGGGGCATCGTGCTCATGTTCGGGGCCCGCATGGCCGACGGGTGACCGAGCGGCCACGGTTTGAGCGGTCTGGCTCAAATAGCGGTGAGCGGCTACATCGCCCTGTTCTGCTTCTTCGGCGCGGGCGTCATCACGGCGCGGATTCTCTACGGAGGTGACAGACAATGAACGAGCTCTACTCAGGCCTCATCACCGGCGTGATCTTCGGGTTCCTCCTCCAGAAGGGGCAGGTCCTGCGCTACGACAAACAGGTGGGCGCCATGCGGCTGCTGGACATGACGATCATGAAGTTCATGCTCTCGGCGATCCTCGTCGCCATGATCGGGCTCTACGCCCTGCACGCCAACGGCCTCATCAAGTTCAGCATCAAGGAGACCATCCTCGGGGCCAATGTCATCGGAGGGCTCCTCTTCGGCATCGGCTGGGCCGTGGTGGGATACTGCCCGGGAACGGCCGTGGGGGCGCTTGCCGAGGGCCGCTGGGACGCGCTGTTCGGCCTTGCGGGGATGCTGCTGGGGGCGGCCTTTTTCGCGGAGCTCTACCCGCAGGTGAAGGCCACGATCCTGACCTGGGGAAACTTCGGCAAGATCACGATCCCTACGGCGCTGGGCGTGAGCCCCTGGCCCGTGATCGCCGTTCTCTCCGCGCTGTTCCTGGGGATTTTCTGGTTCTTCGAGAACAAGGGCCTGTGACAAGTTAAGAAGGGTAGAACGTGAGAGGGTCAGAAGGTTGGCGAGACGGAGATATCGCTCAACCTCTCACCCTCTTGCCTTCTGCTCGTGCTTGCCGCCGTTTATTCATGAAGGCCGGCAACAACCGCTGTCTACGGTTTAACCGGCTCGGAAGACGGCGGAAAAATCTCGACGCTGTCGATGCCCGTCCTCTTGATCACCGCCTGGATCCCCGGGGCGGAGTACCAGTCGCCGATCCGCTCGCCCCGATGGTCGACCATCTCGAAGCCGCCGAGGTTCCGGTTCATCTGCAGGGCCCTTGATTGCATGCCCGCGACGAGCCTCTTCATCGCCCCCTGCTCATCGACCCGCACCCAGTGACCGGCCGTGTCGAATCGAAACCTTCTCTCCACGCCGATGATGGCGACGGGGGACGACTCGGGCCCGCTGAACCAGTAGTCCTGGTCGACAGCGAGCCGAAAGGATTGATAACTCGCCGTTGCGTCCGCGCTGGGCTTGAGCATGCCGTAGTTCTCCCCCGACCGGCTGACGAAGAAGACGACGAAGCCGATGAAAAGGGCGATCACAACGATCAAGAAGGTTTTTTCGTCCATGTCCGTCCTGTCCACGTATAGCGGAGCTGCCGGGGACGGTCAATGGGAAACTGCGGGCGTTACAGCGTGGAAAAATGCTTGTCGTAGCGCCAACGACGTGATATGAGGCCCCTTTCCGCACTGAGGCACGGAACCGGCGTGCACGAATCGACAGGGTGAAATCGACTGTGACAAAAACGAAACCCGAAACCGGGGAAACGGGGGGCACGGGTACATCCCGCAAGCCCGAGAAAACGAAGAAGCGATACCAGCCGTTCATCATACGGGCCTGGTGCAAGAACTGCGGGATCTGCGCAGCCTTCTGCCCGAAACAGGTGTATCGCCGTGACGATACGGGCGCCCACGTGGAAAAGCCGGAAGAATGCATCGGCTGCAGGTTCTGCGAGATGCACTGTCCCGATCTGGCTATTTCGGTGCAGGAGCGGGATGTCGCACCGGGGGAGAAGACCACATGAGCGGACGGTCGAAAGAAGGCAAGATCCAGCTGCTCCAGGGGAACGAGGCGCTCGCCGAGGGGGCGCTCGCAGCCGGGTGCCGGTTCTTCGCGGGCTACCCCATTACCCCCGCCTCGGAGATCGCAGAGCACATGGCCCTCAAGCTCCCGGCCCTCGGCGGGACCTTCATCCAGATGGAGGATGAGATCGCCAGCATGGGCGCCGTCATCGGCGCGTCGCTTGCCGGCATGAAGGCCATGACGGCCACGAGCGGTCCGGGCTTTTCGCTCATGCAGGAGAACATCGGCTTTGCCTGCATGGCCGAGACCCCCTGCGTCGTCGTCGACGTGATGCGGGGCGGGCCCAGCACCGGGCTTCCCACCCTGGCCTCCCAGGGGGACGTCATGCAGGCCCGCTGGGGCACCCACGGGGATCACCCCGTCATCGTGCTGGCCGTCTCGTCCGTGAAGGACTGTTTCGAAATCGCCGTGTTCGCCTTCAACCTGGCCGAAAAGTACCGGGTTCCCGTCATCATCCTCTCCGACGAGGTGGTGGCCCACACGCGGGAGACCTTCGTCCTGCCGTCACGGGGCGAGATCGAGATCTTCGACCGTCTGAAACCGGCGGTGCCGCCCGAGTGGTATCGCCCCTACGAGGACACGGGGACGGGGGTGCCTCCCATGGCCGCCTTCGGCGACGGCTACCGCCACCACGTGACGGGGCTGACGCACGACGAGAGAGGATTCCCGACGCAGCGTTCCGACGAGATCGACGCCCTGATGCGCAGGCTCTTCCGGAAGATCACCCAAGGCTTCCACGAGATCCAGCGGGTGGAGGGCTTCATGCTGGAGGATGCCGAGATCGCCGTGATCGCCTACGGATCCGTGGCCCGGTCGGCCCGGAGGGCCGTCATCGAGGCCCGCGAGCGCGGGGTCAAAGCGGGCCTGCTGCAACTGGTGACGCTCTTTCCCTTCCCGCGACGCTACGTGGAAAAAGTCTTGAAAACGTGCCGGGCCGTCCTCGTTCCGGAGATGAACATCGGGCAGATCAGCCGGGAGGTCAAGCGCGTCCACCGCGACAGTTCGCGCGTGGAGAGCCTGAACCGCGTCGACGGCCGGCTGATCACCCCGCGGGAGATCAGCGACTGTCTCATCAAGATGTACTACTGAGAGGAAACGAATGATGGCTGAGGGCATGACCGGGCTCGTGCACAAGTACCTCCGGCACGAAAAGAAGTTCCCCCACATCTGGTGCCCCGGATGCGGCAACGGCATCGTCCTGGGGTCGCTCATCCGCGCCATCGACCGGCTCGGGCTCGACAAGAACAAGGTCGCCCTCGTCTCGGGCATCGGATGCTCGGGGCGCATGACCACCTACGCCGATTTCAACACGCTTCACACCCCCCACGGCCGCGCCCTGACCTACGCCACGGGCCTCAAGCTCTCCCGCGAGGATCTCACGGTGATCGTCATCATGGGCGACGGCGACGCCACGGCCATCGGCGGGAACCACTACATCCACGCAGCCCGCCGCAACGTGGACATGACGGCCATCATCGTGAACAACCAGGTCTACGGCATGACGGGCGGCCAGTACTCGCCCACGACCCCCTACGGGGCCAGGACGACCACAACCCCCTACGGGATGGTGGAGCACGCCTTCGACATCTCGGCGCTGGCCGTTGCGGCCGATGCCTCCTACGTGGCCCGCTGCACCGTGTACCACGCCGCCCTGCTCGATCAGCTCATCGAGAGCGCCATCCGGAAGAAGGGCTTCAGCTCCGTGGAGGTTCTCTCCAATTGCCACACCCAGTTCGGAAGGCGCAACAAGATGGCAAGCCCCGTGAGAATGCTCGAGTGGTTCAAGGAAAACGCCGTGCGGATGCACGCCACCTCGAAGATGAAGCCCGAGGAGCTGGAGGGGAAGTTCATCATCGGCGTCCTGGCCGATTCCGAGCGACCCTCCTACAACGAGGAATACGAGAAAGTCCGCGATCGGGCGAAGGGGAACAACACGCCGAAACCGCCCGTGCGGTGCGAAGGGTGACGCCGATGCCGGAAAAGAGCGCGGAAGCGGGCATGGAAAGAGCCGTTCGCCAGGAGATCCGCCTCGCCGGTTCGGGCGGGCAGGGGATCATCATGGCGGCCATCGTGCTGGCCGAGGCGGCCGGCGTCCACGAGGGCAGGCAGGTGAGCCAGACGCAGAGCTACGGGCCCGAGGCGCGAGGCGGGACCTGTAAGGCCGAGGTCGTCATCAGCGACGCCCCCATCGACTACCCCAAGGTCGCGAAACCGGACTTCCTGCTGGCCATGAACCAGGCCTCGGTCAACACCTACTTCGGCGATCTCAAGCCGACGGGCCTTCTCATCGTGGACAGCACGCTCGTCAGCAAGGTCCCCACGGCCAAGACCGTGTCCATCCCCTTCACGAAGATCGCGCGGGAGGAATTCGGGACGGATCTCGTGGCCAACATGGTGGCCCTCGGCGCCCTGGGCTGGCTCAGCAAGCGGGTTTCCGTCGAGAGTCTCGAGGAAGCCCTTCTCTCGCGGGTCCCTCCCGGGACGGAGGAGCTCAACCTCAAGGCCCTGCGTGCGGGAGTGCTGGCGGCGGAGAGCTACGATCTGAACAAGCTCCCGCAGACGCTGGCGGAAGAAGAGGAGTAAAGGGACAGAGTGCAGGGTTTGAACCATTAACTGTCGCTTGTCAAGACGGGGGGAGGTCAGCCCGTGACTCACCCGGAATCATCGGTTCAGGTTCAATTCCTCGGCAGCGGCGATGCCTTCGGCAGCGGCGGGAGGCTCCAGAGCTGCATCCTCGTCAGCCACCCCCGCGGGCGATTTCTCGTCGACTGCGGCGCGTCGGCGATGGTCTCCCTTCGCCGCTTCGGCGTCGACCCCAACACGATCGACAGCGTCTTTCTCACCCACCTCCACGGCGATCACTTCGGGGGGCTTCCCTTTTTCATCCTCGATGCCCAGCTCGTCAGCCGCCGCACGGCCCCTCTCCTTGTGGCGGGCCCGCCCGGGCTGTCCATGAGACTGCCCGCCGCCATGGATGCCTTCTTTCCAGGCTCCTCGGGCGTGAAGAGGAAGTTCGAAATCGCTCTCCGGGAGGTGGGGCCCGGGGTTCCCCTTGCCGCGGGCGCCGTTCGCGTGACGCCCTTCATCGGTCTTCACCCGAGCGGCGACAACGCCTACTCCCTGCGGTTCGAAGTCGGCGGGAAGATCATCGCCTGCTCCGGCGACACGGAGTGGACCGACGCGCTCGCCGAGGCGGCCCGCGGGGCCGACCTGCTCGTCGCCGAGGCCTACTGCTTCGAAAAGAAGATTCCCTTCCACCTCGACTACAGGACTCTCATGGAGAAGTCCGCCGGCCTGGGCATCCGGCGCACCGTCATCACCCACATGAGCACGGACATGCTGTCGAAAATCGGGCTTGTGCAGTGCGACATGGCCGACGACGGGAAGGTTTTTGAGGTGTGAGAGCCTGGCAAAACCGTTTCATGGACCACACTTCAGTTGGTGGATTATCGCTTGCGTTCGCTCCCTCCGGGAACATAGAATAAACCCGCAGACAGACCGACATTCGGAGGAGTGAGCGAATGCCGGCCAACCTACCGCCGGATTACTTCGAAGCCGAGAGACGGTACAAGCAGGCCTCCACGACGGCCGAGAAGATCGCCGCCCTGGAGGACCTTATGGCCACTGTCCCCAAGCACAAGGGGACCGACCATCTGCGCGCCGACCTCCGGCGGAAGCTCTCCCAGCTCAACAAGGAGGCCCAGGAACAGCGCAAGAAGAAGGGCGGCGGCCGG
>CAYZKT010000120.1:2955-8206 GCA_964478885.1 uncultured Syntrophaceae bacterium | reverse complement strand
TCCGTCATGTCGAAGTCGCCGAAGGCCGTGGGACGGGCCGCCTTGACAAAGTCGCTGATGGCCGGCCGCAGCCCGGCCCGGATGATGGCCTCCTTGATCACGAGCCTGCCCATCTCCACGACGGACACGCCTTTCAGAGAACCGCCGAATTCTCCCACGGCCGTCCTCGCTCCACTTACGATGTATGCCTCTTTCATGTCTACCAACTCTCCTTTCTCAATAGTTGCCTTGATCTTTTTTCAGTCAAAGAAAAGCCCGGGGACCGGCGCGCAAGCCGGGAATCATCATGTATCGCAGGAGGGCGGAGGATGTGCCGCCCCCGGGCCGTCTCTCTCCCTATTTCTCCACCTTGATGAGCATCGCGTCGCCCTGGGCGTGGCCCGAGCAGATGCCGCAGACCCCGATGCCGCCGCCGCGCCGGCGAAGCTCGTAGCCGAGCGTCATGAGGATGCGGGCGCCCGTTGCGCCGATGGGGTGGCCGTAGGCAATGGCGCTGCCGTTGACGTTGACCTTCTTCAGCATTTCCTCCTTGCTCATGCCGAGGATCGTGCGGGCGCTGATGATGGCCACCGCCGCAAAGGCTTCGTTGATCTCGACGAGATCGACCTTGTCGACCGTGAGGTCGTTCTGCTCGAGGACCTTCTTGATGGAAAGTCCCGGCACCGTGGCGATGTCCTTGGTCTGCTGGGAGACCTCTGCGTAGTCCAGGATGGTGAAGAGGGGCTTCATGCCCAGCTTTTTCGCCATCTCGGCGCTCATGAGCAGACACACGTCGCCGCCGTCGTTGACGCCGGGGGCGTTGCCCGCCGTCACGCCGCCGGGCTGGCCGGTGACGGTGCTCTTGTGGTTGAAGACGGGGGGCAGTTTTGCCAGGCCTTCCAGGGTCGTGGCCGGCCGCGGTCCCTCGTCCTTGTCGAATACGACGACGTCCTTTCCCTTCTTGATCTCCACGGGGAAGATCTCGTCATCGAGCCTTCCCGCTTTCATCGCCGCGACGGCCCGCATCTGGGACTGAAGGGCCCACTCGTCCTGGTCCTGGCGCGTGAAGCCGAACTCGTCGGCCGTTTCGGACCCATGGATGGCCATATGCCGGTTGTAGAAGGCATCCCAGAGGCCGTCATAGACCATGAGGTCCACCATGCGGCCGTTGGGGAGGCCCATCCGGTTGCCCCAACGCATGTCGGGAAGCGAGTAGGGGCAATTCGACATGCTTTCCTGGCCGCCAGCGATGACGATCTCCGCCCGGCCCGTCTGGATCATCTGCACGGCCAGGTCGATCGTCTTGATGCCCGACGAGCAGACTTTGTTCACCGTGATCGAGGGGACGAACTCGGGAAGGCCCGCCAGCAGCGTGGCCTGGCGGCTGGGCACCTGCCCGCAGCCTGCCGGGACAACCTGTCCCATGAACACGTAATCCACATCCTCGCCTTTCACCTTGCCGCCCGTGCGGCGGAGGCACTCCTTGATGGCCATCGCGCCCAGCTGCGCGGCGTCGAAGCCTTTCAGCGCGCCGCCGAAGACGCCGTAGGGCGTCCGGCAGGCCTCGACGCAGACCACCTCCCGGAGGTTCTTGTAAGTGTTCTTGATCTTTCTCCCCATCCCCTTGTAATCCGGTTTTCTCTCGCCGAACTTCGCGATGGGGGCGCCCTTGTAGTATTCGGCCCTCGTCTTGTCCAACTTCTGCGGTACCTTTTCCATCTCTTCCTCTACCTCCTCTTCTCCTGTGAGGGACGAACGGCATTCCGTCCATCCCTTCTGATTTCCCTCTCTCGCTCCGGCCGCGTCCGCACGACGTCGGCAGGGGGACCCTCCCGGCGCACGGCGCAAGTCCGGCGCGGCGGTTTCTCGGCTTCCCGCGCCCTTCCCGGGCACCGGAAGCCGGGATTAACTCAAACGGTCAACGAACTCGATTTCTCTCGGGATCTTATACGAGGACAGGTAGGTTCTGCAGTGCTTCAGGATGGCCTTTTCGTCTGCAGAGGCCCCCGCCTTCTTCACGACGAGCGCCTTGACGACCTCCCCGCGCATGAGGTCCGACTTGCCGATCACCTTGGTCTCCGCGACGTCGGGGTGCAGGTTCAGGACGATTTCCACTTCCCTCGGGTAGACGTTGAACCCGCTGGTGATGATCATCCGTTTCTTGCGGCCCTTGAGGAAGATGTGGCCGTCGGCGTCGATCAGGGCGAGATCCCCCGTGTGCAGCCAGCCGTTTTGAAGCACCTGTGCCGTGGCATCCGCGTCCTTGTAGTAGCCCTTCATGACGTTCGGGCCCCTGACGATGAGTTCCCCGATCTCGCCGCGGGGCAGCTCACGATCGCTTTCGTCGACGATGCGGGCCTCGACGCCCGGGATGGGGACGCCGATGGAGCCGGGCTTCTGCTCCATGTGGAGCCGGGTGACGGAGCAGACCGGCGAGGCCTCCGTGAGGCCGTAGCCCTCGCGGATCGGCACCCTGAATTTTTTCTCGAACTGGGGCATGTAGGCAGGCGGCATGGTGGAGCCCCCGGTGACGCAGTACTTCAGGGAGCTCATGTCGTACTTCTCGGTCCCTTCCTGGAGGATCATGCCGAGGTAGACGCGCGGGACGGCGGTCATGTAGGTGATCTTTTCGGTTTCGATGGCCTTGAAGATGCTGTCGATGCTGAAGGCGTCGAGCATCACGACGCAGGCGCCCATCAGGATGGGGTTGAGCATGTTGGCAACGGCGCCGAAGGAGTGAAACAGGGGGAGGAGGCTCAGTCCCGTGTCCTGTTGCGACCCGTCGAACAGGTCCGCCAGCAGGCGGGACTGGGAGATCAGATTGCCGTGGGTGAGAACGGCCGCCAGGGGCTTTCCCGTGAGGCCCGAGGTGTAGATCATGACGGCCGGGTCGTCCCGACCGGCATCCGAGGCCTCGAACGCGAAGGGCCCGGTTTCCATGGCCTTCTTCATGGACAGCGGGCCCTCATCCACTTCCGTCAGCAGGAGATGCCGGCAGGTGGCAAGCCTGTCCTTGATTTCCTCGAAGCGGCGGGCCGACTGGGCCGCCGTGACGAGCACCTTCGCATCGCTGTTGTCGAGGAGATATTGAAGCTCGTAGGCGGTGGACATGACGTTGAGCGTCACGGCCACGGCGCCCAGCTTCTGGCAGGCGAAGTACGTGATGGGGAATTCGGGGGTGTTGGGCAACATCAGGGCCACCTTGTCGCCCTTGCCGATGCCGATGGATTTCAGGTGGTTGGCCAGGGAATTGACGGCCCTTTCCATCTGGCTGTAGCTGATCCGTGAATTCTCATAAACGAGGGCCCTGTTGTCCTTGTAGTTGCGGCAGGCATCTTCGAACATGTTCCCAAGGTTCATAAGGCCCACGGATCCCCCCCAAATTTACGGGCGAACCATATCACAACGGGGTCAACTTCTCAACAGAAAACATCAGAAAAAATGGGCATTCCGGGGCTTTCTGACGCCGCGAAAACGTTCAGCGGGAGGGCGCCGGGCGGCAGGCCGTCAACCCATTGAAGGGGCGTCCGCCGGCAGGGCTGCAGGACCGAAACAGGCCTGCGGGAACGGCCCGGTCCTTGACAATTCGCGTGGCCTGAGGTAAAAGCAAAAACTCCTTGAAATATTGAAATGTTGGAACAAAGAAGGGGTGGACCAGCCGATGGCCGAAGTGATTGACGGAAACCGGATCGCCCAGGAGGTGCGGGCGGAGGTGCGGGCTCAAGCCCTTGAATTAAAAGAAAAAAGAGGAATCACGCCGGGCCTGGCCGTGATCCTGGTAGGCGAGGATGCCGCCTCGAAGATCTACGTGGGCCGCAAGGAGAAAGCCGCCGCGGAAGCCGGTTTCCTGTCGCGCGAGTTCCGGCTGCCGGCGGAGACGACGGAGGAGAGCCTCCGGGACATCGTCGCCGGGCTCAACGCAAGCCCCGAGATCCACGGCATCCTCGTTCAGCTGCCCCTGCCGAAGCACATCAACCCCGACGTGGTCATCGAAACCATCGACCCCCGCAAGGACGTCGACGGGTTCCACCCCGTCAACATCGGCGGGCTCTTCACGGGGCGACCCGGCCACCGGGCCTGCACGCCGCTGGGGGTCATCGAACTGCTCGACCGCAGCGGGATCGCCATCGAGGGGAAGGAGGCCGTCATCGTCGGCCGCAGCAACATCGTGGGCAAGCCCCTGGCGCTGATGCTCCTGAACCGTCACGCCACGGTGACGATCTGCCACACCCGGACGAAGGACCTGGGGGCCGTGGCCCGGCGCGCCGATATCCTGGTGGCCGCGGCAGGCAAGGCGGAGATGGTCCGGGGGGACATGGTGAAGGAGGGCGCCGTGGTGATCGACGTGGGGATCAACCGCAAGCCCGACGGGAAGCTCGTGGGGGACGTGGCCTTTGCCGAGGCAGCCGCGAAGGCTTCCTACATCACGCCCGTTCCGGGCGGCGTGGGGCCCATGACGATCGCCATGCTGCTCAGGAATACCCTGAACAGCGCACGTGCAGGCTGTTGAAAAATACCCATCTACTGCGTTGCCTTTGTCCCTCGTCGTTCAAAGTACGCTCCCGTACGCCTCACTCCTCGGGACTGCAGGCGCCTTGTATCCGGGCATTTTTGAACAGCCTGGAACGGAAGCCCGCTCTGCCAGGAGAGCGACGAGTCTCCGGTGTAGTTAGAAGACAGGCTAAAGGCTGCAGGCCACAGGCTACGGGCCGAAAGCAAAAAAATCCCCCTTCCTCGCTCTGCAAGAGTGAGAGAAGGGGGATATTCATTTTTGCAGGTCATTTGACCGAAATGGCTTTGTTCGTTGTCATTCCCTCGAAAGAGGGAATCCATGGATTCCGTGTCAGGCACGGAATGACAAAAAATCCAGAGAAGCTCGATTTCGGGCCTTTCGATTCGCCCCGTTTCTCTTACGGTGTTTCTTCCAGCACCCCCATCAGCCTGAAGACCTTCTCGAACCGCATTTCCCAGGTGTGCTCGGAGCGGGCGCGTTCGAAGCCCGCCCTCCGGATCCGTTCGGCTTCCTCGGGGTTTGACAGGAGCCGGCGGATCTTCTCCACCAGATCGTCAAAATCCCCATAGGTGACCACCTCCTCGCCGGGCCGGAAGAACCTCTCGAGCTCCGGGCAGATTTCGGTCACGTAGAGACCGCCGCTCATGGGGATCTCGAAATCCCTTCCCTTCAGGCAGTAGGTGTCGTCGTGCCCCGCCACGCCCCCGAAGCCCAGGTTGATCCGGCTCCGCGAGTACATCCTCACCATCTCGTCCGTCG
>CAYZKT010000120.1:0-2855 GCA_964478885.1 uncultured Syntrophaceae bacterium | reverse complement strand
ACGATGGGGACCCCGTGCGCCCGAAGCGCCTCGACCGTCCGGGGGTAGACCAGCTCCCCCGAGAGGTAGGTGAAGAGAATATCAGGCCGCTCTTCCCGGCACCAGCGGTCGACGAGATCGACGAGGGCCCGGTTCATCCGCGGCTTGATCGCGCGGCTCCAGTCCTTGCGGCTGTGGTCGAATTCCCCGAACCAGTCGTAGAGCCGCACCGGCCCGAAGCGCTCGAGGGACGGCTTCAGCGCATCGGTTTCCCAGTTGTAGTTGTGCCAGACGGCCAGCGTCCGGATCGTCCCCTTCGGCTTCGGCCGGATCGCGGGAAAGCGCCGCCGCAGGGCATCCCGGATCTCCTCCTCCACGGGCGCACGCAGGCCGCGTTCCCGGAAGGCCGCCTCGTAGAAAGCCCGCTCCGTCTCGAGCCTGCGACGGTTCCGCCATGCCCGGAGGCGCTTGCGGGCGCCCTGCAGGGGGCCGCTCACGCCTGCCCATCCTTCCAGAGAGTGTAGAGCCGGGGACCGCCGGACTTGTCCACGCGGCCGTTCATCATGTTCATGACGTGCCCGGCGTCGACGGCGACCGTGGAGAGGCGCTCGGCGATGTCGACGCAGACCTGCAGGGCCCCGACGCCCGCCCCGACGATGCAGACGTCGACCTCCGGTGGGACGGCCGCGAGCACGCCCTCCCGCATCGAATCCCACCGGGTCGCCACGTATTCGGCGGCGATGGGCGCGTGGGCGATCCGGGGCGTGCTCGAGAATTGCCGGAACCAGGACCGGCAGGCGTTCTCGTCGAAGTCGGAATTGACGATGCAGACCGTCTTCCCGTCCAGGAGCCTGGCGAAGCGCCCGGTCACCAGGTAGGCGTACACGGCGTAGAAGGGCACGTAGTTGTCGCCCGTCAGCTCGATGCCGTTCGCGGCGAGAAAATCGAGGAACCCGATCGCCGAGTCGTCGTGTTTCGACTTGCGCAGGAAGGAAAAGAGGCCCCGCTCCTTCCTGCGCGTGTTGCCCGGGAAAACGAGGGGTGCGATGCGGCCCCGGCGGGCGAGCGCCCGCATAGCCTCGACGTGTGCCGGCATGGCTTGCCGGATCGCGGCCGCGCTCTCCGCCTGCCGGTACAGGCCGTTGCAGTCCAGGGAATGCCGGTAGAACGCGTACTCCCCGTCGGCAAACCGCACGATGGGCATGGCCGCCTTCTCGGCCATGGCGCGCTGCACCGTCGCGTGCAGGATCTCCACGTATTGATCCCCCGAGGGGACATCCCGGTGGAACAGGCAGGTCTCCTGCTCCACCATCTCGGGGACGTTGAGTTTGAACACCGGCTCGTTGTCGATGCCGGCGATGTCGAGCCGGCGGAACCGGAACGGGCCGCCCGCGGTCAGTCGGTCAAGGTAGGGTTCAGGGTTCACGAAACCTCTCGTTGGATTTTATTTGCCACCACGGCGTAGCTCGTCCCCGAGTACGCCTTTGCGACGAGCCGCGCGAACAGGCCCGCCACGGGGATGCGGCGCAGCCTCTCCTTGATCACCTCGGAGTGGTAGTCCTTCCGGCCGACGATCTCGAAGCCGCGCTGCGAAAGCAGCAGGGCGAGGGTCGACGGCGTGAAGTGATGGAAGTGGTAGGGGAGCTGCCAGCCCACCCAGTCCTGCCAGGTCTTCTGCGCATCCGTCCCCTCGTAGTTCGGCACGTCGATGACGAGCAGGCCGTCGGGTTTGAGCCACCGGGCGACCTTCTCGACGTATCGCCGCGGGTCGTCCGTGTGCTCCAGGAAGTGCCACATGGTGGCCACGTCCACGGAGCCCTCCGGCACGTCGACGGCGTCGATGTGCCCGGTCCGCATGGGGATTCCCAGGGTGTCCCGGACATAGGAGGCGGCGTGGTCGGAAATGTCCACCCCCGTCACGTCGTACCCCGCCTGGCGGGCGGCATACAGGAAATACCCCATGCCGCAGCCGACGTCGACGACGAGCCCCCGCTTCTTGAAGCGCCGGAAGAACCGGATCCGGTGGTCCTCCTGGGAAATGCGCCGCCGCATCTCCGGCGACCCGGGCTGCAGGCCCTCGCGGTACTGGCTGTCGAAGTATTCCTTTTCGTAGAGCCGCCCCAGCTCCTCGCGGTCGGGCCGGGGGTCCAGGACGCCGAGTCCGCAGCCCGCGCACCGGTGCACGGTCCAGCCGTCCCGCTCGATCAGGGGCGACCGGGCGGTGGAGCCGCAGAGGATGCACGCTGCCGGAGCCCGTTCCACTCAGGCCCCTCCCGTCGTGCCGGCTTTTTCGATCTCCTCGAGGGTATCGAGGATCGCCCGGTACTTCACGAGCTTCTCCCTCGCAGCGCCGCCGTCGCGCAGGAAGGGCAGGGTAAGCGGGATCGTCAGGACTCTCCACCGGGCCTTGAGCCGGTCTTCGCGTGCGATTCGGCGGACCGTCTCCGGCCGGTAGTGCTTGCGGTAGAAGAGATACTCGGCCCGCGCCTTTCGCCCCCACTTGTCGGCCGCCGCCGCGTCCGTCTCGCTGTGGCCCCCGATGTGTCTCACCACGGCCTCATCGATGTAGCCGATCTCGAAGCCCTTCAGCCGAATTTGAAGGCACAGCTCCTGGTCCTCCCCGTAGAGGAAGTAGTCCTCGTCGAAGCCGCCGATTGCACGCAGCAGCGCCGCGCGCGCGATCATGCTCGCGCCGAGCACGCAGGCGATCGGACCCTTGAGCCCCGCAAGCTCTCCTGTCGTGTGCTTCTCGCCCGGGTAGCGCAGGGAGATCGTTTCCTGCGGCGCCCCGTCGGGGTAGACGACCTTCGTCCCCGCCAGCCCGACCTCCGGGTGCCCGTCCATGAATCGCAGGGCCGTCTCGAGGCAGGGCCCGT
>CAYZKT010000119.1:2077-8258 GCA_964478885.1 uncultured Syntrophaceae bacterium | reverse complement strand
AGGTCCCCGATGACGTCGCCCATGTACTCGTCGGGGATCTCGATGTCGATGTTGACGATGGGCTCGAGCAGGGTGGGGTTGCACTGCTCCACGCCCTTCTTGAAGCCCATGGAACCGGCGATCTTGAAGGCCATTTCGGACGAATCGACGGTGTGGAAGGAGCCGTCGAAGAGCGAGACCCTCACGTCCACGACGGGATAACCCGCCAGGATGCCTTCGAGCATGGCCTCGACGATGCCCTTCTCGACGGCGGGGATGAAGTTGCGGGGGATCGCGCCGCCGACGATCTTGTCGACGAACTCGAAGCCGCCGCCGCGGGGCAGGGGCTCGATCTCGAGCCAGGTGTCGCCGAACTGGCCGCGTCCGCCGGACTGCTTCTTGTAGCGGCCCTGGACGGTTGTCTTGCCCTTCAGGGTTTCCTTGTAGGGGACCTTGGGCGTCGTCAGGGTGACCTCGACGCCGAACTTGCGCTTCATCTTCTCGACGGCGATCTCGATGTGGACCTGCCCCATGCCCGAGAGGATGATCTCGCGGGTCTGCTCGTCGCGGCGGTAGTTCAGCGTGGGGTCCTCCTCGACGAGGCGGTTGAGGCCGGACATGATCTTTTCCTCGTCGCCCTTGGACTTGGGCTGGACGGCGAAGGAGATGATGGCGGGCACCGGCTGGACCCTTTCGTACTGGATCGGGTTCTTCTCGTCCGTCATCGTGTCGCCCGTGAAGGTCTCCTTGAGCTTCGCCACGGCGGCGATGTCGCCGGGGATGACGCCTTCCGAGGGACGCTGGGTCTTCCCGTCGAGGTGGAAGATGTTGCCGAAGCGCTCCGTCGACTTCCGCGTAGGGTTGTAGAACGTGCCGTCGGAGCTCGCCGTTCCGGAGTAGACGCGGAAGAGCGTGAGGCGCCCCGCGAAGGGGTCCGAAATGGTCTTGAACACGAACGCCGAGAAGGGGGCCTTCTCGTCGGGGCTGCGTTTCTCCTCCGAGCCCGTGGAGGGGTTCTTGCCCTTCGCGTCGCCGCGCTCGAGCGGAGAGGGAGCGGCGGACACGAGGAGATCCATGAGAGGCGAAATCCCGATGTTGCGGCCGGCGATCCCGCAGACGACAGGGATGAGGGAGCCGGAGACCACGCCCTTGCGGAGGCCCGTTTTCAGCTCTTCGGCGGTCAGCTCTCCGCTCTCGAGGTACTTGTCCATGAGCGCCTCGTCGCACTCGGCGATGTCCTCGGTCATGGCCTCGCGGGCCTTTCTGGCCTCGTCGGCCATCTCGGCGGGGATGTCGCCCGCCTTCGCCTTCCCCTTGGCCTCGTCGAAGGAGAGGGCCTTCATCTGCATGAGGTCGACGATGCCCTTGAACTTGTCCTCGGCGCCGATGGGGAGGAACAGGGGGGTCGCTTTCTTGCCGATGATCTTGCGGACGCTCTCGATGGCACTCGCGAAGCTTGCGCGCTCGCGGTCCATCTTGTTGATGAAGATCAGGCGCGGCAGGCCGTACTCGTCGGCCGCCTCCCAGACCTTCTCGGTCTGGAATTCCACGCCGCCCACGGCGTCGATCACGACGAGGGCCGCGTCGGCGACCCGGAGGCAGCTGCGGGTGTCCATGGCAAAGTTGGCGTCGCCGGGGGTGTCCAGGATGTTGATGCGGTGCTTGTCCCAGTCGACGAAGGCGGCAGAGGCGCTGATGGAGATGCGGCGCTTCTGCTCCTCGGGCTCCCAGTCCATGGTGGACGTGCCGTCGTCGACACGGCCCAGGCGGTCCGTTTTCCCGGCCACGAAGAGCATGGATTCGGCGATCGACGTCTTCCCGGTGCCGCCATGCCCGACGATCGCGATATTTCGAATGGACTTCGAATCGTACTTTGCCATAGAAGCTCCTTTCCCGCCTGCGCTCATCAACTAATATCCGCACCGTTTAGCCCAACGGACGTTTTAAAGTCAAGACAATTTTGGGAAAAACGGGCACAAAGCCCTTGACAGCATTTCGGCTTGACCGTATAAGCAAAATCTTACGGAAATCAGACGCGTGTCGCGAGTCGAAAGAAGTCTCAACCCCGACAAGAAGGTGCCCGATGGCAGCGAGGAAAACGAAGGAGAAACAAATCAGCAAGATCCTGATCGCCAACCGCGGCGAGATCGCGCTGCGGATCATCCGCACGGCCGTGGAAATGGGCCTCAAGACCGTGGCGGTTTACGAGAAGCCGGACAGCGAGGCCTATTTCATCCGGCTTGCCGACGAGGCCATCCTCATCGGGAACGGCCCCCGCAGGGATTATCTCGATGTGGAAAAGCACATCTGGGCGGCCAGGAAGAGCGGCGCCGACGCCATCCACCCGGGATACGGATTCCTGGCGGAAAACCCGGACTTCTCGGCGGCATGCGAGAAGGCGGGAATCACCTTCATCGGACCGCCGCCCGCGGTGATCCGGGACCTGGGAAACAAGGTCGTGGCCCGGCAGATCATGGAAAAGGCGAAGATCCCCTTCGTCCCTGGCACGGGGACGCTCGAGCCCGGAGAGGCGGGGATCCGGCAGGCCATCGAGTTCGGCAAGAAAGTCGGCTACCCCATCATGCTGAAGGCCTCCCTCGGCGGCGGCGGACGGGGAATCCGGAGGGTGGAGAGCGAGTCGGACCTGCTCATGCAGCTCCCCGTCGCGCGGACCGAGGCCAAGAGCGCCTTCAACGACGACAGCATCTACGTGGAGAAGTGCATCGAGGCGCCGCGCCACGTGGAGGTCCAGATCCTGGCGGACACGCACGGCAATGTCATCCACCTGGGCACCCGCGACTGCTCGATCCAGCGCCGCCACCAGAAGCTCCTCGAGATCGCCCCGGCGGACCTTCCGAAGGACGTCCTGGAGAGGATGTACCAGGCGGCCATCGCCGCGGCGAAGGGCTCGAACTACGTCAACGCCGGGACGGTCGAGTTCCTGGTGGACTCGAAGACGAACGACTTCTGGTTCATGGAGGTCAACACGCGCCTGCAGGTGGAGCACACCGTGACCGAGGAACTCACGGGCGTGGACATCGTCCGTCAGCAGATCCGGATCGCCCGGGACGAGGCCATCGACATCCCCGCGGAGCGCGTGCACATGCTGGGGAAGGCCGTCCAGGTCCGGATCAACGCCGAGGACCCGAAGAACAACTTCATGCCCGAGGGCGGCAAGACCGTCGAGGTCTACCACTCTCCCGGCGGTCCCGGCATCCGTCTCGACGGGCTCGTCTACCAGGGCTACAAGATCCCCACGGAGTACGACTCGCTCATGGTGAAGCTCACCTGCCGCGGCTACGACTGGAACGAGACGATCGACCGGCTCAAGCGGGCCCTGCTGGGCTTCAACATCGTGGGGCCGAAGACGACCATCCCCTTCTACCTGGCGATCTGCGACGAGCCGGACTTCCGGGCGGGCCGCTTCGACACGGGATACATCGAGACGCACCCCGACATCTTCGGCTACCCGGAGACGGAGCGCGAGGTGGCGAAGCTCGCGAAGCTGATCGCCGAGATCCACGTCAAGAAGATCAACCCCTACGCATACTAGGGTCCAGGGGACAGGGGCCAGGGTACAGGGCAAAGAAAGAATAAAGAGAAAACAAGATGGCGAAGAAGACAGCATACCCGATCGACGAGAGAATCACCCCCCGCGAGCTGAAGGAGCACGGGGTCAAAACCGTCCTCGACAAGATCCGACGGTCGAAGGGCTATTTCATGACGAACACGGAGAGGGACCTCTCCCAGTCGGACTTCAAGAACCGGGTCCTGCCCCACACGCAGATGCTCGTGGCCGGGGAACGCAACGCCTGCGGCTACTTCTCCATCGAGATCTCCGGCGGGGCCTCGATCCACGTGGACATGCTGCGCAAGCAGATCAACCCCTTCGAGAAGCTGCGGGTCCTCAAGTCCATGATGCCCGACACCCTGTTCCAGACGCTGGTCCGGGGGATCAACCTCTTCGGGTACCGGCCCTACCCGGACAATGTCGTCCGGCTGACGATCCAGCACTTCGCCGAGGTGATCGACGTGTTCCGCGTCTTCGACTTCCTCAACGACGTGCGGAACATGGTCCCCGTCTTCGAGGAAGTGAGGCGCGCCGGCCGGATCCTGGAGCCCGCCATCTGTTTCTCCACGGGGCCCGAGCACACGGACGCCTACTACGTGAAGAAGGTGGCCGAGATCGTCGACATCACGGGCGAGGACATCATCCTGTGCATCAAGAATCACGGGGGTCTCGGGACGCAGAAACGGATCGGGGACCTCGTCAAGGCCGTCCTCGACCGGTTCCCGGGGATGCTGATCCACTACCACGGCCACAACACGGACGGCAACGACATCGGCCGCACCGTCGAGGCCGTCCGCAACGGGGCCCGGATCGTCAACGGCGGCGACCACTCCTTCACCGGGTTCTACGGGCCGCCCCCCCTGCTGACGATCGTGGAGACCCTCGAGGACTACGGGTACCCCTGCGTGGGGATCGACAAGCAGGCCGTCATCGACACGTCCAACACGCTGAGGCCCGAGCGCGAGTACTACAAGGACTTCGAATCGCAGTTCCTCGGATTCGATCCCACCGTCCAGATCCACAAGCTGCCCGGGGGGGCCACGGGCTCGAGCTTCGAGCAGGCCGTGAAGGGAAATTTCCTGCACCTCATGCCGGAGATCCTCCAGCAGGAGCTCCCCAAGGTCCAGGTCGAGCTCGGCAACTGGTGGAGCGTGACCCCGGGCTCGCAGATCCTCTGGACCACGGCGGTCAACAACGTCCTGAAGCGCGCCCGGTACAAGGACGCCAACGACGATCTGAAGAACTTGATGCTCGGCCGCTACGGCGAGCTGCCCTTCTACAAGCCCGCCGACTGGATCTACGAGGCCGTCTTCGGCCCGAACTGGAAGAAGACCGTCGAGCGGGACTACGGCTACCAGAAGATCGAGGACGTGGACCTCGGCATCGAGAAGCGCGTCCTGGAAAAGAGGCTCGAACGCAAGGCCTCGGAGGAGGAACTGGTCCTGTACCTCCAGCACCCCAACGACGCGGTGAGCTTCTTCAAGTTCGAGGAGAAGTACGGCAAGGTCTGGGTCCTGCCGCCCAAGGTCTGGTTCAAGAAGGGCGGGTTCAACCTGGGCGACACCTTCGAGTTCCCCGACGCATACGGCAAGCTGCACTCGATCGTCATCGGGCCCCAGCGCAAGACCTCGAGCGGCGACGCGGTGACCTACCTCGTAATCGACCATCACCCCGAGCCGATCCTGACCGAACTCGAGCAGGAGGGCGCCAGGGCCGAAGCGCGGAAGGTGACGCTGACGGCCAAGGAGATCGAAGCCCTCGCCAAGGACGGCGACGTCCGCTCGCCCATCAAGGGGACCATCAACGAGGTTCCCGTCTCCGAGGGCGAAGAGGTGTCGGCCGGACAGGTCCTCATCGTTCTCGAGGCCATGAAGATGCTCAACAACGTCGTCTCCGCCATCAATGGGAAGGTCATCGAGGTCCACAAGAACCCCGGAGACCAGGTCGACGTGGGAGATCCGCTGCTGTCGGTCAAAAAGGCCCCCGAAGGGGAGGTGGGAAGCCACGGCGCCCGACAGGGGAAGGGCTGATTTTGACCTCGATTTATCCACAAATGGTTGAATTTGTTTCATATCTCGCGAACCGAGCGATTTCGGCTTGACAGGCTATCCGATTGCGGGTATTTAGGACGCCTGCCTCCGGAATCCGGCTGTTCTTTCGGTTCGAGGCCGGGGCGTGTTTCGACGCGGTGATTTGGGGGATGCAACGTGTCCCTCGGCATCACGCGACGTCTTTCCTCCCGTACTTGTAGGGGGAAGCGGGAAGTTTCTTTTCCCGGTTTCCGAGTACAAAGAAAGGATGAGGATGAGCAATGCCGAAGCATTTTTACACCCTCCTGATCATCCCGCATAAGAAAAGAGATTCCGTCAAGAAGTTCCTCGCCACGCCGCATCATTTCCGCCTTGCCACAGCCGTTTCGGTGGTCCTTTTCTGCTTCTTCGGATACTGCGCCGTCGATTACCTGACGATCAAGCTCGAGCAGATGGAACTCTCCAACCTGCGGCAGCTCACGTCGACCCAGCAGGAGCAGATCGACACCCTCGAGGGGAAGATTTCCTTCTTCGAGAGGAAGCTGGCCGATCTAAAGCAGGTGGACGAGAAGATCCGCTCCCTGGCGTCGGATTTGACCGG
>CAYZKT010000119.1:0-1977 GCA_964478885.1 uncultured Syntrophaceae bacterium | reverse complement strand
AACCCCTTCGGCAGCCGACGGGAGTTCCACTCGGGGATCGACATCGCGACGAAGCTCGGCGCGCCCATCCAGGCGCCGGCCGACGGGATCGTGACCAACGTGGAGAAGAGGCCCGACCTGGGCCTTCTCATCCGGATCGAGCACGGGAGGGGCATCTCGACCCTCTATGCCCACCTCTTCCGCTCCGCGGTCAGCAAGGGACAGATGGTCAAGCGGGGGGAGGTCATCGGGTACGTGGGCAACTCGGGCCGCAGCACCGGCGCCCACCTGCACTATTCCGTGAACCTCAACGGTGTCCATGTCAACCCCAGAAAGTATCTACGCTGATTCCCTTTTGCGAAAAAATAGGGTATATTATCCAAAAATCCGGTAAGGGCTTACCGGGTTTTTTTTAGGCGGAACCATGCTGAATTTCATTCAAAAGCTCTTCGGGACGAAAAACGAGAGGGAGCTCAAGCGGATCGCGCCCCTCGTGGACGAGATCAACCGCTTCGAGGCCCGCATCGGCCCGCTCTCCGACGAGCAGCTGAAGGCCAAGACGGCCGAGTTCAAGGAACGGCTCGCGGGTGGGGCTACCCTCGACGACATCCTGGCGGAGGCGTTTGCCGTTGCACGGGAGGCCGCCCGGCGGACCGTCGGGATGCGTCCCTTCGACGTACAACTCGTGGGGGGCATCGTGCTGCACGAGGGCAAGATCGCCGAGATGAAAACGGGCGAGGGAAAGACGCTCGCGGCGACCATGCCCCTGTACCTCAACGCCCTGACCGGGAAGGGATGCCATCTCGTCACGGTGAACGACTACCTGGCGAGGCGCGACGCGGCCTGGATGGGGCCCATCTACAACTTCCTGGGCCTCACCGTCGGCGTCATCGTCCACGGCCTCACCGACGAGGAGCGACGAGCCGCCTACGGGTCCGACATCACCTACGGGACGAACAACGAGTTCGGGTTCGACTACCTCCGCGACAACATGAAATTCGGCCTCGAGGACTACGTCCAGAGGGATTTCCACTACGCCATCGTCGACGAGGTCGACAGCATCCTGATCGACGAGGCGAGGACCCCGCTCATCATCTCGGGCCCCTCCGAGGAGTCGACGGACAAGTACTACCGGATCAACCAGATCATCCCGGGGCTGAGGCGGGAGAAGGACTACGCCATCGACGAGAAGGCGCGGACCGTCGTCCTCAGCGAGGAGGGCGTCGCCCGGGTGGAGAAGTCCCTGAAGGTGCAGAACCTCTACGACCCGCGCAACATCGAGTTGCTGCACCACGTCAACCAGGCCCTCAAGGCGCACACCCTCTTCAAACGCGACGTGGACTACGTCGTGAAGAACGGCGAGGTGCTCATCGTCGACGAGTTCACGGGCCGCCTCATGCCGGGGAGGCGCTACAGCGAGGGCCTCCACCAGGCCCTCGAGGCGAAGGAGGGCGTCAAGATCGAGCGGGAGAACCAGACGCTCGCCTCGGTCACCTTCCAGAACTACTTCCGGATGTACGAGAAGCTCGCGGGCATGACGGGCACGGCCGACACGGAAGCGGCCGAGTTCCAGGAGATCTACAACCTTGAGGTCATGGTGATTCCCACGAACATGCCCATGGTCCGGACGGACCACCCCGACGTGATCTACCGGACGGAGCGCGAGAAGTTCGAGGCCGCCATCGAGGAGATCAAGGAGCTGCACAAGCAGGGCCGGCCGGTGCTCGTCGGGACCATCTCCATCGAGAAATCCGAAAAATTGAGCGGCGTGCTCTCCCGCCAGGGGGTGAAGCACCACGTCCTCAACGCGAAGCACCACGAGCGGGAGGCGGAGATCATCGCACAGGCCGGGCGGCGCGGCGCCGTGACGATCTCGACGAACATGGCGGGCCGCGGAACCGACATCAAGCTCGGAGAGGGGGTCGCGCAGCTGGGCGGCCTGCACATCCTCGGCACGGAGCGCCACGAGAGCCGCCGGATCGACAACCAGCTCCGCGG
>CAYZKT010000118.1:1257-8260 GCA_964478885.1 uncultured Syntrophaceae bacterium | reverse complement strand
ACGAGGGTGAAGAAGTAGATCGGCAAAAGCATCGGCCCCCCGCCGGGCACAAGGTGGCACAGGGAGGGCAGGGCGATGTTCCCCGCGACGAAGAGCGTCGTGTAGAGGTAGAAACGGGCTTCCATGACGGAAAGCGGCTTCACCGCGGCGCCATAGGCCGAAGAGGCTGCGAGGGACATGGTCGTCTCCTTTCGACGGAAAAGCTGGAGGGAATGGATTTTTTCTATCGAAACGGGCGTTTCCTGTCAAGGGCTACGGCGACGGCCGCCGCGGCCGCGTTATCGCGCAAGCAGGGACGGCAGCACGGTGATGAACCACGGGAACACGGTCAGGATGACAAGCGTCGTCAGCAAGGCCCAGAGATAGGGCAGGCACGCCTTCATCACGCGCTCGATGGGCACCTTGGAGATGGCGCTCGCCACGAAGAGATCGAGGCCCACCGGCGGGGTAATGCAGCCGATGGCGAGGTTGACGACCATGAGCACGCCGAAGAACAGGGGGTCGATGCCCAGGGCCCTGGCCACGGGCAGGAAGATCGGCGTCAGGATCACGACCGCCGCCGAGGCGTTGACCATGGTGCCGGCGATGAGCAGCAGAATGTTCATGGCAAACAGGAAGAACAGCGGCGAGCTCGTCACGGAGACGACGAATTTCGCTACCTGATGCGGGATCTGCAGGTTGGTGATGAGCCAGCCGAAGACCGTGGCGGCCCCCACCAGGAACATGATGACCGTGGTGCCGATCACGGCCTGGAAGATGATCTGCGGAAAGTCCCTGAGTTTCAGCTCCTTGTAGACGAACAGGCCGACGAGGATCCCGTAGACCGCAGCGACGGCAGCCGCCTCGGTGGGGGTGAAGATGCCGCCGTAGATGCCGCCGATGATGATGACCGGAGTCATGAGGGCAAAGAAGGAGTCCTTGAACGATTTCAGGGCGGCGGCAACGGAGAATGCGCCTTCGCCCGCGAGGCCCCGTTTCCGGGCAAAGTACCAGCTCACGGCCATCATGGAGAATCCCATCATGATGCCGGGGATGAAGCCGCCGATAAACAGGTCGCCGATGGAGGTGTCGGCGATGGCGCCGTAGACGACCATGGTGATCGAGGGCGGGATGACGATGCCCACGGTGCCGCTGGAGGCCACGATGCCCGTGGCCCAGTCGCGGTCGTAGCCCTTCTTCTCCAGCTCGCCGATCATGGTGCTGCCCAGGGCCGCCGTGGTGGCGGCCGAGGAGCCCGAGATGGCGGCGAAGAACATGCCGGCCACGGACACGGTCTGCGCCAGGCCCCCCGTGAGGGCGCCGACGAGGGCCTGGGAGAAGCTGACCAGCCGCGAGGTCACGCCGCCGGCGGACATGAAGGCCCCCGCCAGCATGAAGAAGGGAACGGCCATGAACGAGAAGGAGTCGATGCCCGAGAACATCATTTGGGAGACCATGACGAGCGGGCGGTCCATGTAGAAGAAGAGCAGGGTCGCGGCGGAGAGGCACAGGGAGAAGGCCACGGGCACGCCCAACGCGGTGAGCAGAAGGAAGAGGCCGACCAGGACGTATTCCATGCCCGTTTACCTCCCCTCGCCCTTCGGTCCCGACCATCCCCGCACGATCCGCACCGTGTCCTTCACGAGGTAGAGCAGCATCAGCGCGCTGCTCAGCGGGATCACGGCGTAGACCCAGCTCATGGGGATCTCCATGCCCGGCGACATCTGGAAGGTCATGACCCGGGTCATCTTCGCCCCCTGGGTGAACAGGATGAGGATGAACACGTAGCCCGAGAGGTTGATGACGATCTCCAGCAGGCGGCCCGTCGCCGTGCCCTTGAAGTGGTTGGGCACGAACTGCACGGCCAGGTGGCCCGACTCGCCCATGATGAGGGCCGAGCCGATGAAGACGACCCAGACGAAGAGGTAGCGCGCCAGTTCCTCGGACCACTCGGGCGTCCAGTTGAAGACGTAGCGCGAGATGACCTGCGCGAAGATGACGACGAGCATGACCGACATGGCCGCGACGGAGAACCAGTACAGCACCGATCGCAGCCCCGTGAACAGCTTATCCAGCATGGCGGGCCCCCCTCGCTCGAAGGCCCGGGCCGGGGCCCGGGCCTTCCGCGGATCGGTTGTCGGTTACTTTTCCAGGGCCCGGACCTTGTCGATGTTGGCCTGTCCGACGGTCGGGGCGAGCTTCTTGTAGACGTCCTTGGTGGCCTCGACGAAGAGCTTGCGGTCCACCGTCGTGACCTTCATCTTGCCCGTCGCCTTGATCTTGTTCCAGAACTCGAGGTCTTCCTTCTCGGAGAGCTTGCGCTGCCAGGCGATCGACTCGTTGGCCGCCTGCTGGATGACCGCCTGCTGCTGCGGCGTGAGCTTCTTCCAGGTCGCCATGGAGATGAGCATGGGCTCCGGCGCGTAGGCGTGCCCCGTCAGGGAGGCGTACTTCTGGACCTCGAAGAAGCGCTTCGTGTAGATGTGGGCGCTGGGGTTCTCCTGGCCGTCGATGGTCCCCTGCTGCATGGCGGAATAGAGCTCGGAGAAGGCCATGGGGGTGGGGGAGGCGCCGAGGGATTTCATCATCTCGATGTAGACCTTGTTGTTCATGACGCGCATCTTGAGGCCTCTCATGTCGGCGGGGGTCTTGACCTCGCGCACGTTGTTGGTCATGTGGCGGATGCCGTTCTCCATGTAGCCCAGCATCTTGAGGCCCTTGGGCTCGAGCGCCTTGGCCAGCTCCATGCCCACCGTGTCGAGCGCGGCGAAGGCGTGC
Organism: uncultured Syntrophaceae bacterium; assembly: GCA_964478885.1. Taxonomy (GTDB): domain Bacteria; phylum Desulfobacterota; class Syntrophia; order Syntrophales; family UBA2192; genus UBA2192. Next base: position 5,503 of record CAYZKT010000118.1, on the reverse strand, counting down.
TTGCGGTCCTTGAACAGGAAGGGCATGTCGAAGAGGGCCATCTGCGGCTGGAAGGTGCCCAGCTCGGCCGTGCTCGTCAGCGTCATGTCGAGGGTTCCGTAGATGCAGCCCTCGATGAGCTCCTTCTGCGCCCCGAGCTGGGAGGAGGGGAACACCTTGATCTCGATCTCGCCCTTGGACTTCTGGGCGACGAGCTTGGCGAAGTGGTCTGCGCCCTGACCGTAGGGGTTGGAGGGCTCGGCGATGTGGCCGAGCTTCAGCACGACCTTGGCTGCAAAGGCTGGGGTGGCAAGGGCGAACACGAGCAGCAGGACGCAGAGCAGGCTGAACAATCTCTTCATCGTATCTTCTCCTTCGCTGAAATAGGGTTGGACGTGCCGGGGCACCCGGACGTCGGGGTCGCATGTCAAGGATCGTGCCGGGGACCGCTTTCGCCTCGCCCGCCCCCGGAGGCTATAAGGGCCTTATCACAACCGGCCGCCGATTGCCACCGGACTTCGGCCCCCGGTGGGGTCAGGTCTTGCTTTTGCCTTTTCCCCTCTCAGGCCTTCCTGTCGGGCTTTCCAGGTCACACAGGCTGCTCAAAAATGCTTAGATGCAAGGCGCCCTGGAAAGATGGAAGTTAAGAAGCTGTGAAGAGCGGAAGATAGGCGAGGAGTGAAGAAATCCGTTTTTTATCCGCTCTTCCTAACTTCACAATCGCAAACCCGGCACATTGTCGCAGCGCCAAGAGGGGATGCGCCCCCGGTCAACAGCCTGTTAGGCCAGCCACTCCCGGGCCTTGTGCTCCTGCCCCAGGGGGAAGAACTCCACGGCCGCCTGCCGGTGGCCCGCCGCGAGGAACGCATCGCGCCACTTTTCGTCGGCCACGACGGCGATCTTCTCCATGTAGGGGTCGTACTCCTGCATGAACCGGATGTCCCCCCAGTCGCCCCCCCTGGCCCAGCCCTCGAACCCGGCGGCGAGAAGCAGGATCTTGATCTTCGAACTCCGGTCTATCGCGGCCCGGCCGGCCGCCTCCATGGCCTTTCGCTGCTCGTTGGTGAACATGCCCGATATTTGAATGACGTAAAGCCCTGACGGCTCCCTCTCCCCTGACACGGCCATAATCCCCTCCTTTTGATCGGCGGACCGGATCTTCTCAATCGACGATGAACAGTTTCGCGCCCGCGACGGTGGACGAGCGGTGCGGCTCGGCATTGTCCGCCACCTGGTAGCTCACGCCGGGGGTGAGGACGAACGTGCGCCCGTCAGCCAGCTCCGTGTGCAGCTCCCCCTCGAGGCACAGCAGGATGTGCCCCTTGCTGCACCAGTGATCGGCGCGGTAGCCCGGCGAGTACTCCACGAGGCGCACGCGGATGCCTCCGAAGGTGCGGGTGCGCCAGGTGGCACCCCCCGTCTCGCCCTTGTGTTCCGTGACCTCCACGGACGACCAGTCGGTCGTCCCGAAGGGGATGTCCGTCATCTGCATGCCGTTGTCTCCTCGTTGCGAATGTCAAGCATCATGCCCGGCCCGTTGTCAAGGGGGCAGGATGCATTTTTCGGCGAACCCGGGATAGATGTGCTTCAGTTTCTCCCTCACCTGCGTCCTCAGCACGCGAAGCTCCTGCCGCGTCGGCAGCGGGGTCGTGGGGATCGGTTGCGGAACGACCAGGGGAAAACCCGTGTTTTCCTCGATGTCGATCACCGTCGAGCCGGGCTGGACCGCCCCCAGGGTCCACCGCTTCCCGTCCCCGTCCCAGGCAAGCAGCGCCCTGGGCGTCACGACAACCGACGGCCCTCCCTCCCGGGCGGCGCCCTCCGGGGGCACGCCGGCAGCCGTCACGAAGTCGACCTTCTCCACGAAGGTGCGCCGCGTGTGCTCGGTGCGGAAGAGGATGACCCGGCGGGCCACGCGGTACAGCAGCACCGAGCCGTAGGCCCCCGGAAGCCGCAGGGCGGGCTCGTCGTAGCTTCCCGCCAGATGGAGGTTGATGCTGCCCGCGCGGTCGATCTGGAGCGGGCTCAGGAAGAAAAGATCCAGTTCCCCCCTCTGGGCCATGAAGTGCAGCTCGCTGCTGCCGGCGGGAAACGGGTAATACTGCCGGCTCCCCAGGATGATGAGGGTCGCATCGGGGGCATGTGTCTGCTCGGCCAGGATGCAGCCGGCCGCGGGAACGGCCGAGGCAAGTCCCGTTGCGACCGTCTCCCCGTTCCGTACCTCGCGGGAGATCACGACGGCCATCAGCTCCTCGGGGGTATAGGCGTTCGTCATGCGTCCCGCCCTCGCTTCCTCCGCGCGCGCAGGCCGACCCGGGACAGGTAGTCCCCGTGGTCCCGAGGCCCGCGCACGTACTTCTCCAGATAGGCCCGGAACGTGTCGTTCCCCGCGGCCGCCTCGAGGTATTCCCGGATGTGGTCGCCGTCGGGCGCGTAGCGTTTCCCGCAGCCCGTCGGGTGCGCCCCCCGGGGCACGCAGACCACGCGGTCCACGTCGATGGCGGGGATGAGCGTCCCCCCGGCGGCGGGCCTCAACTCCTTCTCGGCGATCTCCTCGACGGTGACCACGACCCTCCGCGCGGCCCGCGCCAGCATGACGTCATCCCGCAGCGCTCCCGAGACCAGGGTGTTCCCGAACCGGTCCGCGCGCGTCGCGTGGAACACGGCGACGTCCGGGAGGATGGCCGGTGCCGCGACGACCGAGGCCCCTTCCTGGAAGGGATCCCCGATCACGCGCATGTCCGGGCGGTGTGTCAGCAGGTCGCTGCCCAGGAGGCCGCGCACCGCCGCGAAGGGGGCTCCCATGGATCCAGCCTGGACCATGGCGTACATAACCCCTCAGGTATTGTCCTTGAGCTTCAGTCTGCGCTCCCGGATGGCCCGCTGGAAGTTGGGAGCCGGGCCCAGCTCGCCCAGCGAGCAGAAGGACATCTCGTACTCCGCCACCCCTCCGGCCCCGATGAGCAGATCGACGTTCAGGCCGCCCCCGGTGAGGGTCGCCACGCGCAGGCCCTTCACCCCCCGCCGGACGATCTCCCGCAGAAACGCCATCGGGGCGTTCTCGAGGATGCTCGTCGTCATGGCCAGGAGCATGCCGTCCTTGACCTCCCCGGCGGCTTCCGCCAGCGTGCAGATCTTCGTTCTCATCCTTGTCCGCCTTTCCGGGCCTGGAATAATCGGCCGGCCGCCGTCGATTGGCCGTCAGGAAGGCCCCGGCCCGCCTTCGAGCACAGCGACCTTCTTTTTCAACGCCCGCTCGGCCAGGTACCGTTCCGTGACGTTGCGGCCGATGGCCAGGGCCCCCTCGGCCCGCCCCTCATCGTCCACGATGACCGCGAAGCTCAGGTCGACGTAGAGCCGGGAGCCGTCCCGATGGAGCCCGCGCGTGACCAGGACGCGGCTTCCCAGTCGCGTCCTGCCGGCCTCGATGGCCCTCCGGTACCCCTCCCAGTGCCGCTTGCGCAATTCCTCGGGGATGATGATGTCGAGGCTCTGCCCCAGGGCCTCCGCGGCGGGGTAGCCGAACACGGCCTCCGCGCCCCGGTTCCAGATCCGGATGAGCCCTTCCCGGTCGGCAAAGATGACCGCATCGGTCGTCTGCTCGACGATCCGCCGGTACACGGCGTCTTTCATCTCCGCGATCATCCGGGATGCACCTCTCTGTGCCTGCCCGCCCGGTTCCCTCACGTGCCTTTTTTCTTCACGGCCTTCCCCATCGAGAACGCATCCCCCAGCCGCCGGCCCGTGCCGTAATAGCCGTTGGACTCGGGGGCAAAGAAGAAGGGCTTGAGCTTCTCGACGTCCACGGCTCCCCTGGCGTCGAGGATGTCTCCTTCGGCCTTGACGTCGAGGATCTCGCCGACGAACTGCGTGTGCAGCCCCAGCTCGAACTGGTGGACCAGTTTGCACTCCAGCACGAGGGGGAACTCCCCGACGTACGGGGCATTGACCAGGCTGCTGCGGACGGCCGTGAGGCCCGTCTCGGCAAACTTGTCCACCCGCTTTCCCGACACGATGCCGCAGTAGTCGGCCGCGGCGGCGTACTTCTCCGAGGGGACGCTGACGGTGAAGGCCCGCTGCAGTGCGATGCTCCCGTGGGAGTGCGTGGCCTTCCGGAGCGAGACGGCCACACAGGGGGGGCTCGAGCAGCAGATGCCGCCCCAGGCGGCGGTCATGACGTTCGGCTTCCCCGCGGCGTCGTAAGTCCCCACGAGCAGCACCGGCGTGGGGTACAGGATCGTGTTGGCGCCCAGCGATTTTTTCATGT
>CAYZKT010000118.1:0-1157 GCA_964478885.1 uncultured Syntrophaceae bacterium | reverse complement strand
ACGAGCTTGCCGTCCTGATTCGTCACCGTCCACTTATACGTCACCAGGCCGCCCCGCTTACCCTCCTTCTTGCCGACCACCTCCACCTCGGCCGAGAGGCGGTCGCCCGGGAAGGCCGGCGTCTTGAAGGCGATGTCCGTGGCGGACACCCAGATCGCGTCGGCGAGAAACCCGTGTTTCGCCATGAGCCCCATCATGCTGGCCATGACGTAGATGCCGGGGGTGACCCGGTCCTTGAACCCCTTGCTCTTCGCGAACTCGGCGTCCAGGAAACCGGGGAGATCCATGCCGGACATCTGCGCGACCAGGTCGATCTCGGTGCCCGTGATGGGTTTTGTGACCGGGGATTTGTAGACCTTGCCGATTTCGATTTCCTCGAAGAACATGTCGCTTCCTCCTTTGCTTTTCCGGGAATTCGTTCCCGCTCGCCTCTCTCAGCTTCCCGCCTGCAGGGTCACGGCGACCTCCCGCTTGGCCCCCTCCCGGATCACGGTGAGCCTCACGGTGTCGCCCACCTTGAAGTCGTCCAGGCGGGCATAGAGCTTGCCGACGTTCTCGACGGCCTTGCCCTCGATGGCGGTGATGATGTCGCCGGGGATGAGGCCCCCGTCGGGGGTGCGGCGGGCGCCCTGCAGGCCGGCCTTCTCGGCGGGCGAGCCGGGGGCGACCTTCAGGACCATCACCCCCTCGATGCCGAGCTGGGCGCGGGCGACGCGGTTGATCCCCTCGTCGACCTCGATGCCGAGGGCGGGCCGGATGTACTTTCCCCTGGCGATGAGTTCGGGCACGACGCGGTTGACCGTGTCCACGGGCACGGCAAAGCCGATCCCGGCGCTCGCGCCCGAGGGGCTGTAGATGGCCGTGTTGATGCCGATCAGGCGCCCCGCGGAATCCAGCAGCGGCCCTCCGGAGTTGCCCGGGTTGATGGCGGCGTCGGTCTGGATGAGATGCTCGATGGTGGCGCCGTTCTCCGCGGCCAGCGAGCGGTCCAGGGCCGACACGATGCCCGTCGTGAGCGTCCAGTCCAGGCCGAAGGGATTGCCGATGGCGAATACCTTCTGGCCCACCTTCAGGTCGCTGCTGGTGCCCAGGGGAACCGGCACCGGCGCCTTGAAGCCGACGCCGATGAGCAGCACCGCCAGGTCGTGGGAGCGGCT
>CAYZKT010000117.1:0-8265 GCA_964478885.1 uncultured Syntrophaceae bacterium | reverse complement strand
AGGCAGATCGCGGAATTCTTCACGGCGCGGGGCATCAACATCGAGCGCTCGCGCGGCTGCGTCCTCGGGGGGGAGTTCGGCATGGTCATCCTCACCTCGGGCAGCACCGACGACATCGAACGGTTCATCAAGGACCTGGACAGCCTGCGGGAGAAAACGGGCCTCGACATCCACGTCCGCAAGACCAAGGCGCCGATCCACCGGGAGGTCGCGCCGTCCATCCCCTACAAGCTGATCGCCACCTCCATCGACCGGCCGGGCATCATCCACCAGATCTGCAAGGCCCTGCAGAGCAGGGGCATCAACATCGACGACATCTCCACCAACGTGGACAACAACCCGGTCACGGGTGCGAACGTCTTCCAGATGGTCTGCTTCTTCTCGCTGCCGCCGGCCGTCAAGATCCTCGATTTGAAAAACGACCTCAACCGCATCGGCGATGAATACAACATCGACATCCGGTTTGACGCCGTGATCTGCAAGTAGGCCCATGACCCGGCGCAATCATCAACCGGCGGCACCGCCCCTGAAACCCATCGTGGAGATCGCGGCCTCCATCGGCCTCGCCGAGGACGACCTGGAGACCTACGGCCGAGACAAGGCCAAGGTTCGCCTGGAGGCGATCCATCGCCTTAAGCGGCGCCCCGGCGCTTCCCTGATCCTCGTCTCGGCCATGACCCCCACGCCGGCGGGCGAGGGGAAGACGACGGTCTCCATCGGGCTCGCCCAGGCCCTTGCGCGGCTGGGCAAGGCCACCATCGCCGCCCTGCGGGAACCGTCGCTGGGCCCCGTCTTCGGCATGAAGGGCGGCGCCACGGGGGGAGGGCGCTCCCGGGTCCACCCGGTGGACGACATCAACCTGCACTTCACCAACGACTTCCACGCCGTGGAGAGCGCCCACAACCTGCTGTCCACCATGGTGGACAATTCGGTCTACCACGACAACCCGCTGAACATCGACCCGCGGAAGATCACCTGGCGCCGCGTCCTCGACATGAACGACCGCTTCCTCCGGGACATCGTCATCGGCCTCGGCGGCTCCATCAACGGCGTCCCCCGGGAAACGGGGTTCGACATCGTTCCCTCCAGCGAGATCATGGCCATCCTGTGCCTCTCCCGGTCCTACGCGGAGCTGAAGGAGAAGATCCGCAGGATCCTGGTGGGGTTCACCCGCGACGACCGGCCCGTCTTGGCGGGGGACCTGAAGGTGGAGGGGGCCGTCACGGCGCTGCTGAAGTATGCCCTCCTGCCCAACCTGGTGCAGACCACGGAGAACGTCCCGGCCATCGTCCACGGCGGGCCTTTCGCCAACATCGCCCAGGGGACCAACAGCATCATGGGCACCGATCTGGCGCTGCGGCTTGCCGATTATGTGGTCACCGAGGCGGGCTTCGGGTTCGACCTGGGAGCGGAGAAGTTCTTCGACATCGTCGCCCCCTACGGCAACCTCGACCCCCGCATCGTGGTTCTCGTCGCGACGGTGCGCGCCCTGAAGTACCATGCAGGCGTCGCCCGGGCGGACCTCGACCGCTCCAACCCGCGGGCGGCCGTTCTGGGCATGGCGAATCTCCGGAAGCACTACCAGAACATCGACAAGTTCCGGATCCCCTGCATCGTCGCCCTGAACCGCTTCCCGTCGGACACGGACGAGGAGATCCGGGCCGTAGTGAAGGCGGCGGAGAACGAGGGGATGAACATCGCGCCCTGCGACATCTTCCGCCTGGGCGGCGAGGGGGGCCTCGAGCTGGCCGAGAAGACCGTCGCGATCCTCGGCCGGAGCCGCGGCGGGTTCCGCCCGCTCTACGACTGGAACCTGCCCGTGGAGGACAAGATCTTCACCGTGGCCAGCGAGATCTACGGCGCCGTCTCCATCGACTACCAGCCCCTGGCGCGCCGCAACCTCGACCTGATCAACCGCTACGGCTTCGACAAGCTTCCCGTCTGCATCGCCAAGACCCAGCAGTCCCTGTCGGACAACCCCAACCTCCTGGGTCTTCCCCGCGACTTCATCGTCACCGTCCGGGAGATCAAGGTCGCCTCCGGGGCCGGGTTCCTCATCCCCATCACGGGCGAGATCCTCCGCATGCCCGGCCTGTCGAAGATGCCCGCCGCCTACAACATCGACATCGACGACGAGGGCAACATCTCCGGCGTGAGCAGCCCCGGCGAGATCGGGCCGCTGACCTAGCCGCATCGACTGCATCTGAAGAAAAGTCATTACGAGCCACGGACCCAGCTTGCGAACGGGGTTTTCGATGGAAGAAACAGCGCCGCTCCGTCATTGCGAGGAGCGTCAGCGACGAAGCAATCTCAATCTATTCAAGGGATTGCCGCGTCGGGCTCGCGCCCTCCTCGCAATGACCACTTACAAAAAATCCCCCTCTTTCCCCCTTGGAAAAAGGGGGAGGAAAGGGGGATTCTCTTTTTCTGCCCTCGGTCCTCGTTCCTCGGACCTCGAGCCTGTTACTTCAGGCTGCTCAGGATGTCCCTCGCGATGATGAGGCGCTGGACCTGGTTGGTGCCCTCGTAGATCGAGGTGATCCGCACGTCGCGGGCGTAGCGCTCCACGGGGAACTCGTTGGTGTAGCCGTAGCCGCCCAGCATCTGGATGGCCTTGTGGCAGGCCCTCTCGGCCGCTTCCGTGGCGTAGTACTTGGCCATGGAGGCCTCGCGGGCGAAGAACTTGCCGTTCTCCTTCTTGAAGGCCGCGTTCATCAGCAGCAGCCGGGCCGCTTCCAGCTCGGTGTACGATTCGGCGATCATCCACTGGATGGCCTGGAAGTTCGTGATGGGCTGGTCGAACTGGATGCGGTTCATGGCGTACTTGGTGGCGTACTCGATGGCCGCCTGGCCGATGCCCAGGCCCAGGGAGCCGATGCCGATGCGGCCGCCCGCCAGCTCGCCCACGGCGGTGCGGAAGCCGTCATTGAGCTTGCCCATGAGGGCCGTCTTCGGGATGCGGCAGTCCTCGAAGAGAAGCTCGTTGGTGGCCGATGCGTGCTGTCCCATCTTGTGCTCGGCGCGCCCCACGGTAAACCCCTTCGTCCCGTTCTCCACGAGGAAGGTGCTGATGCCCTTGCCCTTGGGGGCCTTGGGGTCCGTCACGGCCCAGACGACGCAGACGCCGGCGTACTCGGCGCTGGTGATGAAGATCTTGGATCCGTTGAGCACCCAGGAGTCGCCGTCGAGGACGGCCGTGGTCTTCATCCCCGAGGGGTCGGAGCCGGCCATCGTCTCCGTCAGGCCGAAGCCGCCCGCGTAGTACTCGCCCGAGGCGATCTTGGGGATGTAGGCCTTCTTCTGCTCCTCCGTGCCGATGGCCTGGATGACCTCGCAGACCATGTTGTTGACGGACATCGTGACGCCCGTCGAGGCGCAGGCCTTGCCGATCTCGGTGACGGCCAGGCTGAAGGCGATAACGCCGGCCTCGGAGCCGCCGTACTGCTCCTTGCAGTTGATGGCCATGAGGCCCAGCTCGCCGAGCTTCCTGAGGTTTTTCAGGAAGGTCTCGCGGTCGCCCTGCTGGTCCATCTTGGCGGCGACGGGGTCCAGCTCCGCCTTGGCAAAGTTGCGCGCCGTGTCCTGTATCATTTTCTGGGTTTCTGTCAGTTCCAGATTCATAAAACCTATGCCTCCCCTCTCCATGATTTGAAATATGACGTCGTCGCGGGTGCAACGACGCAATTGACTCATATGAAACCACCCGACCGCGGGCGTGCCCCGGTGCGGATGGATGATGGCCCCTGTCAGGTTGAAGCGGGGAGGCCAGGGAGGGGTTCGCGGGCGAGCCGCACTCCCTGACCTCCCGGTGTATCGGGATTTCGATCAGCCGTTGATGAGCTTCTGGATGTTCGCAGGGTAGTCCACCTTCTGCGGCAGGAAGATCAGCTCGGGATCAACGAACTCTCTCAGCACGAAGAGCTCCTTGTACGTGGGCTTCTTGGTCTCGCCCTCGACGCGGGAAACGTTCAGGGCGAACCCGCAGTTCTCCTTGATCTGGTCGACCGTGACGCCGGGGTGGAAGGACTTGAGGTAGATCTCGCCCTTCTCGTCGAAGGCGTAGTTGCCCATGTTGGTCACGACAGCCACGGGGCCCGAATTGGCGTAGGCCGTGCCCTTCCAGACTTCCTTCTTGGGTTTCCACTCGTTCTTCTTGAAGTCCCAGCACCACCACCCGGGGGTCGTGGTGTACTCGTTGCGATCCAGGAATCTTCTCTTTTCCTGGAGGATGATGTACGCCACGCGGTGGGCCATCGTCCCGATGTCGGAGTTCCCGCCGGAGCCCGTGAAGCGGTGGCCCGGGCTGTAGTAGTCGCCGATGGAGGTGACGTTGACGCCGCCGTACTTGTCGATGGCCGCCCCGCCGAGGAACCCCAGGGAGACGTAGCCGTTCTGCAGGTAGTAGCCGAAGGTGTCCACGAGGCCGCCCAGGGTGGAGCTCATGTTGGCCGCCCGCTGGTCGCAGACGGACATGGGGACGTGCATCGTCTTGCCGTCGCAGATCCCGGACTCGTAGATCAGCAGCGCGTTGGGCGCGTTGATGAAGTTCGCCGTCATGATGCCGACCATGGGAAGGCCCGTGCCCGCGAACACGATGTCGTCGTTGCGAACCTGGTGGGCGATCTGGATGGCCATCAGCTCGGGCAGAATGAACTCGCCTGGCTTTGCCGGCTCATCGGGCATCTTCTCGATCAATTCCATCATCTGTTCCATTGATTTTGCCATAGTCAGGTTCCCCCCTTTCTTAATAGCCGCTCATGGCGACGGACAGAGGCATCTTCATCCTGGGTGCCGGTTTCTTGCCTCTCATCATCCTCGTGCTGTAGCCGGTGACGCTGTCAGCCTTGAGGTCGAGGAGCCGCTTGGCGCCCAGTTTCACGATGAATTCCTCCCAGGTCTTGGGCCCGAAGACCCACTCGTCCATCCACTTCTTCTGGTCGTCGACGTTGCGAGAGACCTTGTCCATGTCGCGCATGAAGGGCGCGTCGTAGTCGTAGTAGAAGGGAACGGAGCTCGGGAAGGCGCCCCAGGGGCACTCCACGATGGCATCCACCACGAAGTAGGGGATCTGGTTGCCCTCGGGCAGCTTCCGCATTTCCGATTCGGGAACCACTTCCTCGGCCAGGATAACGACCTTGTCGGCCGCGTAGGCGATTTCCTTGTCGATGGTGCCGATGCCGCGCCAGCGGGCCGTGCCCTTGTCGCCGCACTGGGCGACGTGGATGATAGCAAGCTCGGGCCTTGCCGCAGGCAGCAGGATTGTCTCACCCTCACCCCAGAAGGGCTCTTCCATCTGGATGAACTTCTTCTTGGGGATCCTGGCGTCCTTGCCCCTCAGGCCGGCCCTGCCGAGGGCGTCGTACTTGGGATTGTACAGGTCGGACCCCAGCGGGGCGTTGTAGGGGATGAACGGCGCGCCGATCGCGCCGGCCAAAAACCTCATGGCCATTGAACCGTGCGAGTAGTCCTCGAGGATCATCTCCCCCTTTTTGTAGCGCCTCTCGAGGTTGACGTCCAGCTTGCCGGCCATCTCGCCCCAGCCCATCCAGTCCGTCTCGTAAACCTTGATGGCGCCGGCCGCGTTGAGCAGCCACGTGCAGCAGCTCCCGTGGCGGTCGATGACATGAATGTTCTTCACGCCCTGCCTCGCCATCTGCCAGGAGAACGCAAAGGGGTTCCGGTTGAATCCCGTAAAGCCGCTGAAAGCACACATGACGCCGTCATGCGCGAAGGCCTTGCAGGCCTCCTCGAGGGACATGATCTGTGCCTTCTTGGTCTGTGTACGAAGACGTGGCATTGTTACCTCCTTTTTTTAACTAGTAGAGCCTTACGACCAATACAGAGAATGAATGAGAAAGACTCCCCCAAAAAATCCTGAAATTGGGCGGTTCACCTCCTTTCCGGTTTAATATGAGAAAAGCTCAGTTTCGTGGACGCTGACGCTTTGCTCTTGCATGCCTGCGCCGCGGCGAATCCCCCTCCGGTCCGTCAGGTCCGGTGCGGACGCAACTGCATAGTGTTTGTGTGTGTGGGAACGGGTGAAACCAAGGGCTATGCCGTCTCTCCTGGGGACCCCTGGATGCGAAACCGGTTTATCGATCGGGTTTGTCTGCCGGGTTGCCTTCTCGAAGGCCCCGCCTCTTGTTGACGTTGGTCCCTATCGATGCCCCCGCCGAGCGGGGAAACTGGTCATCGGGTGAGTGGATATGTGGAACCCGGAACGGTGAAATCCCGGGCCTTGTCGTGATTATAACGTAACAAGGCCTTTATATTAATCGCGGCCGCACTGTCAAGGGAAAACTGGCCTTTTCCCGAGAAAAATCAGCGCCGCAGGGCCGTCCGGACCCCCGTTCGCACCCCCCCGCCCTGCGGCCCTCCCGGTCTTCTGTTTCAATTCGGGTTCGATAGTGGTATAAATGCACCGATTTTGTCCGGTGCGGGCGACCTGATTGCATGTCATTGTGGGCCGGGCCCGGTCGGCGTTCGTGTTTTCCGAGTAGGGTCATTGCGGGCAACAGACCCCGCCTTCGTTCGGGGTTGCCGATAGAAGAAACGTCATCATTTTCCCCTGGCGGGAGAGGCAATCACATTTTTTCTCTCTTCGCGTGCGAGCACATCACATTTTTCCCTCTCCCCTCGCGGGAGAGGGCAGGGGTGAGGGGGGGAAGAAACGAAGGTATCGTTTCTCAGGAGCGGCGACAGCGACGAAGCAATCGCGCCTTTGCCGCTAAAACGGGATGACTGCTCCAACACGATGTATCAATGGACGAAACCAACGAAATTCACGAACCAACAAAATCAACGAAATAAACGAACAAACGAAATAAACGAAACAAACGCTCTTTCGGTCCCTTGACGATGCACATTTTTTGCAGTAAAGTATGCACAAACATATATGAGGTATTTGTGCGATGAGGGCAACAGTGACTATCGAAAAAGATGTGCTGGACGAGCTGGTGAAGGCCACCGGGGCCAAAAGCAAATCGGCTGCAGTCAGAGAAATCATCGATGAGTATATGCGCAAGCGCAGGGTGCAGAAAATCCTGGCTTTGAAGGGTAAGCTTTCCTTTGAACTTACGGCAGATGAGATCCGGCACTATGAGCGCTGAGCGTATCCTTGTCGATACATCCGTCTGGATAGAATATTTTCGGAATCAATCGCAGAGTCTTGTCGATTCTGTGATGGAAATCGCAAACAACAGCGAAATTTGCGTAACGGGGATTATTCTGGCTGAATTGATGCAGGGCGCTAAATCCGAAAAGGAACTCTCTGCCATCGCGGAGTTCATGGACGCCTTCACCATGATCGATCAAACGGATCAAACATGGGTAAAAGCCGGAAGGTTGTCGCATGCATTGAGGAAGAAGGGGAAAAACGTTCATCTGACGGACTGCTATATCGCAGTCATGGCGCAGGAAAACGGATGTGCCGTCCTGACGTTCGATCAGCATTTCAAAGACATCCGCCATCACACGCGGCTCGATCTGATAAACATCGACCGTTGATTTCCTCAACGAACCGGTTCTCTTCCCCGACGAAACAAACGAAAGTAACGAACCAACGAAATAATCTTTTTTCATAGACTTAGATAGACCTAGACGGACTTAGATAGACTTAAACAGCCCCGCAAAGGGATCGACCCATGCAAAGAAAGGTTATCATCAAGGACCGCCGGGAGCCCGATACCGACTACGAGTTCTGGAAGATAAAATCGCCCGAGGAGCGTCTCGAGGCCGTCGAGTTCCTGCGGGAGCAGTATTACCTCGTCATGGGATATTCGGAAGCCCCGCGGATAGCAAAAACGGTTACCGTGAGGGATAGAAAAAAGTGAAGGTACACGGAGACTTCAAGGATTTCCTGTCACACCTGAACGCTCACGCAGTGGAATACGTCGTCGTTGGTTCCTTCGCCCTTTCGTTCCACGGGCATCCGAGGGCAACGGGCGATATGGACATCTGGATTCGAAGGACGCCGGACAATGCGGCCAGAGTGGTTAAGGCACTGGCTGATTTCGGCTTTGCGGGCCTCGGGTTTACCGCACAGGATCTGCTCGACGACAAGGTCATTCAATTGGGCATGCCTCCCGTCAGGATAGATCTGATGACGGAGTTGGATGGGCTCAACCCCGATGAGGTGTGGAACGGTAGAGAGGCTGGCAGATTCGGCGATGTGCCGGTCTTTTTTATCGGACGCGAGGCTTTTATCCGGAACAAACGCACCCTGGGACGCCACAAGGACCTCGCCGACCTGGAAGCCCTGGGAGA
>CAYZKT010000116.1:4200-8281 GCA_964478885.1 uncultured Syntrophaceae bacterium | reverse complement strand
CTTGGCCAGCCGGTCCCGGTGAAGGGAGACCTGGTCCCGGAACTCCTGCTTGCGGACGTCCTCGAAGAGGCTTGCGAGCGAATGGTAGTGCGTCTCATCGAGGAACTCGACGCGCTCGCCGTCCCGCCCGGCATCGAGGAGGTCCTGGAGGGCCTTGATGACTTCGCTCTGGTAGAGCTCTGCCTGGTCCAGAAACGTGCCCGATACGCTGATGGCCACCTTGAACTCGGGGTAGCGGCCGACCAGCGCCGCCAGTGTCCGGATGGCCGGGAGATAGCGGCGCGCCGCCCTGTCGGCGAAGAACTCCCGGTTGCGTTCGTCCCAGAGGAACTTGTCCCGCTCGGGGTGGAGCAGGCAGGGGTGGTGGAGCTGGAAAAAGAAAATCACCGACACCATGGGGCGGTTCATCCTCGCTGTTTGTCGACTCGCAGGCGGGCGCGGGAGCCGCTCATCTCCGCTCCTTGCCCGTGCCGGCCGCTTCCTTCAGCGCTTCCCGCTCGAAATCGCCCCCGACGGGAGTCCCGTGAGCGGGGAAGAATTCGGGGTAGTGTCGCCGCAGCTCCTCGACGATCCGGTCGAAGGGCACGTCGACAAACGCCCCGTGATCGCGCAGATACTGCATGTGGCGGCGGCCCCGGCTGTCGAATTCGTGGAAGAGGCAGTCCGACGTGCCGTCGAATTCGAGAGGTCGGACACCGAACTTCTCGCAGAGGCTCATGTTGAAGGTCGGCGTGACCTTGAACCACCGTCCGTTCAGGTGCAGCTCCGCATATCCGTGAAAGACGAACTCGTCCGTCTTCATGAGCCTTCGGAGCCGTTCCGTGCTCAGATGGTTCTTCACGTCGGCGAACCCGACCCGCGCGGGGATGCCCGCCACCCGCGCCACGGCGGCCAGGGCGATGGCCTTGGCCACGCAGTACCCCCTGCGCTTGCCGATGATGACGCCGGCCCTGAATGCGTCGGGCGAAAGCACGATGTTGTACGGGTCGTAGAGGATCTCGTCGCGGACGGCGCGGAAGAGGCTGATCGCCCTCTCGGTTGCCGTTGCCCCTTTTGCATGGGCCCGGGCAAAGCCGGTCACCGCGTCCGATGCGGTATCGAAGTAAAACGTCTGCTGAAGAAAGGGTCGGAGATCTTCCGGAGACTTCACATCCATGAGAACCCCCTCTGGCTTTCCATGGGCGTTCCCGGCGGGCACGCCCGGGTTGCGGTCAACAGAGGCACGATATCGCAGATTTGAAATCCATTCAAGGGGTTAAAAGTGCGCTGCCGGGCCGGCAGCCCGAAAGGGGATTATAAAAAGCCTGCCTCGATCGAGGCAGGCCGTTGAAAGGGGTTTCGCCTTTACGAATTCACGATGATGGCTTCATTCATGGAGGAGAGCAGCGTTGTTCCCCTCCACGAACGAATAGGAGAGAGGGTTATGACAGAGTGGGTTCGGTTTCCGTTCGGAGGAACGGTTCATTTTCTGTTTCGGTCCCTGCCGATTCCCTCATCCGGGTTGAGATTCATTCATGGAGGGGAGCGTCGTTGATCCCCTCCACGAACGAATAGGAGAGAGGTAGATGACAGAGAGAGTTCGGTTTCCGCTCGGAGGAACGGTTCTTTTGTCTGTTTCGGTCCCTGCCGATTCCCTCATCCGGGTTGAGATTCATTCATGGAGGGGAGCGTCGTTGATCCCCTCCATGAACGAATAGGAGAGAGGTAGATGACAGAGAGAGTTCTATGCCCGCGCGGAGGCGTTCTTTTCTATTTGTGGTTCTCGGCTTTCGGCTTGCCGAGCAGTTTTTCGTAGTAGAAGCGGGTTTCCGTCGGTCCCTGCGCCGCTTTCGGCGTCCTCGCGTTTCGGACCTGGCGGTCGAACCAGAACCTGAAGTTGACGGTCGACGCCTTGCTGTTGTTCATGGTGTCTTTCTCACCTCGATTCCCACCGTGTTTTCAAATGATTTATACCCCACCGGAAGCTTCGGGAGAATCGGAGCAAGTCTGATTTTCTTGTCAGATAGACACCTACATCCGTGCCAGACTTTGTCCTACATATCGGAAAAAGGTTCCTCTATGAGGAACATTTTGAATACAATATAAGGGCTGCCGCTTGGAAATGCAAGGGGAAAAGTGAAAATTTTTGGCGGAGTTTTTCAGCCCTGCCCGGCAGAGGGCATGAGGGTCCTCAGAACATCCTCCTTGCCGATCACGCCCACGAGACGGCCGTGATCGAGCACCGGCAGGGTGTGGATGTTGTTGTTGACCATGAGGGTGGCGATGTCTTCCAGGCTCGCGTCGGGGTCGATGGTGACCGGGTCCGGTGTCATGGCCTGTGCCACCGTCGTTGCCGCGATCTTTCCCATCTCTTTCTCGAGGCTCCGGTAGGAGGTCAGCGGGATGAGGCCGTCGAAGAAGGTGAACAGGGTGGGCATTGGGAATTTTTTCTGCTGCACGATGAGGTCGCCCTGGCAGATGATGCCGACGAGCCTGTCCTTGTCGTCCACTACGGGCAGCCCGTTGAAGTGATTCTCCAGCAAAAGCTTCGCTGCCTCCGTGATCTCCGTTTCGGGTCGAACGGTGACCACGTTTTTCGTCATGATGTCTCGGGCCTTGAGCATGGCGCCTTTCCTCCTCGCCTCTTCGCCGCGGCGCAATCGCCGGGTCCGTTCTAAAGTCGAATGGGTTTCGTGCCGATATAGGGTACAAGGACAGCGGTTGGGTCCGGTGCCGGGCCGTCACGGAAACCCGGGGCTCATCCCTCCCGGACGGACCTGGGCCGCTTCAACCCCTGATCCGGCTGGCAGCGTTTCAATCTTCTCCTTTCTTCCTTTTCCCCCTGGGCCGCACCACCCAGGGGGACCTACGTGCAGGGATCAGCGGCTGGCGATCTGGGACCGCTGAAATGGGGATTCAGGCCTCGGAATCAGGACCCCGGCTGCGAGTGAGCCCGACCACACGGACGAAACAGATCCATGTCAGGCCCTGCTTCTGCGGATCACCAGGCGGCAGCACCCGACGATGTTGTCGGGCGTGTAGAGGGCGAGTTCGTCGCGGTAGAAGCGCGGGTAGAGGTCCCGGATCACCGCATCCTCGTCACGGGGGTCTCTGCGGATCTCCTCGCAGAGGGCCCGGGCGGCCTCCCGGGCGTCGCCGATCGCCTTTCGGGCTTCCCGGCCCAGGAGGGGCCCCTGGTGCGCGATGCAGAGGATCTGCGCATCGAGGTCTTCCATCCGGTCGATCGCCGCCATGTAGTCCGCATAGCCCGTGAAGAAGATGGGGAAGAACCCGACGCTCGGGATACGGAACCCCAGGCTGTCGGAGACGATCAGCGCCTCCAGCGCCGGCACGTGGACGAGGATGTTGCCGACTGCGTGCCCCCCGACGTGGAGAAACCGGAGAGTCAGCCCGCCCAAATCCAGCGTTTCGCCGTCCCTTACGACCGTGGCCCCATCGACGGATGGCGGCCGATCGATGGGAGGCCGCCCTGGTTTCAGGCCGCGCGAGGCCAGGAACTCCGACATGAAGCGGTCTTCGGCCACGAGCGAGGCCGCGGTCTTCGGGTGAGCCAAAAACTCCGCCGCCCCCGGACCGATAACGACGCGGGATGCGGGGAAGCGCTCCCGCAGGGCGTCGAGGCCGTTGATGTGGTCCGGGTGCGGGTGCGTGACGACGAGGATGTCCGGCGTCACCCCGAGCGAATCCAGCTGGCCGATCACGTCGTCGGCCATGGCGGAGATTCCCGCATCGACAAGGACCGCTTTCGCCTTCCCCCGGACGAGGTAGAGATTGAAATAGGAATTGCCCAGGACCCAGAGCCCGTCTGCCAGGCGAGCGGGGTAGGTTGCGGCGGTCTTCGGAGTCATACGTCCCATGGCCCGGGGATCAACCCCCCTCGTAGCCCTTGAAGCTGCGAAGCGAGACCGATTTCTCCGGATACTGGAAGACCTCGTATTCGGTTTTCTTGCCCAGGATCTTGTCGATCTGTTCCTGAAGGGCCGCGCGCTCCTTGCCGGCGAACCACTTCTGCCAGTCGTCCGCCGTCTGCCAGGTGCTGATGACGAGATACTCCTCGGGGTTGTCGGCGCTGCGCAGCGTT
>CAYZKT010000116.1:0-4100 GCA_964478885.1 uncultured Syntrophaceae bacterium | reverse complement strand
CTGCCAGGTGCTGATGACGAGATACTCCTCGGGGTTGTCGGCGCTGCGCAGCGTTTCCCCGGAGATGTATCCGGGCTGACGGGATGCGAGCGTCCGGAGTTGCGTGATGAGATCCAGAAGAGCCGCTTCCTTGTCCTGCGTGACCTTGCGTTTGATGAGCACTTTTACGAGCATGTTCACGCCTCCTCTCTTGGATTTCCTACGCCCCGGTTTCATCATAGTATCGATGGGGCCGAACATCAACGAAAAACTGCCCGCCGCGGGGCGGCGGACCCTCTCAATCCTGTTGACAAATCGGGCCGAGAATGTATTTTAGGATCGATTGTCCATGGATCGTCCCGACGGTCCGATCCGGGGTGAGAAGCCGGTTTCCGCCGGTTTTTTTGCATCCACGCATGGGAAAAGAGCAAACCGATGGCAGCCGACGACCTCTCCCGTCTCAAGATCGACAAGACCGCAAAAACCGCGCAGCCGGGCCGGCGCAGAAAGCCGATGCTCATCGCCGTCGCCGCGGCAGTCGCCGTGCTCGCGGCCGTCCTCGCCTGGATGGGCGTCTTCTGCCCCGCCCAGACGGTGGACGTCGCCACGGTGAGCCGGACCTATCCCTCCCAGTCCTTCACGCTTCTCAATGCCAGCGGCTACGTCGTGGCCCAGCGAAAGGCCGCCGTGGCCTCGAAGATCACGGCCCAGCTGCTGGAATTGGCCGTCGAGGAGGGCAGCCGCGTGAAGAAGGGCGACGTCATCGCGCGGCTCGAGGGGGCCGACGCCGCGGCCGCGATGGACCAGGCCCGGGCCAACCTGAGTGTGGCCCGTTACAGCCTCGACCAGGCCCGCGCGGAGCTTGAGGATGCCAGGGTCAGTTACGAGCGGGAAAAGGGGCTCCTGACCCGGGAGTACACGACGAAGGCCTCCTTCGACGCCGCCGAGGCGCGGTTCCGAAAGGCCGCAGCCGGCGTCTCCGGAGCCGAGTCGGCCGTGAAGGCCTCCGAAGCCGCTCTCGAGGCGGCCAGGGTGAATGTGGAGTACACCCTCGTCCGGGCGCCCTTCGACGCCGTCGTGCTCACGAAGAACGCCGACATCGGCGACATCGTGACGCCCCTGGGCGCCGCGGCCAACGCCAAGGCTGCCGTCGTCACCATCGCCGACATGAACTCGCTGCAGGTCGAGGCCGACGTGTCGGAGTCCAACCTCGAGCAGGTCAAGGCGGGGCAGCCCTGCGAGATCCAGCTCGACGCCCTGCCGGACAAGCGGTTCCGCGGCGTGGTCCACATGGTCATCCCCACGGCGGACCGGACGAAGGCAACCGTCATGGTGAAGGTCCGCTTTGTCGATATGGATGCCCGGGTCCTCCCCGAGATGAGCGCCAAGGTGGCCTTCCTCTCGAAACCCGTCGGGGCCGGCGAGGAAAAGCCCCGAACGACCGTCAACCCCGCCGCCGTGGTGAGCCGCGGCGATACATCGATCGCCTTCGTCGTCAAGGACGGCGTGGCGCAGGAACAGGAGATCGCGACGGGTGAAAAGCTGGGCGATCTGCTCGTCGTGACGGGCGGCGTCAAGGCGGGCGATCGCGTTGTCCTGAACCCGCCCAAGGGCCTCAAGACCGGCAGCCGGGTCAAGCAGGCGGAGAAATGACAATGCAGAAGTTGAGAAGTTGGGAAGTTGTGAAGTTCGCACAGCTCCGGTGTAATCGACGGTAGCCGGCTTCTCCAACCTTCTCAGCTTCAGAGCTTCCTAACTTCTTCACTTCCTAACTTCATTCTTCACGGAGGGCCATGACCGAACCGACCACCCCCTGTGACGACCACGGTCCGGCCCCTGTGCTGGAGAATCAACCGGTCATCGTCGAGGTGCGAAACGTCAACAAGTCCTACCTTCGGGGCAGCCACATCATCCCCGTGCTCCGGGACATCCGCTTCGATATCCGCGAGGCGGAGTTCCTGGCGCTGATGGGCCCCTCGGGCTCGGGCAAGAGCACGCTGCTGAACCTCATCGCCGGGATCGACAAGGTCGACAGCGGCTCCATCGTCATCGGCGGCGTCGACATCACGGCCCTCGACGAGACGGAGCTCGCCCGCTGGCGCGCCACGCACGTGGGGTTCATCTTCCAGTTCTACAACCTGATCCCGGTGCTCACGGCCTTCGAGAACGTGGAGCTGCCCCTGCAGCTGACCGGCCTTTCCCGGACGGAGAGGCGCGAGCACGTGGAGATGGCCCTGCGTGTCGTCAACCTCGCGCACCGGATGGACCACTACCCCGGCCAGCTCTCCGGGGGCGAGCAGCAGCGCGTGGCCATCGCCCGGGCCGTTGTCACGGACCCCACGATCCTGGTCGCCGACGAGCCCACGGGGGACCTGGACCGCGCCTCGGCACGGGAGATCATGTCGCTGATGTGCCGGCTCAACCGCGAGTCCGGCAAGACGATCATCATGGTGACCCACGACCCCAAGGCCGCCGAGGCGGCCCAGGTGATCCGCCACCTGGACAAGGGCTACCTGAACCATGCGAATCCTTAAACTGTTCTTCCTCAACGCCTTCCGCCACAAGCTGCGCACGGGGCTCACCATCCTGGGCATCACCATCGCCATCCTTGCCTTCGGAATGCTGCGGACCATGGTGAACGCCTGGTACGCCGGCGTGGAGGCCTCCTCGGCCAACCGGCTCGTCATCCGCAACGCCATCTCGCTCGTATTCCCCCTGCCCCTGGCCTACAAGGACAAGATCCGCCAAGTCGGGGGGGTGAGCCTCGTGTCCTGGGGGAACTGGTTCGGCGGCGTCTACGTCGAAGAGAAGAACTTCTTCCCCAACTTCGCCGTCGAGCCCCGCAACTTCCTGGCCCTGTACCCCGAGTACCTCATCCCCGACCTGCAGCGGGCAAGCTTTTTGAGCGACCGCAGGGGCGCCGTGGCCGGCAAGAAGGTCGCCGACAAGTTCGGCTGGAAGGTGGGGGACACGGTCACCCTGAAGGGGACCATCTTCCCCGGCAACTGGGAATTCACCATCCGGGGCATCTACCGCGGCAAGGACCGCAGCGTCGACGAGACGCAGTTTTTCTTCCACTGGGACTACCTCGACGAGACCATGAAGAAAACAGCCCCGCGCCGGGCGGGCCAGGTCGGCTACTACATCATCGGGATTTCGAACCCGAACCTGGCGGGCGAGGTGAGCACGGCGATCGACGCCACGTTCAAGAATTCGCTCGCCGAGACGCTCACGGAGACGGAGAAGGCCTTCCAGATGAGTTTCGTTTCCATGACGGAGGCGATCCTCATCGCCATCCAGCTCGTCTCCATCGTGATCATCGTCATCATCATGGCCGTCGTCGCCAACACGATGGCCATGACGGCGCGCGAGCGCATCGGCGAGTATGCCGTCTTCAAGACCCTGGGCTTCGGGGGCTGGTTCATTGCGGGGCTCATCTTCGGCGAGTCCCTCTTCATCAGCCTCCTGGGAACGGCGATCGGCATCGGGCTGACGTTCCCCGTCGCAGCGGCCTTTGCCGACTACCTGGGGACCTATTTCCCCATCTTCTTCGTGGAGAAGGCAACGGTGCTCATGGACCTTGCCGCGGGGGTGCTCGTGGGGGTCGTGGCGGCCCTGTTTCCCACGTGGCGGGCCGTGCGGATCCGCATCGCCGACGGCCTCAGGAGAATCGGGTAAGGACAGTGGAAGAAGTGAAGGAAGTGGAGGAAGTGAAAGAAGAGGAGAAAGTTCCGGGGTCGTCTTCTTTTCCGTACCCTGGACCCTGACCCCTGGACCCTGTACCCCGAACCTGACATGAGAGTACCCGTTTCGTACAGCTTCCGGAATCTCTGGACGAGGCGCCTGACGACGATCCTCACCGCAGCGGGCATGGCGCTCGTCGTCTTCGTCTTCGCCGCCATCCTCATGCTGGCCGAGGGCCTGCAGCAGACCCTCGTCGACACGGGATCCTGGGACAACGTGGTTCTCATTCGCAAGGGCTCCCAGTCGGAGGTGCAGAGCGGCATCGAGCGTCTCCAGGCCTCCGTCCTCGAGACCCAGCCCGAGGTGGCCGTGGGGGAAGGGGGCAGGCGGGTCCTCGCCAAGGAGGTCGTGGTGCTCATCAGCCTCGCCAAGCGGGG
>CAYZKT010000115.1:0-8308 GCA_964478885.1 uncultured Syntrophaceae bacterium | reverse complement strand
GCCAGCACGATCCATCCCTTGACGGTCCAGAAATCCCCGGGGCTCTTGATGAGGGCGTCGTAAACGAGCCAGGGCAGGCTCGCGCCCACGAGGGCCAGAAAGGGCGCCAGGGGGTGATCCCTGCGGCCCTGACCGATCTTTTCGTCACGAACGCGTCCCGGCGTCCGGGGCGCGCGCGAGCGTGACCGGTTCCCCGCCATCTCTCCGCAACCTCCGTCTCCCTGTGGCGATTATCCTCTCAACGTTCAACGATGGCAAGGAGAAGATGCGCGGGCCGGAGAGCCGGGATTGTCTTTGACAGGGCCGCCGCGATGGCCTATGATCCCGGATGCCCCGCGTTCGGCACCGGCAGGCGGCCCGGATGAAGCGGGGCGAACGTTCTCTTGGGCGGTCTCGCGATGGTCAAGGTGTACAAGGCGCTGGCGGCATTCGGCCGGCTCTCCGGTTTCCTCCTGCGGGTGTTGGGCCGGTTCCGGCAGAACCAGGGCCTGATCCTGGCCGGGTCGATCGCCTACTACACCCTGCTGTCCTTGATCCCCCTGTTGATCCTGCTGCTCATCATCCTGTCGCACTTCATGGCCCCCGAGCTCCTGATCGACACGATGTCAACGTTCCTGGAAATCGCCTTGCCCGGTTACGCGGCGGCCCTGACGGAGCAGGTTCGGGTATTCCTGCGGTACCGCGGCGTGATCGGCACCGTGGGCATCCTGGTGCTCCTGTTCTTCAGTTCCGTCGCTTTCTCCGTGCTCGAAAGTTCCATCTCTACGATCTTCCACCGCGTCCGGCCCCATCGCCGCCACTTCCTGATCTCGAGCATCATTCCCTATGCGTTCATTGTGCTCATTGCCCTGGGCGTGCTCGCCCTGTCGGTCATCGTGGGCGCACTGGAACAGCTGGAGAGCACGAAGCTGGTGGTCTTCGGGCACAAGTTCGGGCTCGGGTTCGTCTTCAGCACGGCGGTCTACGTGCTGGGACTCGTCGCAGAGGTTTTCCTGATCACGGTCTTCTACCTGGTTTTTCCCGTGGGGCCCACCTCCTTCCGGCACGCCCTCGTCGGGGGGATTGCCGCCACGATCCTCTGGGAGCTCACACGCCGCGCGATCGTCTGGTACTACAAGACGTTCACCTTCGTGAACCTGATCTACGGCTCCTTCGCCTCGGTGGTGGTCTTCCTGTTGGGCGTCGAGGCCGTGGCGATCATCGTCCTGCTCGGGGCCCAGGTCATCGCGGAGCTCGAGCGCGGCAACGAGAAGATCCGATAGGGCCGGGACACAAACAAAAAAGGGCATCCCGCCGTCGCGGCGGGGTGCCTTTTGCGTTGCGGTGACGGGCGCCGTCGCGCGCGTCGCCTGAGGATCGCCCTTACCCTGGGCGGCGAATCGTGGTATGAATAACGTCGACGCGCATGCTCGCGGAATGCATGCCGGGCGCGAACGTCCCGGCGAGGAGGACTTCATGCGATTCATTCGAACCTGGGTCGCCGGAATCGGGCTGGGGCTGCTGACGGCCGTCCTGATCGCGACGGCCGCCGGGGCGGTCGAGAAGGCGTCACCCGCCTCCGCACTGAAGGGGACCGGCCAGGCCGAGGTCTCCTATGACGACCCCCTGGGGAGAAGCACCCCGCAGGGCACCGTGGTCGGTTTCCTGAGGGCCATGAAGCGCCAGGATTACGAGCGCGCCGTCGAGTTCCTCGACACGAAGCAGACGGGGAAGCGGGCCCGCGAGCTCGCCATCGAGCTGGAGTACATTCTCGATCAGGGCATCTCGACCACCACCGGGGTGCTGAGCACCCGGCCCGACGGCAATCTCCAGGACGACCTGCCTCCGAACCGCGAGGCAATCGGTGTCGTCAGGACGAAAAAGGGGGAGTACAGGATCCAGCTCGATCGCGTGCAGAAGGAGAACAACCCGCCCGTCTGGCTCTTCGCCTCGGAGACCCTGAAGTATGTGCCGCGCATCTACGAGGAGATCGATGTCCCCTGGATCGAGCGGCAGCTGCCGGCGGCCCTGACGGAGACCCGCCTGGCGGGACACCCGCTTTACCGGTGGGTCCTCGCCGTCCTGATGCTTCCCCTGTCGTTCCTGGTCGGCTGGCTGGTCACGACGCTGCTGATGGCCCTGGCGCACAGGACGCTCCGCAAGCGGTTCGGCGAAAAGGTCCTGGAGACGGTGGAGCGGGCGAAGAACCCCCTGCGCCTGATCTTCGCGGCGGCCGTCATCTACATCTACTCCTGGGGAGTTTTCTCGCTGCTCGGGCAGCTCTTCTGGCAGTTCCTGGCCTCGACGATGGCCGTCGTGGGACTGATGTGGCTTGCCGTCCACCTGATCGACACCGTGTCGGAGATCGTCGAGAGCCGTCGCCCGGAGGCCGCCAACGCCGTCGTCCGTCTTGCGGCGACGCTGCTCAAGACCCTGGCCGTCGTCATCGGGCTCGTGATCATTTTCACCTACTTTGCCGGGATCAACGTCACGGCCGTCGTGGCCGGCCTCGGCGTCGGCGGCCTCGCCGTGGCCTTTGCAGCCCAGAAGACGATTGAGAACTTCTTCGGCGGCGTCTTTCTCGTCTGGGACAAGCCCATCCGGCTGGGCGATTACTGCAAGGCCGGCGACGTTGCAGGCACGGTCGAGCACATCGGCCTGCGCTCCACGCAGATCCGCACTCTGAACCGCACCGTCGTTTCGATCCCTAACGGCCAGCTCTCGGCGGTGAGCATCGAGAATTTCACCCTGCGCGACCGTTTCCTCTTCAAGCACACCCTGAACCTGCGGTACGAGACCGCGGCGGAACAGCTCCGCTTCGTCCTGGCAAGCATCCGCGAGCTGCTGTATCGGCACCCCAGGGTGGACTCCCCGACAGCCCGCATCCGGTTTGTCGCCTTCGGGCCGTCTTCGATCGACCTGGAGATTTTCGCCTACGTTCTCGAGACGGACATGGCGGTCTTCCTGGCCGTCCAGGAGGACCTGCTGCTGCGGATCATGGACCTTGTCGAATCGAGCGGAAGCGGTTTCGCCTTCCCCTCGCAGACCCTTTACATGGCGAAGGACGAGGGCCTCGACCCGGAAAAGAGGCGCGCGGCCGCCGACCTTGTCGCCCGCTGGAGGCAGGAGGGCGAGCTGCCCTTCCCGGATCACCGGCCCGTGAGGGTGTCGCAGCTCGAGGGAACGCTCGACTACCCGCCCGAGGGGTCGGTGATGAAGGAGAAGGACGCCGGCCGGAAAGACAGCCCTTCCTTGCAGACGAAATGAACGAAAAGGACAAGAAGGCAACCGGCCCGCATCTCCGGGTCCTGCGGCGCATCGCGCGCCGGGCGATGATCGAGCGGGGCTTTCGACCCGACTTTCCCGCCGAGGTCCGCGACGAGCTGGCTTCCCTGAAACCGGAAAAGGGGATCTCCGCGCTGCGCGACCTGCGGGAGCTCCCCTGGTGCTCCATCGACAACGACGACTCCCGCGATCTCGACCAGCTCACCTGCGCCCGGGACGGCGCCGCCGCCGTGACCGTCCTTGTCGCCATCGCCGACGTGGACACCGCCGTGCGCAAGGGCAGGGCCATCGACGATCACGCCTGCCGCAACACGACCACCGTCTACACCCCCGGGCACGTCTTTTCCATGATTCCCGAGGAGCTCTCGACGGGGCTCACGTCGCTCAACGACGGCCAGGACCGCGCCGCCGTGGTCGTGGAGATGGCGGTGGGGGCCGGCGGCATCGTCGGCGGCGTCGACGTGTACCGCGCGCGCGTGCGCAGCCGGGCGAGGCTTGCCTACAACGACGTGGCGGCCTGGCTCGAGGGCCGCGGCCCGGCGCCCGCCGCCGTGCAGCGCGTCGAGGGCCTGGCCGAAAACCTCCGGCTCCAGGATGCCGCCGCCGCGACCCTGAGGGCGCGCCGCCAGGCCTGCGGGGCCCTCAACCTCGAGACGGTGGAGGCGAGCCCCGTCATCGAGGGCGGCGAGGTCAGGGCCTGGCGCGTGGAGCGGAAGAACCGCGCCAGGGAACTCGTCGAGAACTTCATGATCGCCGCCAACGAGACGGTTGCGCGGTTCCTCGAGTCCCGGCGTTTCCCCTCGATCCGCCGCGTGGTCCACGCCCCGAGGCGCTGGGAGCGCATCGTCGACGTGGCGGCCCGGACGGGCTGGACGCTGCCCGGAGAGCCCGACGCGAAGGCCCTGGAAGAATTCCTGACGGCGCAGCGGTCGAGCGAGCCCGGGCGCTTTCACGACCTTTCCCAGACCGTCATCAAGCTCATCGGATCCGGAGAGTACATGGCCGATCTGCCCGGGCGTGAGGCGCCGGGGCACTTCGGCCTGGCCGTGAAGGACTACGCACACTCCACGGCGCCCAACCGCCGCTACCCCGACCTCGTCACGCAGCGGCTCGTGAAGGCCGCCGTCGAGGGCCTGCCCGTGCCCTACGACGATGAAGAGCTTGCCCTGCTCGCCCGCCACTGCACCCGCAAGGAGGACGACGCCAACAAGGTCGAGCGCCTCGTGCGCAAATCGGCCTTCGCGCTCCTTCTCGAGGCGCGCATCGGCGAGCGCTTCGACGCCGTCGTCACCGGCGCGGCCCCCAAGGGCACCTGGGTTCGCATCGACGGCCAGCCCGTCGAGGGGAGGCTCGTCGAGGGCTTCTCCGGCCTCGACGTGGGCGACCGCCTTCGCGTCCGGCTCGTGCGCACCGACGTCGAGCAGGGCTACATCGACTTTACGCGGGACGGCGGGCGCTGAGCTGCGCATTGAAGGAACGGCCCGGATATGCTACTGCTGCATCGTGTCCCATTCCGACCCAGGAGGAGCCCCCGCGGTGGCGCCGAACGAAAACGCCCATAGTGACATCGACACCCTCAAACACGTGCTGGAGTCCCCGGAAGAGTCGATCCGGTGGCTGCTCAGCATCCTGGACTCCATCAACAACGGGGTGATGATCATCGACGACGAGTTCGTCGTGCGGTATCTCAACGACGAGTACACGCGCATCACCGGCGTGCCGCGCGACAGGATCCTGGGCCGCCCGCTGCGGGACGTCCGCCCCGGCGCCAGGCTGCCCGACGTCGTGCGCTCGGGCAAGCCCCTGTCGGGCGTGTTCCGCCGCGAGGGGGACATCGACTACGTCGTGGACCTGGCGCCGATCGTGCTCGACGGAAAGATCAAGGGCGGCATCGGCGTCTTCAAGGACATCACCGAGGTCGAGCGCCTCTCGAAGGAGATGCAGCGCATCCTCCGCCAGACCGACCGCCTGAAGGCCATCGTCAACCACGCCTACCCCGCGCGGCACACCTTCGACGACATCGTCGGCGCGAGCGACGGCATCCTGCGGGTCGTCGAGCTTGCGAGGCGGTTCGCCCGCGGCGGCAACGACATCCTGATCTCGGGCGAGAGCGGGACGGGCAAGGAGATCCTCGCCCAGGGCATCCACAACGCCGGCGATCGCGCGACGGGGCCCTTCGTCACGGTCAACTGCGCCGCCCTGTCGGCTTCGCTGCTGGAGAGCGAGCTGTTCGGCTACGTCGAGGGGGCCTTCACGGGCGCCCGGAAGGGGGGCAAGGTCGGCCTCTTCGAAATCGCCGACGGCGGGACGATTTTCCTCGACGAGATCGCCGAGCTGACCCCCGAGATGCAGGGGCGCTTCCTGAGGGTGCTGCAGGAGCGGACGATCCGCCGCGTGGGCGACACCCAGGAGACCCCGCTCGACGTGCGGGTCATCACGGCGACCAACCGGGACCTGAGCCGCATGGCCGCGGAGAACGAATTCCGGCAGGATCTCTACTACCGTCTCTGGGTGCTCAATATCCACATCCCGCCGCTGCGGGAGCGCGGCGTCGATATCCGCGTGCTGGCCGATCATTTCCTGGCCCTGTGCGGCCGCAAGACGATGCGGCGGCTGTCCTTCGACCCCGGGGTTTACGAGAGCTTCTCGAAGTATCGCTGGCCCGGGAACGTCCGGGAGCTGATCCACACCGTCGAATTCGCCGCCCAGATGGCCGATGATTCCGTCATTGCCGACCAACACCTCCCGCGTGCACTTAGCCTGGAGTCGATGACCGGGGGGCGGCGGACCGGGACGCTCGCCGAACTGGTCCGGGACTTCGAGCGCAAGGTGATCCTCGAGCGGTTGAGGGATCACGGCAAGTCGATGGAGTCCAAGAAGATCATCGCCCGCGACCTCGGGGTCTCGAAGGCGACCCTCTACAACAAGATCAAGCAGCTCGAGATCGGCAGGATTGATTCTAATAATTCGGAATTAAAGGGGAACAAGTCTAATTAATTAGAAATTGTTTAATGTAAGCTACTTGAAATGTTTATACGCCGAGACGTTGCGATTTTTTGTCCAATAAATTGGACTTAGTGAAAAGGGCCGTTACCCTTCGCAGTCCCCGCATTGCCCCCGAATGGCAGGCACCGGGTCCCCCCGCCTGCGCCTTTCTTTCATCAAGTGGCTGATATCAAAGATTATTTATTCCGAGAACAAGCCGGAGCGATTCCCGGGTGACAGTGCCCGTCCCGGGCCTTTCGGCCGGGCACGCATTTTGCGGATGCATCGGGCAGGCGACGTGACTTGCCCCACCCCGTTTTCCCCCATCCTGTATCGATTTCCCGCATCGTCGCGCTTGCGGGACGGCGTCACCGAAGGAGGGTTTCCATGGAATCGAGGTATTTCATCCGGCCCGAGGATGTGCCGGCCTACAGCCCCAAGAATCACGTGGGCACGCTGAACCGCCGCCTCATCGGCCCCGACAACGGCGCAAAGAATCTCGAGGTCGTCCTCGGCGTCCTCGAGAAGGGCCCCGGCGCCCTCCCGCACGTACACCCCGGTCTCGAGCAGGTCTGCTACATCCTCGAGGGGCGGGCGCATGTGGAAGTGGCGGGCTGCAAGCGCGAGATCGGGCCCGGCGAGTGCTGCTTCTTTCCCGCCGGCGAGTCCCACATTTTCGCCGTCGTCAGCGACGAGCCGGTCAAGGTCCTCGTGATCTACTCGCCGCCCTACTGTGAAAACCCCCAGCAGGCCGTCCGTGCCTGATCGGCGCGCAAGGGTGACGGAGGTGCCAGGGATGGCGGAGACAAGCATGAAACGGGCGCTCGAAGGGATCCGCGTCGTCGACCTCACGACGATCGTGATGGGGCCCTACGCCACGCAGATCCTGGGCGACTTCGGCGCCGACGTGATCAAGGTGGAGGCTCCCCCCGGGGGCGACCCCCTGCGCGCCGCCGGCCCGTCGCGCACAAGGGGCATGGGGCCGCTCTTCCTGCAGCTCAACCGCAACAAGCGCAGCATCCTGCTGGACCTCAAGAAACCCGAGGGCCTGGAGGCCATGCTCCGCCTGTGCCAAAAGGCCGATGTGGTGGCCTACAATATCCGGCCCCAGGCCATGGAGAGGCTGGGCCTGGGCTACGAGCAGATCCGCAGGCTCAACCCCGGGGCGATCTACGCCGGCATGTTCGGCTTCGGCCGCGGCGGCCCCTACGCGGCGCAGCCCGCCTACGACGACCTCATCCAGGGAGTCAGCGGCTACTCCGCGACCTTCGCGCAGATGTCGGGCGACGTGCCGCGCTACTTCCCCGTCAACTTCTGCGACCGCACCACGGGGATCTACGCCGTGGGCGCCGTCACGGCCGCCCTCTTCCACCGCGAGCGCACGGGCGAAGGCCAGGCCATCGACATCCCCATGTTCGAGACCATGGTCCAGTTCCTCCTGGGCGACAACCTCTACGGCGAGACGTTCATTCCTCCCCTGGGCCCCGCAGGGTATGTCCGGATCCTGGCGCCCGAGCGCAGGCCCTACGCGACGAAGGACGGCTACGTCTGCGCCGTGATCTACACCGACAGGCACTGGGAGACGTTCTTCGCCCTCGCCGGCCGGGCCGACGAATACCGCGCCACCCCTCGATACCGGACCCTGACGAACCGCACGCAGTGCATCAACGAGCTCTACGGGCTGGCGGCGGAGTTCTTCCGGACGCGAGCGACGGCCGAGTGGATCGGGCTGCTGACGGCCGCCGACATCCCCGTCGCCCCCCTGCACACCCTGGAATCGCTGCTGCAGGACCCGCACCTGCGCGCCACGGGTTTCTACAGCGTCCTGGATCACCCCAGCGAAGGGAAGATCCGGCTGATGCGCTCGCCCACCGAGTGGTCCGCAACGCCGGCGGAAATCCGGCGCCTGCCGCCGCGTCCCGGCGAGCACAGCGAGGAGATCCTGGGCGAGCTGGGCTACGGCCCCGGGGAGATATCGGCCCTGTTCGACAAACGGGTCGCCCAGGCCGGTTGAGGCGGCGCCGCGCAACGGGCGCGGTGTGCCGCCGGGCATAACGGA
>CAYZKT010000114.1:0-8319 GCA_964478885.1 uncultured Syntrophaceae bacterium | reverse complement strand
TTGTTCATAAACACTGCAAGGACGTCAAGCCGGGCCAGGGGCGTATCGTCCAGTGCCTCAAGGAGCACGAGAAGGACCTTTCGCCGGAGTGCAAGGCGAAACTGACGGAGCCGAAGAAGAGATAGCCTCAACGGAAAAAGCCCCGCCAAGCGCGGGGCTTTTCATTTCACAAATCTGCGGGGCTGCCGCCCGTCTGCTGCGGGCGCACAGGGTGAGGCAGCCGTTTCGTCTACGGGCCGGGTTCGGGGCCGGATCAGGCCGCCTGCTCGATCCGCCGATGCGGGGCCCAGCGGGAAAGGCCGACCTTCATGGCGATCAGCGCGCGCCGGAACTCCCGAAGCGTCCGTTCGCACTGCTCCAGGGCCCTGCTGTAAGCCCTTTTCTGCTCGTCCCGGATCGCCGGGTTGATGAGGGCCAGCTCGAGGGCCTTCTTCACCACGATGAGCCGTCCCAGTTCGCCTTCGAATCTCTCTACGTCGTCCCTTGTGAGAACTCCCCTCTGCATCACGTTTCTCCTTAGGCCTGCCGTATTCTGTTCAAGATCAGAAGCTATACGGTCAGTGAAGCAAAATGCATGCCGGAAGTCCCGGCATCTTTTTCGTGAAAAGAGTCCCCCGCGGCGCTATAATCCATGGCCGGGCGGGGTCCATGACATCCCGGTCCCGTCGGAGGGAAAGGGCCGTGAAAGCGATGATGTTGGAGAGGATCGTGAGCCTTGCCGATGAAAGGGCGCCCCTTCGCCTCGTCGAACTCCCCGAACCCCGCCCGGGGGCGGGCGAGATCCTCCTGAAGGTCGGCGCCTGCGGGGTCTGCCACACGGAGCTCGACGAGATCGAGGGACGCACCCCCCCGCCGCGGCTGCCTGTCGTCCCGGGCCACCAGGTCGTGGGCCGCGTCGCGGAGAACGGCCCCGGGGCGGGCCGTTTCCCCATCGGGGCCCGCGTGGGGGTCGCATGGATCTACTCGGCCTGCGGGGCCTG
Source organism: uncultured Syntrophaceae bacterium (assembly GCA_964478885.1). Taxonomy (GTDB): domain Bacteria; phylum Desulfobacterota; class Syntrophia; order Syntrophales; family UBA2192; genus UBA2192. Next base: position 7,339 of record CAYZKT010000114.1, on the reverse strand, counting down.
CCCTCAGTGCCTGGGCGGGAACGAGAATCTCTGCCCCGATTTCCGGGCCACCGGGCGCGACGCCTACGGGGGGTACGCCGAGTACATGACCGTCCCCGAGGACTTCGCCCACCCCATTGCCGAGGTGTTTTCCGACGCCCAGGCGGCGCCGCTCCTGTGTGCGGGGGCCGTCGGCTACCGCTCGCTGAGGCTGACGGGCCTTCGCGACGGGCAAGTGCTGGGTCTCACGGGCTTCGGGGCCTCGGGGCACCTCGTGCTCAAGGCCGTGAGCTGCAGGTTCCCCCGGTCGAAAGTCTTCGTGTTCGCCCGGAGCGAGGCCGAGAGGGCGTTTGCCCTCGAGCTGGGCGCCGCCTGGGCGGGGGAGACGGCGCAGCGGCCCCCCGAGCCCTGCGACGCCGTCATCGACACGACACCCGCCTGGGGGCCCGTCGTGGAGGCGCTGGCGAGCCTGAAGAGCGGGGGGCGGCTCGTGATCAACGCGATCCGGAAAGAGGAGGGGGACCGGGACCGGCTCTTGCATCTGGACTACCCGGCCCACCTCTGGCTCGAGAAGGAGATCAAGAGCGTGGCCAACGTGGCCCGGGCCGATGTGCGGGAATTCCTGGAGCTGGCCGCCGGCATCCCCATCCTCCCGGAGGTCCGGGAGTATTCCCTTGGAGAGGCGAACCAGGCCCTTGCGGAGCTGAAGAACCGGAGGATCCGGGGCGCCAAGGTCCTGAGAATGTAAAGAGTTTTGTCAACCGTTTGACCGCTTGGACGTTACAGAAATCAGAAGCCCCCTCCCGGCTGCCTGTCGCCGAGGGGGCGGGGAGAGAAAGAGTCTGGACCACAGCGCGGCACTGAACCGGTTCCTGGCCCAGGTGGAACGGCGCGCCTTCGGGATGGCCCGGCTGTCCTGCGGCAGTCCCGACGATGCCCTCGACATCGTGCAGGACACGATGCTTCATTTTGTCCGGCTCTATGCCGGCCGGCCCGCAGGAGAGTGGAACGTCCTCTTCTACACGATCCTGCACAGCCGCATTACCGACTGGTACAGGCGAACGGCCGTCCGGCGGCGTTTCCAGGACTGGTTCGGCAGGCCCCGCGACGGCGAGGAAGACGAGGAGGACCCGATGGCCCGCGTGGCCGACACGGTCTCTCCGGACCCGGCCGAGGGGGTGATGAGGCAGGAGTTCACCGGGGCCCTCCAGGCGGCCCTGTCGAAACTGCCCCTGAGACAGAAGCAGGCCTTCGTCCTTCGCGCCTGGGAGGGGTTCGACACGGCACAGACCGCCCGGGCCATGGGATGCTCGGAGGGCAGCGTAAAGACGCATTACTCCCGGGCGGTGCACGCCCTGCAGATCAAGCTGGAGGAGTTTCAGCCATGAACGGCAATCTCAGCGACAAAGAGGCCCGATTCTTAGAAAAAGCCAGGCAGGCCCTTCTGGCCTCCGAGGGCCGTCTCGACGCCGGGACGCTCGAGCGGCTCCGCGAGGCCCGCGCGAAGGCCGTCGAGGCCGCAGGCGAGCGCTCGCGGGGGTTCTTCCGCGTCCCGAACTGGATGCGCGCCGGGGCCTTCGCCACGGCGGCCGCCGCGGTGATCCTCTTTGCGGTCTGGGTGGACCCGCCGAAGCAGGAACTGCCCGTGAAGAGCGTGGATGAGTTCGAGATCGTCCTGTACGCGGACAACATGGAGCTTTACGAGGGCATGGATTTCTACGAGTGGCTCGCGGACGTCGGCAACGGCGGCAGCAGCACGTAGGGCCTGTGTTCGAGAAGGAAAGGTCAGATGAGCAGGCGGACCGCAATTCTCGTTGCAACGTTGATCCTGTTTTTGACGGGGAGCGCCTGGGGCCAGGCCGGCGGCACCTCCTGGGATCGGCTCACCCCCGAGGAGCAGAAGACGCTCAAGCCTTTCCAGGACCGCTGGAACAGCATGAGCCCGGAGCGTCAGGACCGGCTGCGGAAAGGCGTCGATCGATGGCAGCGCATGACGCCGACCGAGCGGGAGCAGGCAACCCAGCGGTATCAGAAATGGCGGGAGCTTCCGCCCGAGCGCAGGGAGACGATCCGCCGGGGATATGAGGATTTCAAAAAACTTCCCCCGGACGAACAGAAGCGCCTTCGCGAACGCTCTCAGTGGTACCGCCAGCTCCCCCCGGATCAGCGGGAGTCGCTCCGCGAAAAGTACCGCCGGCTTCCCCCGGATCAGCGGGACTCGCTGCGCGAGAAGTATCGACAACGGTCCGTGGAGCCGCGACCGGATACCCGCAGGGACACCTATCGGGACCCGGGGCAGCACAGCCGACCCTTGCCGCGCGGCGAAAGGGGCAGCGGCGACAGCCGGGGGAAAAGAAATTATTGAGGCCCCCTGTCAACCGGCAGCCGTTCCCTTCGTTTTCCCAGCCAAGGACGACGACCCCATTCTTCAGGAGGATCCCATGCACTCGTTTTTCAAGTTCGCATTCATCGCGGGACTCGGCTTTCTCGTTGCGGCGGAGGTGGCCTACGGCCAGTTCCAGGCCCCGAATCCCGGTACCGGCGATCCCGGCATCCAGCAGCGCATGCAGAACCAGGAGCGGCGCATCGACCAGGGCGTCAAGAGCGGCGAGCTCACCCCGAAGGAGGCCGGGAAGCTCGAGGCCGAGCAGGCGAGGATCCAGCAGACGGAGCAGCGGATGAAAGCCGACGGCCGGCTCACGTCGAAGGAGCGACAGAAGCTCCACAACATGCAGGACCGCTCGAGCGACCGCATCTACAGGCAAAAACACGACCGCCGGAAGGTCAACACCCGATAATCCCAACCTCTCTCCCTTTCACTCCCCTCCGGGCCTCTCTCACGAGAGGCCCTTTTTTTACCCTCCTTGCAATCCGGAGGCGGGCGGGAGCCCGCCGGCTCAACAAATAGCGGAACTTTCCCCCCGATTGTGGTAAAAAAACCGGGGCCGATTTTGAGGCCCGCTACAACGGCAACGCCGCACCGGGTAACGGCCCTGCCGCCGAGCCCCCGGAGGAAGCCATGGATCGCATCATCGACCTCAGGAGCGACACGGTCACGAAACCCACCGCCGAGATGCGGGAGGCCATGAGAAACGCCGTCGTCGGGGACGACATCCTGCGGGACGACCCCACGGTCATCGAGCTCGAGGAACTGGCCGCGGGCATCTTCGGCAAGGAGGCGGCCCTGCTCACCATTTCCGGGACCATGAGCAACGAGATCGCCGTCATGGTCTACACGAAGCCGGGCGACGAGATCGTCGTCTTTTCCGATTCCCATCTCTACAACCTGGAAACCGGCGGGATCTCGGCGCTTTCGGGAGCCCAGCCGCGTCCCCTGCGAAGCGACACGGGGGTCTACGACACGGCGAAACTCGGCCGGGCGATCATGCCGCCCGGCGTGCAGCGGCCGCGTACTCGCCTGATCTGCCTGGAGAACACCTTTCACCTCGACCGGGGGCTGGCCGTCGAGAAGGGCCGGTATGCCGACACCGTCGAGATCGCGCAAAGGCACGGCCTGCCCCTCTTCATGGACGGGGCGAGGATCTTCAACGCAGCCCTGGCCACGGGCACGACCGTTCGGGAGCTGACGGGCTTCTGCGACGCCGTGGACGTGTGCCTCTGCAAGGGACTCGCGGCGCCCCTGGGCTCCATGCTGATGGGGTCGAAAGACTTCATCGACGAGGCCCGGCGGGTCCGGCAGCGGATCGGGGGCGGCATGCGGCAGGCGGGAGTCATCGCGGCCCCCGGCATCCTGGCCCTGACGAAGATGGTGGAGCGCCTGCCCGAGGACCATGAAAACGCCGAGACGATGCGCCGTGGGCTCGAGGCGAAGGGGATCGCCGTCGACCGGGGAGGGGTCCTGACCAACATCGTCAACCTCGACGTGGCCCCCGCGGGCTGGAAAGCGTCTCTCTTCGCGGAGAAGCTCCTGGGGTACGGGATCAAGGCCAAGGTCTGCACGGAGCACACGCTGCGGATGGTGCTGCACAACGACATCGGCGCCCGGGAGGTCTCCTGTGTCCTGGAGAGCATCGGGAGGATCCTGCTGGACGGAAAATGACCCCATGCGTGAAGGATCTGACTCGAGCAGCATCCCCTGTCGGCAAAACCGCCCGTTTCCAGGCAAGGGCGGTTTTTTTGTTTCCGGTGCCGGTCGTGGGGCGGCTTGACATTTTCCCGCGGGCTGATACGATCAAAACGAAGACGGCGGGAAGGCGAAGGCAGTCACCGGGACGCGCGCGCCGCTGCGGCATGCGGCTTTCCCCCGGGCGGAGATCCACGATATGAAGGTCCGCGTGGAAACCTACGACGGGTACCGGGGCGGCGAGAGGCCCCTGCGGTTCAGCCTGGGCGAGAAGCGCCGCGAGGTCGTGGAGGTTCTCGACCGCTGGTTCGGCGAGGACCACGACTACTTCAAGGTGCTCGCCGATGACGGCGGGGTCTACGTCCTGCGATGCGGCCGCGGCGAGGACGGGTGGGAGCTCACCCAGTACCGCGCCGCCGGGGCGGGGGGCGTCGAGGGGGGGCCGGCGGAAAAGGGTCCCCAAGGGCCCTTGAACTAGAGGCACGAGCATGGTCAAGCGCGAAGGGAAGCACGGGACGAAACCCCGCGGTGCAGGCCCGGACCGGCCGGAAACGGGCCTGAGCCCCGCCGTGACCGCGTCGCGGCTGCGCGCCATGGTCGACGCCTTCGACGGGTTCATCTACATCTGCTCCCGGGACTACCGCATCGAGTACATGAACGGGCGGCTCATCGAGCGCACGGGGAGAGACGCCACGGGGGAGTTATGCTACCGGGTGCTCCACGAGCGCGACGAGATCTGCCCCTGGTGCATCAACGAGCGCATCTTCGCCGGCGAGACCGTGCAGTGGGAGATCCAGAGCCCGAAAGACCGCCGCTGGTATTCCATCGTCAACACGCCCGTCCGCAACCCTGACGGCACTCTCTCCAAGCAGGCCCTGATCCGCGACATCACCGACACGAAGAGGACCGAGAGCGATCTGAAGCACGCCCTGGACCGACTCGAGCACGAGGTGGAAGTCCGGACGGCGGAGCTGCAGATGAAGAACCGCCAGCTTCTGGAGGAGATCGCCGACCGGAAGAGGGCCGAAGAGGCCCTGGCCGCCTCGGAGGACCTGCACCGGAGCGTCATCGACAACATCGGGATCGGGATCGCGCTCATCAGCCCGAACATGGAAATCCTCGCCCTGAACCGGCAGATGCGGACGTGGTTCCCCGCGATCGACGCGGCGGACAAACCCGTCTGCCACCGGGCCTTCAACAACCCTCCCCTGGAGCACATCTGCCCCTGGTGCCCGACGGCGGAAACGCTCCGCGACGGCCAGGTCCACGAGTCCGTCACCGAGACCCCCTCGGAAAGCGGCGTGAGGCATTACCGGATTGTCTCGTCGCCCGTCCTGGATCGGGACGGCTGCGTCACTGCGGCCATCGAGATGGTCGACGACGTCACGGAGCACTTCCGTGCCCAGCAGGCGATTGCGGACTCGGAGGCCCGGTACCGGGCCATCTTCGAGACGACGGGCACCGCCACGATGATCGTCGAGGAGGACACGACCATCTCCATGGTGAACGCCGAGTTCGAGAAGCAGTCCGGCTTTACCAAGGGCGAAGTGGAGGGCAAACGGCGCTGGACCGAGTTCATCCACGGGGAGGACCTGGAGCAGATGCTGGCCTTTCACTCCCGGCGCCGGATCGACCCGGACTCGGTGCCGCGCAGCTACGAGGTTCGTTTCCGGGACCGCGGCGGCCGGGTCCGGAGCGTCACCATGACGGTTTCCATGATCCCGGGGACCCGTAAGAGTGTCGCCTCCCTCATGGACATCACGCTGCGCAAGCAGACCGAGGAGAGGATCAAGGAATCGGAGCGGTTCCTTGCCGACGTGATCGATTTTTTGCCCGACGCCACCTTCGTCATCGACGCCGACGGCAGGGTGATCGCCTGGAACCGGGCCATGGAGGACATGACGGGGGTGCCGGCGGGGGAGATGATCGGCAAGGGCGACTACGAGTACGCGATGCCCTTCTACGGCGAGCGAAGGCCTATCCTCATCGATCTGGCCCTGAAACCCGACAGCCGGTACGAGGGGACGTACGTCTCGACGGAACGGCACGACACGGTTCTCGTGGGCGAGGCTTACATGCCGGCCCTCAAGGGGGGGCAGCGCTATTTCCATGGTACGGCGAGCATCCTGCGCGACTCGTCTGGCACCGTCGTCGGGGCCATCGAATCGATCCGCGACATCACCGAGAGGCGCCGGATGGAAGAGGCCCTGCGGAAGCGCGAGGAGGAACTGGAGCACAAGTCCCGAAACCTCGAGGAGATGAACACGGCGCTGCGGGTCCTGCTCAAGCACCGCGAGGAGGACAAGAGCGAACTGGAGGAGAGGATCCTCGCGAACGTCAAGAAGCTGGTGGTGCCCTACGTGGAGAAGCTGCGGAAGAGCCGGCTCTCCCAGGAACAGGCATCGTACGTCGAGATTCTCGACGAGCATCTTCAGGATATTCTGTCCCCCTTCCTGCGCAACCTCGGGACGCGGCACCTCAACCTCACCCCGAAGGAGATCCAGGTGGCGAGCCTGATCCGGGAGGGGAAAACCAGTAAGGAAATCGCCGATGTGCTCGGTGTCTCGGCCCGGGCCGTCGACTTTCACCGGGACAACATCCGGATCAAGGTGGGCATCAAGAACAAGAAGGCCAACCTCCGGTCCTTTCTGCTGTCCACCTTCTAGCCGTTATGGGGCGGCGTCGGCTACACTTCCATTTCAAAAACAATCCCTTATTCACAATGTCAGGTATGACCTGATATTGCGCAGTATCTAATCTGATATTGCTTTTTATCTCGCCCTGGGTTAAGGGCATAAGCGGCACAAAGAAGTGTCCCGGTTTCCGCATCATCCGTCGCGCGGGGTTTAAGAGAGGCGGGGTGATGACGCGGGTCGGCCGGTTTCATGGAGTCTCATCGATGAAGCATCAAGACCAGGCCTTTTCTCAGGACTTGGAGAAGAGGCTTCGATTTCTAGACGAATTCAGACGGATCGGGGACGAAACTGCCGTAGAGTCAGAGGGGGACGAAGGGGAAAGAGACGGGGACGAGCCCCGGGAGTTGAGCCCCAGTTCCCTGTTTTTCCTCACGAAATGAGCGTCTGACAACCCGGCATGGGGTCTGGACCTTTTCCAGGGGTCTTTGGGAAATCCCTGTTCCTCCGTTCTCCTCATCACGAATAGTGCCCCTCCGCCTCATATGGTCCTTCTGCAGGAGAGAGGATTACCAGGGAGATAGGTAGCGCAAGGAGAGAGTGGAGGCGGGGGGGCATCCTTTTTACCCAGGATTGGAACAGG
>CAYZKT010000113.1:0-8378 GCA_964478885.1 uncultured Syntrophaceae bacterium | reverse complement strand
AAAACGCTGATCCTGGGCGACGTCAACTCGGGAAAGACGACCCTTTGCCGGGAGATCCTGGAAGATTTCTGCCGGCAGGGGCTGGGGGAGCGGATCGCCGTCATCGACCTCGCGCCGGAGATCCCCGACGAAAGTTTGCGATCCCGGGGGCTCAAGGGGGTGGGCGGCAGGCTCAGGCCGCCTGACGGCTCGGGCGTCGTCACCCTGCGCGTGCCCGTCCTTGCGCCCCGCCTTACCTCGGCGACCGAGGGGGAGGCGGTGGAAAAAGCGCGGCGAAACCGGGAGGCCATCGAGGGCGTTCTCCGGCAGGTCGAAGCGCTGGGCCGGGACATGCTCTTCATCAACGACGTGAGCCTCTATCTCCAGGCGGGCGACCCGGCTTATCTCGCGGGAGTGCTGGAGAAGGCCGGAACGGCGGTGGTGAACGGCTACTTCGGGGAGATGCTGGGCCCCGGGGAACTCTCCCGGCGCGAGCGGGAGGCGATGGAGAGGCTTGCGGCGTGGTTCCGAGCCCGCGGTTCGGTGATCACCATGCCCCCCGAGGGCCCGGCGTCCGGGAAAATCCTCGTTGCCATGAGCGGCGGGGTGGACAGTTCCGTGGCGGCCCTGCTCCTTGTAGAGCGAGGCCTGGACATCGCGGGGCTGACCCTTTACCGGCAGGGCGACGGGGCCGTCGGGTACGGCTCCAGGGATGTGGAGGATGCGGCAAAGGTCTGCCGCATGCTGGGAATCCCTCACCACGCGCTCGATTTCGGCGCCGACCTGGAGCGGCTCGTCATCGAGCCCTTCCTGGCGGAATACCGGCAGGGCAGGACGCCGAACCCCTGCGTTCTGTGCAACCGGGACATCAAATTCGGGATGGTACTCGAAAAGGCCCGGCAGTTCGGTTACGGAGGCCTGGCCACGGGGCACTACGCGCGTATCGCCGAGCGGGGCGGAAAGCCGGCCCTGGCCGCGCCGAAGGACCGCAGGAAGGACCAGACCTACTTTCTCTACCGGGTGAGGCGGGAGGTGCTCGGGCGCATGCACATGCCGCTGGGCGAGTACACGAAGCCGGAGGTCCGGACGCTGGCGGCGCGTGCCGGGCTGCCCGTTTCGCAGCGGGAGGACAGCCAGGATATCTGCTTCATCCCCCGTGGCGGGATCGGGACGTTTCTCGCGGAGCGCTTCCCCGGGATGGGCCCCGGCAGGATGGTGGACCGGCTCGGGCAGGTCGTGGGCACCCATCGGGGCATCGTCCACTACACGATCGGCCAGCGGGCGCGCCTGTCGGCAGGGCGGGGGGACCTCCTCTACGTCCTGGCCATCGACCCGGCGGCAAACCTCGTTGTCGTGGGCCCGAAGGAGGCCCTCTTCTCCGTTGGGCTGGAGGCGGGGGAGGTGAACCTCCTGGTCGATGACCTGCCGGAAACCGCCCAGGCGAAGATCCGCTACGCCCACCGGCCGGCCCCGTGCCGGGTCGAAGCGGGCCCCGACTCCCTCCGGGTCGTCTTCGACGAGCCGCAGGAAGCCGTGACCCCGGGGCAGTCGGTCGTCCTGTACCGCGAGGGGATCGTATTGGGCGGCGGCACGATCCGAAGGGCCCTGGACGGGGGCGAATCGCCGTATTGATTCTTTTTGGTCTTGGGGGTAGAGTGAAGCGAAACCATTAAAGAAAATCATGGATTCGTTCGATAGTCCCTATTGAAGCTTTACAGATCAACCGGCAGGGAGAGAAGACCATGAGCAAGCACCCCGCGAGATTGTTGGCTACCGTCCTCGTTTCGGCATGGGTCGTGATCCTGCTGATGCCCGGCGACGCCCCGGCACAGCTGTACCGCTATACCGACAAGGAGGGGCGGATCGTCATCACCGACAACCCGCCCCCGGGAGTGCGGGGGGAGGTTCTCGACAACTCGGACCTCGCTCCCTCCGAAAGACAGACGGTCGCCCCGGAGGCGCAGGGACCCGCACCCATGCCGGTGCCGGGGAGGCGGGATCAGGCAGCCCCCATGCCAAGACCCGGGGTCCGGGAGCCGGCCGCTCCGCCGGAGGAGGCCCGCGATGCCGAGATGAGGAAGGTTGCCGACGAGGAGATTCAGAAACAGAGGGAAGAGGTGCAGCGAAAGCTGCGGGAGAGGCAGCAGGAAAAGCAGCGCCGCCTCGAGGAGGCCGACCGGCTTGAGAAAGAGGCCAACAAGCCCATGCAGCCGACCCAGGAGAACATCAATCGGCAGATGAAGCTCCTGCAGGAGGCACAGCGGCTCCGGGAGATGCCGTAGCGGCGAAGCCGCTGGCTTCAGGGTATCGGGTATAGGGTCTCGGGCACAGGGTGCAGAATCAGGGTGACAGGTGGCAGGGTACAGGTGCAGAATCATGCAAATCGTATGGATGATTCCCGTCATTTCCTGCCTGGTATGCTTTGTCGGGCCGTCCGTCGATGCGCAGACGATTTACCGGTACACGGACAGGGACGGGGCGGTGGTGCTCACGGACAAGCCCCCGAAAGGGGTGAAGGCCGAGCCCGTCGTTTCGGGAAGGCCGGCTGCCGCCATCCCGCCGGCGGAGGCGGTGGAAAAAACGGGTGAAGCGGTTCCCCCGGGAACCATGACGGCCGAGGAGGCGATCCGGCAGAGGGACCGGCAGCTCGACGAAGTGGTCAAGACGGTCGAGAAACGCGACGCTCAGCGGGAGCGGGAGAGGCAGAAGCGGCTTCAGGAAGCCGAGCGGCTCGAGGCGCAGGCACGCGAGCCCATGCCCTCGACAAGAGAAAACCGCCAGCGCCAGTATGAATTGCTGCAGGAGGCCCAGAAACTCCGGCAGGCGCAATAACCCTTCCGGGACATCAGACGACCCGGATTCTGCCCCTCCGGTCCGCCGTGACCTCCCCCACCACGGCCGCATCGCGGATGCCGGCCTCGCGCATTTTCCTGACAAGGGTTTCCGCATCCCCCGCGGGCAGGGCGATGAGCAGGCCCCCCGAGGTCTGGGGGTCGAAGAGGATCTCCAGCAGCCACTCAGGGCAGGAGGGCTCGACGTCGATCATCGGCATCCGGAAGTTCTTGTTGCGGTAGAGGCCCCCGGGCACGTACCCGCCTTCCACGAGTTCCCGCACGCCGTCGAAATACGGAACGGCCGAGGACTGGATCCTCAACCCGACATCGGTTCCCTCGATCATCTCGCTGGCGTGTCCCAGCATGCCGAATCCCGTCACGTCGGTGCAGGCGTGGATCTCGGGCATCTGCGTCATCAGCTCGGCGGCCCTGCGGTTCAGGGTGGCCATGGCCCGGACGGCCTTTTCGACGAGGGCCGGGTCGGCTTCCTCTCCCTTGATCGCCGTGCTGACAATCCCCGTGCCCAAGGCCTTGGTCAGGATCAGCCGGTCGCCCGGAAGCCCGCCGCGGTTGCGCAGGACGCGATCGGGGTGGATGACGCCCGTGACGGAGAGCCCGTATTTCGGTTCGTCGTCCTCCACGCTGTGGCCGCCCACGAGGGTCACGTCCGCCTCGTGGATCTTGTCGAGCCCGCCCTGGAGGATGCGGTTCAGCACCTCCATGGGGAGTTTCTTCGGCGGGAAGCAGATGATGTTCATCGCCGTGACCGGACGGCCGCCCATGGCGTAGACGTCGGACAGGGCATTGGTGGCGGCGATCTGCCCGAAGAGATACGGGTCGTCCACGATGGGCGTAAAGAAATCCAGCGTCAGGATGATCGCCAGATCGTCCCGCAGGCGGTAGACCCCCGCGTCCTCGAACCCCTCGATCCCTGCGATCAGGTTGGGGTCGGGCCTCACGGTCAGCCCTTTCAGCGCTCGGTTCAGGTCCTCCGGACCGATCTTGCACGCTCAGCCGGCCCCGTGGACCATCTCGGTGAGCCGGATCTTTTTTTCCGTCGTCACGATGCGCTCCTTTCGATTTTCCGGTTTCCCGCCTGCCCGGACCACTCGTCGAGGTGATCGGCAAAGACCCGGGGCAGGGCCTCGATGATCTGCCAGATCCGCGTGGCCGGCGTGGCCCCGGCGTAGAGGCCGGCCGTGCGGTTTGCCCGGACCGCGACGCGCGCCGCCGTGACCGCATCGAAGCCCGCGCTCACGAGGGCCCCGACCATCCCGCTGATCGTGTCTCCCGTGCCCCCGATGGCCTCGAGGGCCGGGAGGTTGGGTTCCGCCAGTCGGTCGACGATCCGGCCGTCCAGCGCGATGTGGTCCGTTGCCCCCTTCACCACGAGCGTCCGGGCCGCGCTGCCGTTGGCGTAAGCGGCGGCGACCAACTCCGGGATGCGCGAGCTGTCCGATTCGAAGAGGTGGCGGCTCACGTAGGCGGGGTGGGTCGCCTGCGGATCCGCCAGGAAGGCGAGCTCCGAGAGATCGGGGGTGAAGAGGTCGAACTCGCGGGCGATCCCGGCCGCCTTGGCCGCGTACATGGCCGCGGCGTCTGCGATCAGGAAGGGCCGCTTCTTCGCCTTCGACGCCGACTCGTTCACCTTCCGCATGAGTCCCATGACGGGGAGCATGTAGTGGAGCACGACGACCTGCGGGGCGAGATGGGGCAGGTTCACAATCAGGTGCTCGTAGAGCAGCCGGCTCCCCTTGCCCGAGCCGTCGTCGCCCACGAACAGTGCCCGCGGGGGCGGCTGGCCCAGGAACTCGAGCGTCTTGCAGGCGGCGCTCACAAGGGCCGCCGTGCCCTGCGTGCAGGGCACCGTGGCGTTGCCGATGTGCAGGGTGTCGCCTTGAAGGATCGCGTCTCCTTCCGTCAGGGGGAGATCTTTGCGTGGGGCGGTGCCGCAGATCAAGAGCATGGTGTCACCGGCCTCCGTTCTTCCAGATCTCGAGGGACTGCACGTAGGCCCTGTCCAGCATGAGGGAGCACAGGGTGTGCCCCATTTCCCTCGGACGGGGCGCCCGGTCGAGCGGCTTGGCCAGCATCTCGGCGTGCAGGTAGGGGATGTCGGGGCAGCCGCCGCCCGAAATGTTCAGGACGATGCCCGAGGCCTTGTCGAAGGTGAGCTTCATGTTGCCCGCCTTGACCATGACGGATTCGCCGAAATCGGTCACCTGCACGACCTGCAGCAGTTCCGCGTCGCCCTTCATCGGAAGGATGTCGATGAAGTGGGCTTGCCGGGAGCGGAGCATGCGCTCCACGGCCGGCTTTTCCACGAGGTTGATCTCCAGCGCGAGATCGCACCCACGCCGAAGCTCGGGCGGGGGCGCCACGAGGCGGTTTTCGACCCCTTCGGCCTTGAGGGCGCGCTCGCCGCTAATGGCCTCTTCCACGCTTTCGAAGAGCACGAGGCCGCCGCCCTCGAACCCGTTTTTCTTGCCGGATTTGAAAAACATGAATGATGGTGTCCCTTCCTAAACAAATCGGAGCCTTTCCCGCAGGGAAGGCCCCGGTTGATGTTCCTTTATACTACTTTTTGATTTCAATGACAATATCGGGGCCCTCTTCGCGGAACGAAGTCTGCATCCTGTGCCTCTTTGCCAGGCGAAGCACGTTTTCCTTGGACACCTCGTTGTCGACGAGGACTTCAAGGCTCTCCGCGCCTGCCTCGATGGCCCTGTTCGTCAGCACGACGGGCTGCGGGCAGGAAAGGCCGCGGGCATCGACTCGGGTAGCGCTCATGTAGATCTCCTTTCCTTGAATAAATCGTTGATTCCGTCTCCGTCAACGCGACGCCTCGCGCATCGCAAATCCCACGGCCAGGCAGAAAATCAGGCCGACGATGACGCCCGCCGGACCGAAAGCGGCCGCTCCCGCAGGAGAGCTTGCCATGTTGAAGTTGTGCGACACGCCGGCCCCGACGATCATGCCCAGGGCGAAGATGCCCGCATCGAGGTCCCCCTCGCCGGAGAGGAAGAGCTGCCGGCCCGGGCAGCCGCCGGCCAGCGTGAAGGCCAGGCCCGCCAGAACCATGCCCAGGAAATTCCAGAGGTGGTCCGTGTGGGCGATGGGCTGGCCCGCAAAGCCGGGCTTGAACTGCCCCAGGACGAGGTTCATGGCCGTGGCGGCGACGAGAAGAGCCGCCACGCCGCTGATGAGGTGGAAATCCCTCAGGAGGATGACGTCGCGCAGGGCCCCCATGGTGCAGAAGCGGCTCCGCTGGGCGATGGCTCCGATGATCAGCCCGGCGCCGAGGCTCACCCAGATGGGGGCAAACTGCGATCCCGGACCCTTCTGGCTGAAGAAGAGGGGGCCGCCCTCGGCGAAGGTGACCTGAAAGGCGAGAAGCAGGAAGAGCCCCACCATGAAGACCGGGAATAGATAGCCCGAGGCCGCCTTTTGCGCCTGGGCCCTGCCGAGACTGTATCCCGATTTCAGGAACACCACGCCCACGCCGATGCCCGCCGCCAGGCCCGCCAGGCCCGTCACGGCGTTCCAGTCACCGCCGGCAAGCCGCAGGATGGCCCGCCAGGGGCATCCGAGGAACACGAGGGCGCCGATCATGGCAAAGACGCCGAGGAAAAAGCGGATGAGCGGGGCCGAGCCGCCCCTGGGCCTGTATTCCTTTGCGAGCATCGCGGCGAGGAAGGCCCCGACGACGAAGCCGATGATCTCCGGGCGGATGTACTGCACGACGCCCGCCCGGTGCAGGCCCAAGGCGCCCGCGATGTCCCGCTCGAAACAGGCGACGCAGATGCCCATGTTCGGGGGGTTTCCGAAATACTGCAGCAGCGTTGCCGTCACTCCGATGACGGCGCCGACGACGATGATTCCCGCGCGGGACGCGAACGGGTTGGCCATAACGGGATTCCTCCTTCGGCGAAAAAATGAAAAACGAAATGAAATCGACAGAATCAGTAGCGCACTTTTATGAATAGTTCAAATTCATATAATTCATAAATTGTCCTTGATTATCGAAAGAAGTCATGGTACGGGCGGGGTATGCGGACGGACATGAAAAATATCAACCTGCTGCAGCTGGAATCCTTGGTCAACCTCGTGGAGGAGCGCAGCTTCAGCCGGGCTGCAAAGAGGATGTATCTCACCCAGCCGTCACTTACGAAGCACATCCGCAACCTGGAGGACGCCCTGGGGGCGAAGGTGGTCGACCGCACGAGCCGGGCCCTGACGCTCACCCCGGAGGGCCGCTTGGTCTGCGATTATGCGCGGCGAATCCTCAAACTCCGGGAGGAGGCCGCCGACCGGGTGATGCGGCTTCGGGATGCGGAGTCGGGCGATATACTCATCGCCGCGAGCACGATCCCCGCCACGTACATCCTGCCCAACACGATCGGGGGGTTCCGAAAACGCTATCCCGGGATCCGGACCACGGTGCGCACGGCCGACAGCAGCGAAGTGATCGAGATGATCCTCGAGAATGAAGCCGAGGTCGGTTTCATAGGGAAAAGACCGCCGGCTGGCAAGCTCGTTGCCGAGGCGCTCTGGAAAGACCGGTTGGTCCTCGCCGTTCCCGCGGCCCATCCCTGGGCGAAACGGAGGGCTATTCGTCTCCGTGAGATCGCGGAAGAGCCGTTTGTCATCCGTGAGAAGGGGTCGGGAACCCGGGAGACCGTCGAGAAGTGCCTGCGGGACTCGGGCAACCCTGGCCCGGCTCTTGACGTCGTGGCGGAAATGGGCAGCTCCGAGGCCGTCAAGGAGGCCATCCTGGCAGGGCTCGGCATCTCGGTCATCTCGGCGCAAGCCATACGGCGCGAGCTCAAATCGGGTCTCCTGGCGGCCCTCTCCATCGAGGAGTGCCGGATGGAGCGCTCTTTTTATTTGATTTATCGCCGTCAATTCGATTTAATGACGCACCACGAGCGATTTATCGAATACATCCGGGCGTATCGCCCGCCGGGGCTTTGAGGGAGGGCGGGGCTGCATTCTCTTAAGAGAAGTTTCGAAGTTGGGAAGTTGTGAAGCTTGGATGTGCTGAGAGCCGGCTCCTGAGGGATTGCTTCTCCGAACTTCACAACTTCATAGCTTCCCAACTTCTGTCACGTGAAGAGATGTCCAGTCGGATTTGACCCGCCAGGAATACGTATCGGCAGCAAAGAGGTACCCCATGATCCGCTACAACAGCACGAACCGCCGCCTCGACGGCGTGGCCGGCCTCACGCCGTTCAAGGGGCTGGTTTCCTTCCGCGACGCCCTGATCCAGGGGCAGGCGCCCGACGAAGGGCTCTTCATGCCCGATTCCATCCCGGCGCTCGATCTCGGTGACATCCTGGCACGCAAGGGGAAGCCCTACGCGGAAACAGCCTGTCTCGTGGCGGAGGCGTTCCTGAAGGACGAACTGCCGCGGGAGGAGATCCGGCAGGTCGTGGAGGACTCCTACAATTTCAACGTTCCCCTCGAGCGGGTGTGCGACCGCCTCTACGTTATGAGGCTCGACCAGGGCCCCACGGCCTCCTTCAAGGACTTCGCCGCCCGGATGATGGCGAGGCTCATGAGCCG